>NZ_BAAANN010000003.1:0-364197 GCF_039529815.1 Amycolatopsis minnesotensis | reverse complement strand
TAAGAACAGTATCTCAAAGGAACCTCATACGAGGTTCTAATACATAAGCTCTACTGGCTTAGTTCACTAGCACACTGTTGAGTTCTCAAGCAACACGCCCGGAATGGTTCGCGACCAGCGCAGCCGCATCCCGTGCATTATTTCTTCGTCTTGTGTTCGGAGCAGACCTTACCCGACGTCGAATCCGGAGATTCAGTGGGGGTACTTGTTCCGCACCGTTCGGGCCCACCCACTCTACCGCCTGAGGCGGGAGCTTGGTTCGTGTTCCCGGTGGCCGCCGGGTTTCCCTGGCGACGAAGAGAACATTACACGGCCGGAAACGGGCCGAAACAGGGGGGTCCCTTAACTGCGAAATGCCTGTTCACGAGGCTTCCCGGCGGTCGTGGCGGACAGAACGGGCCACCGGCGGTCTCCACGCCCTGCCCGCACCCGCAGGCGCGAAGGCCACCCCTCTCGCCACGAACGGCGAGCACGAGTCGTCCGGACCAATACGGTTCCCCCGGATGGAGGTAGCCGACACGGTGGGTAAATCGCATACTTCGTTTGTTGTTGGTCGCAACAAACGAAGACGGTCCCCACCCGGCCGGCACCTCGTGTGCCGGTCGACCACACGTGAGAGGTGACAACGATGTCGACCGCACGCACCCGAGGAGTTCGCAGCGCCGCCGCACTGGTCGCGGCCGCCGCGGCGGGCCTCGCGTTCACCGGCGCCCCCTCGGCGACCGCCACTGCCCAAGCGCCGGCGGCGCCGATGGCCACCTTCACCGACGACTTCGACGGGCCGGCGGGCAGCGGTGTCGACGGTTCGAAGTGGCAGCAGGAAACCGGCGACAACGTCAACAACCACGAGCGCCAGTACTACACCTCGGGCGCGGGCAACGCCGCGCTCGACGGCCAGGGCCACCTGGTGATCACCGCGAAGAAGGAGAACCCCGGCAACTACAACTGCTGGTACGGCCGCTGCGAATACACCTCCGCGCGGCTCAACACCTCCGGGAAGTTCAGCTCGAACTACGGGCACTACGAGGCCCGCATGAAGCTGCCGCGCGGGCAGGGCATGTGGCCCGCGTTCTGGATGCTCGGCGGCGGGAACTGGCCCGCCGACGGCGAAATCGACATCATGGAGAACGTCGGCTTCGAGCCGAACACCGTGCACGGCACCATCCACGGCCCCGGCTACTCCGGCGAAGGCGGCATCGGAGCCGGCTACAACGGCCCCAACTTCTCCGACGACTTCCACACCTACGCCGTCGACTGGGCCCCGGACAAGATCACGTGGTCGGTGGACGGCAACACCTACCAGACCCGCACGCCGAACGACCTGAGCGGCAAGAAGTGGGTGTTCGACCACCCGTTCTTCCTCATCCTCAACCTCGCCGTCGGCGGGTACTGGCCCGGCGACCCGGACGGCAGCACGCAGTTCCCCCAGCAGCTCGTCGTCGACTACGTGCACGTGACGGGCTGAGCACGACCGTGCCGGGTGCCGTCGGAGGGGCACCCGGCACGGTTCGGGAGTCAGTTGGCGGAGTCGATCCAGCCGTGCCCGCGCGCGAACGACACCAGGCGCTGCCGCACCTGGACGATCTGCGCGCCGGTGAGCGTCGGCGCGGCGGTGAGCAGCGCTTCGGTCAGCTCGGCGGTGAACTCGGGGATCGACAGCACGTCGCACAGGCCGTCGTCGAACTCCGAGCGGTGCTCCGTGCGCGGCGGTGCGGCGGCACCGACGGGACGAGCGGGCGGGCCTTCGACCAGCGTCACCCCGGAGGCCTTGAGCCCGCGGTCCCCGTCCTCGACGGCGAACTCGACGATCGCGCCCGGCGCGATCAGGCGCTTGTCCACCTCGAGATCGTTGACGTGCATGAAGACGTCTTCGCCGCCGCCCTCCGGCGCCACGAACCCGTACCCGCGAACCTCGTCGAACCGAACGACTTTTCCGGTGACCACGAACCGCCCCGTCCTCGAAACCAGCAGCGCGCCCACCCCGGGCGCTGGCCGACACGGTACAACCGGCCCCAGCGGCGCACAACACGGCGCACTCAGGCGGTGACGGTCACCAGGAAGTAGACCCCGCGCGCGGCGGGGAGCACCTGCTTGCCCGCGGTGTCGACCATCTTCCAGTACACCTTGCAGATCCCGTCGCCCTGCGGGTCGACCGGGACCGCGACCTGCACGGTGTGCCCCGGTTCGGTGGTGGGCACCGGCACCCGCGCGGGGGTCCGGCAGTCGGCGGTGGTCTCGCTGCCGCCGACGCGCTGGAGGTACCGGTCCACCCAGCGCACCGAGCCGGTGTTGCGCAGCTCCCACACCTTCACGAACTGCTGCCCGCGCCGGACACCGCTGCCGTCCGGGATGCTGACGTCCCGCACGAACTCCGAGGCGTCACCGGGAACCGGATACGGGTCGGCAGGCGGTGGCGCCGCCTGCTGCTCCTTGCCGTCGAAGGCGAAGAACGCCACGCCCGCGGCGACGATGAGCACGACGACCACCACGACCACGACCGTGACCAGGCGCCGCCGGTCGAGCATCGCCCGGCCGGCCGTCGTGGCGGACTCGACCGCGGGCTCGACCGCGGGCACGGACTCCGGCGCCGGGGCGGGCACCAGGCCCGGCCCGGGTGCCTGTGCGGCCGCCTCCCTCGCCGCCGACCACCTGGCCTGCCAGTCGGCGCGGACCACGGCCTCGTTGTCGCCGAGCCTGCTCACGGCGAGGCAGCGGACGAACTCCCAGGTGGTCTCCCACGACGGGAGCTCACGGCCCCTGGCCGCGGCGGACAGCGCCGATCGTGACGCGGCCGCACCCAGCTCGTCGCGCATCCGGTCATACGAAGGATCGCCCGCGGCGTCCTTCAGCTCCCACAACCGGTGCGCGAACTCGGCGACGGGCCCGTCGGCCGGGTCCGGCCGCACCGCGCGCCGTCCGCGCTTGCCGTTCGACGGCACCCCGTCCACCTGCACCTCCGCGCTGCCACGAGTCACGCTTTGTGTAGCACGGCCGTACCGGGCTCACCTCTCATGCCCCCGCCTCCCACTGGCGCCGCACCTCGGGGTAGATGAGCTCGAGATCCCGGGGAACGGCGGCCTTCATCTGCTTCGTCCGCTCGTCCGCCAGCACCTCTTCCTCGCCTGCCTCGACGGCGTCGAGCACCTGCGCGGCGATATCGGACGGCGCGTGCTTCCGGCCGGTGAACCCGGTGGCGAGCCTGGTGTCGATGAACGACGCGTGCACACCCACCACCTGGGTGCCCTGCGCGCGCAGTTCCACCCGGACGCCGTTGGTGAGCGACCACAAGGCCGCCTTCGTGGTGCAGAAGGCGCCCATCGCGGGCACCGAGAAGAACGACACCACGGACAGCATGTTCACCAGCGCGCCGCCGCCGTTGCGCGCGAGCACCGGGGCGAACGCGCGGCACATCGCGAGCGTGCCGAAGTAGTTGGTGTCCATCAGTTCGCGCGCCCGTGCCATCGACGGCTCGCCGATCAGCGGCGCGGTACCGGCGATCCCGGCGTTGTTGATCAGCAGTGCCACGTCGCCGCAGCGCCGCGCCGCCGCCTCGACCGATGCCTCGTCCGCGATGTCCAGCTCCACCGGGGTGTGGCCGGTGACCGATGCCGGGTCGCGAGCGGCCGCGTACACCGTGGCCGCGCCACGGGCGGCCAGTTCGTCCGCGAAGGCCTTGCCGAGCCCCCGGTTCGCCCCGGTCACCATCGTGGCTGCGCCGTCTATCCGCATGTCCTGCTCCCCCTTGTCCGCGCTGCTCCGAGCCGAGGACCGTTCTATCAGCGGGGTACGACAATCCCGGTCCCGCCAGTACTGTGCCTGGGGAACTGCCTGGGGACCTGCCTGGGGACCTGCCTGGGAAGACACCGACCGGCGCCGCGACGGCGCGGAGAGGATCACGATGCCTTCGCACGTTCGTGTGGTCATCGCGCCGGACAAGTTCAAGGGGACGCTGCCCGCGGACGGGGTCGCCGCCGCGGTCGCGGCGGGGCTGCGGCGGACCCGCGAAGGCGGCGTCCGCCAGTGGCTCGAGATCGCGGAGTGCCCGATCGCCGATGGCGGGGACGGCACCGTCGCGGCGGCGGTGGCGGCCGGGTACCGCTTCGTGCCGGTCACCGCGACCGGGCCGACGGGCAAGCCGGTGGAGACCGGGTTCGCCCGCGACGAGCGCATGGCGGTCGTCGAACTCGCCTCGGTGTCGGGGCTGAGCCTGCTCCCCGGTGGTGAGCTGGAACCGTTGACGGCGAACACGATCGGCGTCGGCGAGCTGATCAAGGCCGCGCTCGACGACGGCTGCCGCCGGATCGTGCTCGGGGTCGGCGGCAGCGCGGGCACCGATGGCGGCGCCGGTGTCGTGCGCGCGCTCGGCGCCAGGCTGCTCGACGCGGACGGAGCCGAGCTGGCGCCCGGTGGTGCGGCGCTGCTGTCGCTGGCGCGGCTCGACCTCGGCGGATTCGATCCGCGCGTGCGCGAGGCGGAGTTCGTGATCGCGAGCGACGTCGACAACCCGCTGCTCGGCCCGCACGGCGCGGCGGCGGTCTACGGGCCGCAGAAGGGTGCCGACGAAGGCCAGGTGAGCCTGCTCGACGACGCGATGCGCCACTGGTCCCGCATCGTGGAATCCGTGCTGGGAGCACGGTTCGCGGACGCGCCGGGCGCGGGTGCGGCCGGTGGCACCGGGTTCGCCGCGCTGGCGCTGCTCGGCGCGCGGTTCCGGCCGGGGATCGACGTGGTGATGGGGCTGACCCGGTTCGCCGAGCTGTTGCCCGGCGCCGATCTGGTGATCACCGGCGAGGGCTCGCTCGACGAGCAGACGCTGCACGGCAAGGGGCCGGCCGGGATCGCCGCGGCCGCCGCGGCCGCCGGAATCCCGGTGGTGGCGGTCGCGGGGCGGTCCGCGCTGCCGCTGGAAACGTTGCAGGAGAACGGTTTCTCCGCGGCCTACGCTCTGACGGACGTCGAACCGGACGTGGCGCGCTGCATGTCGGCCACCGCCGAGGTGCTCGAAGAACTCGCGGTGCGGGTCGGCGAAGACTGGCTTTAGCCGCAGCGCAGGTGCTCTCGTCCTTCAGGGCTTGCCCGAGACACCGCGACGCGAGCCGAAAGACCCGGCAGCATCGTCACCGCCACGCAGACCACATCGCGCGCGGCCCACGGCGAAGGGAGCTAGCCGCCGAACATCGCCTTCCACTCTTCGAGCGAACTCGGCCGGTAGACGAAGTTGTTCTCCTTCACCGAGGACAGCGCGGCCGACGGGGAGGCGGAGTACTGGTGACCCGGGTAGACGACGGGATCGCCGTCGAGCCCGGCGAGCCACTGCAGGCTGCGGTACATGGCGTCGGGGTCGCCGCCGGGGAAGTCGGTGCGCCCGCAGCCGTCGAGGAACAGCGTGTCCCCGGCGACGAGGTTGCCGTCGACGAGGAAGCACTGGCTGCCGGGGGTGTGGCCGGGCGTGTGCAGCAGGCGGATGCCGATCGCGCCCACCTCGAGGAGGTCGTCGTGGTCGTGCGGGACGAGATCGGTGCCCGACACCCCGGTCACCCTGCGGACCCATTCGGTCTCGTCGCCGTTGACGTGGATCGGGACCTGGGCCTTGCCGAGCAGGTCCGCGATGCCCGGCAGCGAGAACCCCATCATCTCGCCGCCGACGTGATCGGGGTGGTGGTGGGTGGCGAGCACGCCGGTGAGCCGCATGCCGTCGGCCTCGATGACGTCGAGCAGGTCGCCGACGGCGTAGGCGGGGTCGACGAGGACCGTTTCGCGGGTTTCCCGGTCGCCGATCAGGTAGGCGAAGTTCACCATCTGGGTGGCGACCGGGTCCCCCACGGCGTAGTCGCGGCCGGAGAGCAGCTGCCGGAAGTACAGGCGATCGGACATGCGCCCACCCTACGGGCGGGTCAGCCGAAGTGCGTCTTCGGCCGCTCCTGGCGGACGCCGTCGACGAACACGTCCGCGCGCTCGTCCAGGAAGGCGACGCGACCGGCGATCTTCTGGCTTTCCGGGGCCGGATAGCGGTAGTACCAGGCGATGTCGGTGTGCACGGTGTCGCCGGTGCGGAACGTCCAGTACTGGGCGTCGCCCTTGTACGGGCATTGGGTCACCGTGTCGCTCGGCTCCACGAGGTCCATCCTGATATCGGTCTTCGGCAGGTAGTACCTCGTCGGCAGGCCGGTTTCGAACAGCAGCATCGGCTTCTCGGATTCGGCGACCGTGACGCCGTCGAGTTCGACGCGCACGTGCCGGGACGACGCGAGGATGTCGACGCGCGTGTACGGGCTTCGCGGGTGCACGAAGACCTCTTCGTCCTCCTCGAACCAGGCGTCCATCGTCGCCCAGTCGAACCGGACGTGCTCGCGCAGCTCGTCGATCGGCGAGTCCGGGTAGTCGAGCGCCGCGTTCACGGCTTCGCGCCCGCCTGCCCGCACCGTCCAGACCCGGCCCTCTCCCCTGCTCGGAGACCGCTTCGTCCGATCGGTGGCGACCAGCACGCCGTCGGCAACATCGGCGCGCGGCACGTAGTACGCGGGGTAGTACGGGAACTCCCACACCAGCAGCGGCGCGGTCGTGTCGGCGACGACCTGGCCGCCCAGTACGGCACGGACGCGCTTGGCGCCGTGCTCCACGCGGACCCTGCCGCGTTCTCGGGTGCTCATGCCCGGTCCAACCCCGAGCCGCACCGCCGTATTTCCGGCGAACGAGGGAGGCGAGGCGGACGGCGGCCGCCTCGCCACCGCCCAGGATAGGCTAAATCGTTTCAAGCCCGTCGGAGGAAAACACGTACCGGCCGTGCGCTGCCTCGAAAACACCCTCGCGCACCTGCTCGGCGGGACCCTCCACGACCGCGCCGCGTCCCGGCACGTGCACCTCGGCGACCGCCCCGACCGGTACCTCGACGGCCAGCCGGAACCGCCGGCCCGTGCGCGACCACGCGACCGAGATCCGCCCGCGCACGGTGTCCACCGCGGTCTCCGCGCGATCCAGCCCCGCCAGCGCGTCCGGCCGGACGAGGAAGCGCGCGTACCCGTCGTCGACGGGCCGAAGTCCCACCACGTTTTCGTACAGCCAGCCGGTGACGGTGCCCTGGAAGTAGTGGTCGCGCGAGCGCGCGCCGGCGTCCCAGCGCTCCCACATCGTGTCGGCCCCGAGCTCGAACCAGTACCCCCAGCTCGGGTACTCCCGCTGGGTCGCGACCGCGTGCGCGAGGTCCGCGTGGCCGTGCGCGGTGAGCACCGGAAGCAGCACGCTGGTGCCGAGCGCGCCGGTGTTCAGGTGCTCGCCCCGCGCCCGGATGTCCGCGACGAGGCTTTCGACGACGGACGGCACCGCGTCGTCGGGGACCAGCCCGAAGGCGAGCGGGATCGCGTTCGAGGCCTGCCGGTATTCGGGATCCGTCGCGGTCCGGTAGTGGCCCTCGACGAAATCGAGGAATTCGGCGTTGAGCGCGTCCTTCACCGCCGCGGCCGCCGATCGGTACCGCTCGACGTCGTGGCCGAGCAGATCGCCGAGTTCGGCGGCCAGCACCAGCCCGCGGTGCAGGTACGCGGACGCGGTGAGCCGGGTGTCCTCCGGCGGGATGCCCTGCGGGTAGCCCGGCGGGAGGTAGTCGCCCAGTTCCGTCGTCGCGAGGCCGCCGGACAGGCGCGCCAGCTCCCAGTCGAGATAGCGCACGAGCGCGCCCCAGTGCCGCCGCGCGGGGCGGTCGTCGCCGTACCAGCGGTGGAACTCCCGCAGCAGGTACGGGAACACGGTCGTCCACTCCGGGGCGGGGGCCAGCTCGTCGAACCCCCAGCCGCCGCTCGGCACGATCACCGGCAGCCGCCCCGCCTCGTCCTGGCTGTCGGCGAGATCGTCGATCCACTTGGCGAAGAACCGCGGGAGCGCGAAGGCGTGCGCCATGACCGGCGCGCCGAGCTGGGCGTCACCGGTCCAGCCGTTCTTCTCGTACAGCGGGGTGTCGGTGGGGATGCCGTGCAGGTTGTTCGCCAGCGTGCGCCGCATCGCCACGTCGAAGGTCTCGAACAACGGCTCCGAACAGCGGAACGTACTGTGCTCGCGGACCGCGCCGCGCACCACCCTGCCGGTGACGCGATCCGGTTTCGCGCCGCTGATCTGCACGTACCGGAAGCCGTGGTAGGTGAACCGCGGTTCCCAGGTCTCCCGGCCGGTGCCCGCGCAGACGTACTCGTCCGTCTGCTTCCTGGTGCCCGAGACGAACCGGTTCTCCACTTCGACGCTGCCGTCGGCGTTCAGCTTCTCGCCGTGCTTCAGGGTCACGACGGTGCCCGCGGGCGCGGTCACGGTGAGCCGGGTCCAGCCCGCCATCGTGCGGCCCAGGTCGGCGACCACGGAGCCGCCGATTTCGGTCAGCGACACCGGTTCGACGTCCTCGACCACCTTGATCGGCTCGTGCTGCTGCGCCCGGAGGACTCCCGCGGGCGCTTCGCGGAGGAGGGCGTTTTCCCAGGCGCTGTCGTCGAAACCGGGGCCGCTCCATCCGTCCGGGACGAGCCGGGCATCGAAGGTTTCCCCGGCGTACAGGGAATCCGAGCGGATCGGGCCGTCGGCGGCGGTCCAGGTCTCGTCGGTGCCGACCACGGTCCTGGTGCCGTCGGCGTGCTCGATCTCCAGGCGCGCCAGCAGTTTCGGCTCGTCGTGCCAGCGCGCGCGGTCCCAGTCCCACGCGTTCGGCACCGTCATCGCGTAGAACCCGCGGCCCAGCATCGCCCCGATCGCGTTCTCCCCCGCGCGCAGCATCGCCGTGACGTCGTGCACGGCGTACAGCACGGTCCGGTCGTACGCGGTGAACCCGGGATCGAGCACCTGGTCGCCGACCTTCTCGCCGTTGATCTCGACGTGGTAGTAGGCGAGACCCGAGACGTACAGCCTGGCCCGCACGGCGTCGGATGCCGAGAAGCCCTTGCGCAGCAAGGCCGAATCCGGCCCGCCGATCCACCTCGCGCCGAAGTCCCCGCCGAGAAGCCCGGTCTCCCACCACGAGGTCCCGCTCCACGGCGACACCGCGCCGTCGCCGTCCCACACCCGGACCCGCCAGAAGTAGCGGGTGCGCGGCGCGACGGGTCCGGCGTAGGCGATGCCGACGGCCCGGTCCGATTCGACGCGCCCGGAGTCCCACACGTCCGCAGCTCCCGGCTCGCTGCCGACGGTGACCTGGTACGCCGTCTGCCGCGCGCGGTGTCCCGGCGCGGTGAGCGTCCAGGAGAGCCACGGGTCTTCGACATCGGTGCCCAGCAGCGTGGGCGCGTACTCGACGGTGGTCGTGGCGACGAGCATGCCCGGTGCCCCTTTCAGGTCGGCAGGATCTTGGCGACGAGGTCGGCGAGCTGGCGCGCGGTGCGGCATTCGTGCATCTCGACGACGGCGGCGTAGGCGTGCGCGGCCGAGTCGCCGGTGGACCAGAGCGCTTCGCGTTCGGGGTTGAGCCAGTAGGTGCGGCGGGCCCGCGCGCGGATCTCCCGTACGGCAGCGAGGTTCGGGTCGCCGCCGTTGGTGCGGGCGTCGCCGAGGATGAGCACCGACGTCTTCGGCCCGACGGCGTCGAGATAGCGTTCGGTGAACCCGCCGAGCGCGTGCCGGTAGTCGCTGTGACCATCCCAAGTGGACAGCTCGGCCCCGGCGGCGATCCGCTCGCCGAGTGCGGCGGGGTCGCCTTCTCCCCCGGTCACCAGGTGCGTGACTTCGTCGACGGTGTCGACGAAGGCGAACACGCGCACGCGCGAGAACTCCTCGGCCAGTGCCTGCACGAGCAGCATGGTGAAGTTCGCGAACCCGGCGACGGACCCGGAAAGATCGCACAGCAGCACCAGTTCCGGCCTGCCCGGCCGCCGCACGCGGTAGGCGGGGCGCAGCGGCACGCCGCCGGTGCCGAGCGAGCGGCGGAGCGTGCGCCGCAGGTCGATCCGGCCGCGGTTGGCACGGCGGCGGCGCGCGGCGAGGCGGGCGGCGAGCTTGCGGGACAGCGGCTGGACGGTCCGCCGCAGCTCGGCGAGCTGGGCCCGGCTCGCGATCAGGAAGTCGACGCGGTCCGACGGCGGGGCGATGGCGTGCTTCGCGACGCGGTCGCGCCCGCGCACCTCGGCCGTGCGGCGGCGCGCCTCGGTGCGGACGTGGCCGCGGAACGACTCCACCCGCCGCCGCACCTCCTCGCGCCGGAAGCGGTCGGCGAACTCCGGCTCGCCGGTCCGCAGCGCGGCCAGCACGCGCGAAATCAGCGTCTGCGGCTGGAGCCGGTCGAGTGCCTGGTGCGCGGAGAACCCGCCACCGCCCGCCGCCTGCCCGTGGCCGCCGAGCAGGTCCACCGCGACACCGGCGAGCCGCGCCATGGCGGCTTCGTCGCCGGAGACCAGTGCCGAAGCCAGTTCCTCGCGCAGCGCCGCGAGATCGAATTCGCGTTCCCGCGCGCTTTCCGGGATGCCGGCGCCGAGCGGGAAGAACAGGTCGAAGGTCGCGTCGAACACCGCGCGCTGCCCGCCGCGCCGGATGAGCGCCGCGGCGAGCCCTTCCCGCATCCGCTCGCGGTCGTCGAGGCCGAGCACCTCGAGCGCGGCCGCCGCGTCGACGGTCTCGCTGGGGCCTGCCTGGACGCCGTGCTCGCGCAGCGCGCGGACGAACTCGACCAGCCGATCCGGGAGATCGCCCATCCTCAGCCGCCGAGGACGCGGTCGAGCTCCAGCCGGTCGGCCGCCTTCGTCATGTCGTCCTGGTGCTTGAGGATCACCCCGAGGCTGTCGCGCACCACGGTTTCGTCGAGCGTGTCCGCGCCGAGCGCGAGCAGCGTGCGAGCCCAGTCGATGGTCTCCGCGACCGACGGCGCCTTGCGCAGGTCCATCGCCCGCAGCTCGCCGATGACCCTGACCAGCGCGGCGGCCAGGGTCGCGGCAAGCTCCGGCACCCTGCTGAGCACGATCCGGCGCTCCAGCTCGGCGTCGGGGAAGTCGATGTGCAGGAACAGGCACCGGCGGCGCAGCGCCTCGGACAGCTCGCGCGTCGCGTTGGAGGTCAGCACCACGAACGGGCGCCTGCTCGCGGTGATGGTGCCCAGTTCGGGCACGGTGACCTGGAAGTCGCCGAGCACCTCGAGCAGCAGCCCTTCGATCTCGACGTCGGCCTTGTCGGTCTCGTCGACGAGCAGCACCGTCGGCTCGTCACCGGAGATCGCGGTGAGCAGCGGGCGCCGGAGCAGGAACTCCTCGCCGAAGATGTCCGTCCGCGCCGCGTCCCAGCCCTCGTCGCGGCCCGCGGTGATCCGCAGGAGCTGCTTGGCGTGGTTCCACTCGTACAGCGCGCGGGCCTCGTCGATGCCCTCGTAGCACTGCAACCGGACGAGCCGTGCGTCGCGGACCTTCGCGACCGCGTTCGCCAGCTCGGTCTTGCCGACGCCCGCCGGGCCCTCGACCAGCAGCGGCTTGCCGAGACGGTCGGCGAGGTAGACGGTGGTGGCGACCGCGGTGGAGGCGAGGTAGCCCACCTCCGCCAGGCTCGCCGTCACGTCGTCCACCGACGTGAAGAACCCGGTCTGCGTCACGAGCCGTCCTCCCGAAGAGTTGTCATCCGACTCCGATTGTGCGGGATGGCCGTGTCCTCCCGCCGTGCGACTCCGGTCACAGGGGGCGTGCCAGACTGATCCCGCCGGGCACGTCGCGATCGACAGCTCCGGGATGCTGCAGTGCCCATGGGCGAGTACGACGTGACCGTGATCATCACGCGGTTCGAGCCGGACCGGGAGATCGAGTGGACTATCTCCGGCACCGTCCAGCCGCCGATCAGGCACCGCTACGGCTACCGGCTCGAACCGAGCGAGCGGGGCACGCTGGTGACGTCCTACTACGACTGGAGCGAGATCGAGCAGCGCTACCGCGACAAGGACATCTTCCCGGTCATCCCGGAGGCCGCGCCGCGCGCCACGCTCGGGATACTGGCGCGCACGGTGGAACGGCCCGCGTCGCGCTGAGGGCGCTCTTCCGAGAGGATCGCGGCCATGGGTGAGACCACGCCCGCGGGCGAGGTGCCGAACCGGTTCGGCGGCGGCCGTCCCCGGTCGATGGCCGAGCGGGTGCGGCAGCTCCGCCGCCAGGGTTTCGTCGGCAGGGCCAGTGAGCGTCGCGCGTTCGCTTCAGCGCTGCGGGGCGGGCACAACGATCCGCGGGTGCTGCTGCTGCACGGTCCGGGCGGGATCGGGAAGTCGGCACTGCTGCGGCGGCTGGCCGACGACGCCGAGGACCTCGGCCACACCGTGGTGTGGGTGCACGGCGAGTACGTCGCCGCCTCCGCCACCGAATTCGCCGAAGCGGCGGCACCGGTGTGGACCGGCACACGGCCGGTACTGCTCATCGACGGGTTCGAACACTGCCAGGTACTGGAAACCTGGCTGCGAGAGCACTTCCTGTCCACCGTGCCGGACGACACCGTCGTCGTGGTGGCGGGACGGCGCCGTCCCGAACCGCACTGGACGCTCGATCCCGGCTGGCGCCGTGTCGCGCTGGCCATCGCCCTGCCACCGTTGAACCCGCTCGAAGCCAGCGTGCTCCTCGGCGACCGAGGGGTGCCCGGTGCGCTGCACCCGGCGGTGAACCGGTTCGCGGCCGGGCATCCGCTGGCACTGTGCCTCGCCGCCGAGGCCCCGTCGGCGGACGACACCGCGTGGGAACCGAGCCCGGATGTCATCGAGACCCTGTTGACGCGGATGATCGACCGGGTGCCCTCGGCGGCACACGAATACGGGCTGCGCGTCGGCGGCCACGTCCGGCACGTCACGATCGACCTGCTGCGGACCGGCTTGGCCGAGCGGGACGCGCTCGCCGTGTTCGACTGGCTCGCCGCGTTGCCTTACGTGGAGCCGGGAAAGCACGGCCTGGTCGCGCACGAACAGGTCCGCGAGGCGCTCGACACCTCGTTCCGCTGGCGTGATCCCACCGCCTACGCCGAGTTGCACGTGCGCCTGTGGCGGCACCTGAGCGAGCGGGTGAAAACCGCCTCGGAGGACACCGTCACGGCGGTGGCCACCGAGCGCCTCTACCTCTACCGCTACGGCGCGCACGACCTCAGCAACCCGTTCGAACCCCCATCGACCGAGAACCTGTTCGAACGGCACTACACGCCGGACCTGCGCGAGGACGTACTGCGCCTGGCGCGGGAGGACCAGGGCGAGCGCGGTGCGCGGCTGGTGGCCCACTGGCTCGACCGGCAACCCGGGGCGTTCTCCGTCTACTGCCGCGCGAACGACCTGGCCCCGGTGGCCTTCTTCGCCGGGCTGCGCCTCGGCCCCGACTTCGACGACTGGGAGCGCGACCCCGCGCTGGCCCCCGTGCGCGAGCACCTCGACCGCACCGGAGGGATGGCCCCCGGCCAGTACGTCGGAATCGCCCGGTTCATGGTGCCGGCACCGCCCGACGACACCCGCCTGTTCGAAGCGACCGGGGTGAACCTGCACACCGCGCACATCACCTCCGCGAACCTGCGGGAACAGGGCGGTCTCGTCGCCAGTTTCGTGGTGGCCGCCTACATCGACGTCCTCGCCCCCGGGCTCGAGTTGTTCGATTACAAGCTGCTCCGCGCGGTGCCGGAGCTCGGGGACCAGCGGTGGGGTGTCGTCGTGCACGACTGGCGGGGGATCCCGCTGACGCAGTGGCTCGAACGGATCAGCGTCGCGTTCGGCTGGACGAACTCCCCCGGCCATGGCTCCGGCACGCCACCGGCGCTGGCCCGGCCAGCGTTCGACGAGGCGGTCAAGCAGGCACTGCTGGACTGGCACGACGACGGCGCGATCGCCGCGAACCCGCTGACCAGGACCTACGGCGACGGGGATGCCCTGCGCGCCGCTGTGACCGCCGCCGCCCTGCGCGAGGACCCTCGATACGTCAAGCACCAGCGCGTCGTGCGGGCCACCTACTTCGACCGCCGCACCACGCAGGAAGCGGCGGCGGCCCGGCTCGGCCTTCCGTACGGCACCTACCGGCGCCACCTCCGCACCGGTGTGCAGCAGCTCTGCGACGCGCTCTGGAACCGCGCCTAACGCGAGCCGGCCGGAGCCTTCAACCGGAAGTCCAACGCCGTGTGCCTGCGCCCGGCGCCGACCGTCCGGACCGCCTGCCCGATCGCCTTCTTCGAGCCGACGAGCACGACGAGCCGCTTCGCGCGCGTGACGGCGGTGTAGAGCAGATTGCGCTGCAGCATCATCCACGCGCTCGTGGTGAGCGGAATCACCACGCACGGGTATTCGCTGCCCTGCGAACGGTGGATGCTCACCGCGTAGGCGTGCGTCAGCTCGTCGAGTTCCGCGAAGTCGTAGTCGACGTCCTCGTCGTCGTCCGTGCGCACGACCAGCTTCTGCTCTTCCAGCCGCACGTCCACCACCACGCCCTGGGTGCCGTTGAACACCCCGTTCGCACCCTTGTCGTAGTTGTTGCGCAGCTGCGTGACCTTGTCGCCAGGACGGAAAACCCGCCCGCCGAACCGGCGTTCCGGCACGCCGTCGCGCGACGGCGTCAGCGCTTCCTGCAGCCCGAGGTTGAGCGCACCGGCCCCCGCGGCACCCCGGTGCATCGGCGCCAGCACCTGCACGTCGCGGCGCGGGTTCAGGCCGAACTTCGCCGGGATCCGCCGCGCCACCACGTCGACCGTCATCTTCGCGGCTTCCTCGGAATCGTCGACGCTGAACAGGAAGAAGTCGTCGAGCCCCTTGACCTGTGGGTAGTCACCGGCGTTGATCCGGTGCGCGTTCGTCACCACGCCGGATTCGCTGGCCTGCCGGAAGATCCGGTTCAGCCGCACGTGCGGGATCGGCGTCCCCGCCGCGAGCAGGTCGCGCAGCACCTCGCCCGCGCCGACCGAGGGAAGCTGGTCCACGTCGCCGACGAGCAGCACGTGCGTACCCGGCGCGATCGCCTTCGCGAGCTTGTTCGCCAGCAACAGGTCCAACATGGACGCTTCGTCGACCACCACGAGATCCGCTTCGAGCGGCCGGTCCTTGTCGTAGGCGGCGTCCCCGCCCGGTTTGAGCTCCAGCAGCCGGTGCACGGTCGCCGCCTCGTGCCCGGTCAGCTCGGTGAGCCGCTTCGCGGCACGCCCGGTCGGCGCGGCGAGCACCACCTTCGCCCGTTTGGCACGCGCCAGCTCCACAATGGACCGGACCGTGAAGCTCTTGCCGCAGCCGGGACCGCCGGTCAGCACGGACACGCGTTCGGTCAGCGCGAGCTTGACCGCGGCCTCTTGTTCGGGCGCCAGCTCGGCGCCGGTGGTCTTCGCGAGCCAGGCGAGCGCCTTCGTCCAGTCGACATCGGCGAACGCGGGCATCCGGTCCGCCGAGGTGCGCAGCAGGCGGGTGAGCTGGCCGGCGAGCGCGATTTCGGCGCGGTGGAAGGGAACCAGGTAGATCGCGCGCACGTCCTCGCCGTCGCCGCCGGGGATCCGGTCGGCGACGACGCCCTCCTCGCCGACGAGTTCGGCGAGGCAGTCGATCACCAGCCCGGCGTCGACCGCGAGGATCTTGATCGCCTCGGCGATGAGCTCGGTGTCCGGCAGGAAGCAGTGCCCGTTGCCGGTCGCCTCGGACAGCGTGAACTGCAGGCCGGCCTTGATCCGCTGTAGACTGTCGTGCGGGATGCCGACCGCCTTGGCGATGGTGTCGGCGGTCTTGAACCCGATGCCCCACACGTCACCGGCGAGCCGGTACGGCTCGGTGCGCACGACCTCGATCGCGGTGTCGGCGTACTGCTTGTAGATCCGCACGGCGAGCGAGGTGGACACGCCGACCCCCTGCAGGAAGACCATCACCTCCTTGATGGCCTTCTGCTCCTCCCACGCCGCGGCGATCAGCTTGGTGCGCTTGGGCCCGAGGTTCGGCACCTCGATGAGCCTGCCGGGGGTCTGCTCGATGACTTCGAGCGCGTCGACCCCGAAGAAGTCCACGATCCGTTCCGCGAGCTTGGGCCCGATGCCCTTGATCAGCCCGGACCCGAGGTAGCGGCGAACGCCCTGCACCGTCGCTGGCAGCACGGTGGTGTAGTCCTCGACGTGGAACTGCTTGCCGTACTGCGGATGCGAGCCCCAGCGCCCGCGCATTTTCAACGCCTCGCCCGGTTGCGCGCCGAGCAGCGAGCCGACCACCGTCACCAGGTCACCGCCGCGGCCGGTGTCGACGCGCGCGACCGTGTAGCCGGTTTCCTCGTTGGCGAAGGTGATCCGCTCGAGCGTCGCCTCCAGCAGCGCTCCCCGAACCGGCTCCGTCACGACGGCCATCTTGCCCCACGCCGGGTCGCGGTGCCGTCATGAGGGCGGCCGTCCTCGGGTGCTCACCGCGTGCAGGGCGGAGCCTTCGTGGTGTCGCGGACGGTGATCTCCGCATGGGAGCCGAGGTCCCGCGGGTCCTCGAGCACGAGCGTGTCGCCGGATCCGATGCGCTCGTGGTCGGCGGGTAGTCCCCGTCGACCGGGGTGAAGGTGAAATCGGCGAGCTTCGGCACGTTCGACCGGAACGGCAGCGCCCTCGCGGGCGCGATCTCGTCGGTGGACACGTTGTCACCGAGCTTGAACAGCACCGGTGCCTCGGTCCGGCCGGGCAGCTCCGGGAAGTCCGGCGGGGAGGAGATGCCGGGCCCCTTCACCAGTTCCTCGTCGCGGGCACGCTCGGGCGGCAGCGGCGGCATCAGCGTCCTGGTGTTGACGGTGGCCTCGGCGGGCAAGGCGAGCACCGGATACGCGAGCCCCGCGTCGGCGGCGAAGTCACGCGGGTCGGTCAGCACGCCGGTCAACGCCGAGGCGGCCGCGGTTTCCGCGGAGCACAGCCGCACCGAGTCCTCCCTGGTCCCCGGCCGGGGAGGCGCTCAATCCGCGATCACCCTTCCGGTGTCACGCGGGCGAACGGTCGAGGCTCGCCGCCGTCGCCCCGGACGGTCCCGGCACCGGATGCCCGCCGATCGTGGTGTCCGAAGGCGGGAGCTGGCCGGTGGTCAGGTAGGCGGCGCCGAGCTGCTGCGCGCGCTCGTTGGCGTACCCGATCGGGTTGGCGAACACGCAGTGCTTGCCCGAGTCGCGCTCGGTCACCAGCACGGAACCGGGCAGCGCGTTGTGCATCTTGACCGCGCCCGCGTACGGCGTCGACGGGTCGCCGACGGAGTTGAACATCAGGATCTTCGGCAGGGCCTTCCCGGTGATCGGCACCCGCGTGCCGTGCGGGGCCGGCCAGTTCGCGCACGCCGCGCCACTGGCGAAAGTGTTGTACCAGGCGAACTGCGAGCCCTTCGCGACCGCGGCGGTGTCCCGTTCGTAGACGGCGCGGTCGGCAGGCCACGCGGCGTCCGCGCAGATCACCGACTGGAACGCCGAGGTCGTCTGCACCGCGCCCGCGCCGGTGTCCGGCGAAGCCATTCCGACGAGCGCGCTGTCGTCGTGCTTGACCGTGTAGTCGCTCAGCGCGCGGCCGAGTGCTTCCCAGCCGACCTCCGCGAACATCACGTTGAACGTCAGGCCCAGAAGTTCGTTCGCGCCGACGGCACCGTGCGGGTGTGCGCGGAACTCCTCCAGCGCGGCGTTCCACGCCTTCGTGGTCTCGGCGGCGCTGGTGCCGAGGTGGAACACCGGGTCGTACTTCGCGACCCAGGCGAGCCAGTCGGTCACGCGCTTCTGCACGGCGGGCGGCTGCGCCAGCGCCGCCTGGTACCACAGGTCTTCCGGCACCGGGTTGACGTTGCCGTCGAGGATCATCCGGTCGGCCTTCGGCCCGAACAGCTCGCCGTACACCGCGCCGAGGTAGGTCCCGTAGGAGAAGCCGAGGTAGCTGAGCTTGCGCTCGCCCATCCGGTCGCGGATCAGGTCCATGTCCTTCGCGACGTTCACCGTGCCGAGGTGGGGCAGCACCGCGCCCGCCTTCGCCTGGCACCCGGCGGCGAACTTCGCCCACGTCTGCCACAGCCGCTCGCGGCCCGCCGCGGCGTCGGGATCCGGTTGCGGGCCACCGAAGTAGCCGGGGTCGACGCAGCCGAACGGCGAGCTGTGCCCGACGCCGCGCGGGTCCATGCCGATGATGTCGTAGGAGTCGAGCACGCTCGGCGGCAGCCGGGTGACCCCCTTGCCGTCCGGTTTGGTCAGCTTCCCGACATAGGACGCGGCACCCGCGCCGGGGCCGCCGGGGTTGACGAAGAGCGCGCCGCGCCGCTTCGCCGGATCCCGCGCGGGCACCTTCGAGATCAGCAGCGTGGCCTGGCCCTTGCCCGGCGCGGCGTAGTCCAGCGGGACCTGCACGCTGGCGCAGGTCATCGCCGGGTACGGCGTGGCGAGGTCACCGGGGCAGGCATCGAAGGACAGCGACGGTTTCGGGGTCGCGCCCGCCGGTGCCACGACGGCCGCCCCCAGCGCCATCCCCAGCGCCGTTCCCAGCGCCACGGCCAGTGCGGCCGCGCGGAACTTCTGCATGAGCTCCCCCACGGGTGGTCATCTCGGATCAGGTGGCCGACCGCAGGCTATCCGCGAAATGCGCGCTTCGCCGCCCGGCTCGCCCGTTCAGCGCAACACTTTGGCCTGACACCGGGGAAAACGGCTTCGGAAGTACCGTAACGGACCATGGTGTTCGCGGTGTTCCGGCGCCGTTCCCCGGTTTCCGGCTCACGATTCGCGGGGAAGCGCACCATTCGAATTGGGCCGTCCGGCCGATTCACCCCGCCGCGGGGCAGCGCCGCGCCCGCCACCGCCCCGCCTCCACAGTGGACTTTCGCGGCGGGGCGCGCATGCTCCGAAGGTGACCTCGGCACCGGCACGCCGCACGCCGCGAGGGGCCGGGCCTTGACAACGCGGGGTCTGAAGCGTTCTGCTTACTCATGACTGATTAGTCGCTGTAACGTGCATATTCACGCACCTGGAGGCATCCATGCGCTGGCGTCCCCTGCTGTGCGGTGCGACCGCGAGCCTCGTGCTCGCGAGCGCCGTCACGCCCGCCGAGGCAGTGGAAGACGGGCTCACCCGGGCGCCGGGATCCGTGACGTTCTCGGTTCCCCGCACCTTCGGCGCACCCGGGTACCAGCTGCGCATCGACACCGGCCGCCTCGGTGTGACCGCGTCCCGCGGCGGCGACCCGCTCCTGCGCACCGCGCCGGACGCGTTCACCTTCGGCGGCGGCGTGGCCACCGGGGTCCGCTCGGTCACGAAGCAGAACGGCACCCTCGTCGCCGTGGCGGGCAGCACCACCGGGAGGACCGTCACGCTGCGGCTGACCCCGAAGGCCGACCGGTTCGACCTGCGCTGGTCGGTCGACGGTGAACCCGAAGGAGACCGGGCGACGCACTTCGACCTCGCCGCCTCCGGCCAGTGGTACGGCGGCGGCGAGACGAGCGAGGGAAAGCAGCAGCCCTACCCGTTGTCGGCGGGCGCCGTCGACGAGCCGGAGTTCTCCCCCGCCAGCTACATGATGCAGGAGCCGTACTTCTACACCTCGAAGTCGATCGGCGTGTACGTCCGCACCGACCAGCCGATGAAGGTCGCACTCGGCGGCGGGCGCGCCGACCTCACCGTCACCAAGGCAGGCGAGTACTCGAGCACGGTGTTCGTCGAGAGCAGCCGCCGCGCGGTGTACGACGACTACGTCGGCGAGGTCGGGAAACCGGAGAAGAGCGACGCCACCGACGCCGAGTTCGCCAGTCCACTGTGGAACTCCTGGGCGCAGTACTACCGCGACATCGACCAGGACAAGGTGCTGAAGTGGGCCGGTGACCTCAAGGCCGCGAAGGTCACCGGGCACACCATCCAGCTCGACGACAAGTGGGAGTCGAACTACGGCAACCTGACCTTCGACGCGAAGACCTTCCCCGACCCGAAGTCCATGGTGGACAGTATCCACGGCACGGGCCAGAGGTTCGGGCTGTGGACCACGTTCTGGATCAACCTCGACTCGGCGAACTACGCCTACGCCCGCGACCACGGGTACCTGGTGCGCGCCAAGGGCGATCCGGCGAAGCCGTGCACCGTCAAGTGGTGGAACGGCACCGCGGGCATCATCGACCTCGCCAACGAAGCGGCGCGGAACTGGTACACCGGCAACCTGCGCGGGCTGATGTCGAAGTACGGCGTGGACGGGTTCAAGTTCGACACCCGCTTCTTCGACGACAGCTGCGCCACTTCGAACGGGCTCACCCCGCGCGACTACCAGAAGCTCGGCGCGGACATGGCCGACGGGTTCGACCAGCAGGGCGCCGGGATCCGCACGCACTGGGGGAACCAGCGCTACGGGTTCGTGATCAGGGCCGTGGACGCGGACGCGAGCTGGGGCGGGCTGCGCACGTCGCTGCGCCGTTCGATGGCCATCTCCGGCAACGGCTACCCGTTCGTCGAGACCGACATGATCGGGGGTTCGAACAGCAACCCGCCGCCGTCACCGGAGGTGCTGGTGCGCTGGGCGCAGGCGGCCTCGCTGATGCCGCTGATGTACTCCTCCACCTCACCGGTGAGCACGGTCGACACCACCACCGGCAAGCCGGTGACCTACCCGGCGGAAACCGCCAAGCACTACGCCGACGCCGTGCGCACGCACGCGAAGCTGGCCGGCTACCTGAAAACCCAGGTACGGCAGGCGGTCGCGGACGGCAGCCCGATCATGCGGCCGGTGTTCTTCGACTTCCCCGGCGACCACCGCTTCGACACGATCGACGACGAGTGGATGCTCGGGCCGGCGCTGCTCGCCGCGCCGAAGATCACCGAGGGCACCAGCCGCGACGTGGTGCTGCCCGCCGGGCTGTGGTGGGACCCGGGCGCGAAGCGGCTCGTGCTCGGCGGCGGGACGCTGCACGGGTACCCGGCGCCGCTGGGCACCACCCCGATGTTCGTCAGGATCGGCGCGCCCGGCTCCGCGTCACTGATCGCCGACCTTTCCCGCTAGCTCACCAGTCCCCGCGACGAGCCGCTCCCCGCCACCGGGCGGCTCGTCGCGGATTCCACCCGCCTTCGTGGTTTCCCGCGCCGACGCCCACCACGCAGTGGCCAGCAGGAGCGCGCCGATCAGCGCGTAGCTTTCCGCGCCGAGCCACGAGAGCGCCGAACCGGCGGGGAACGGCATCAGCCACGGCAGCCCGGTGAGGAACAGGACCGCGGCGAGCGCGGACACCGCCGCCAGCACCTTCGCCGCGAACGGGTCGGCGGCCCAGCGGGTGCGCGCCGACCACACGAGCAGGACCACCGCGGGCGCGCACCACACCCAGTGGTGCGTCCACGACACCGGCGAAACCAGTAACCCCAGCTGCGCGCAGCTCACCAGCGCCAGCGGGACCCGTCCCGCGCGCAGCGCCGCGGTGATCGCCCCGGCGGCGAGCACCAGCGCGCACACCGCCAGCGCCGCCCACACGACCGTCGTCGAGGTGGTCAGGCCCATCCCGGCACGCGCGAGCATCCCCCGCAGCGACTGGTTGCCGACGAACCACAGGTCCCCCATGCGCGTGGTGTCCGACATCAGGTGCAGCCAGTACTTCGCGGACGCGGCAGGCGCCACCAGCCACATCACCAGCCCGACCCCGGCGAAGGTGCCCAGCGTCCGCGCGAGCGAGCGAAAGTCCTTGCGCAGCAAGAAGAACAGGCAGAACACCAGCGGGGTCAGCTTGACCGCGGCGGCGAGCCCCACCAGCACCCCGCGCGGCCACCGGCGCCACGGCACGAGCACGTCGGCGACGACCGCGAGCATCAGGAAGACGTTGACCTGGCCGTAGTTGAGGGTGGCCAGCACCGGTTCGATGAGCGCCGCGCCGAGCTGGACGACGAGCGCGACCACGGCCGAAGTGCGACGGCGCCTGCCGTCGGCGACTTGCAGCAGGTACACCACGATCCCGAGCCCGGCGATCGACGCGACGCTCATCGCCATCAGGGTGAGCTTCAACGGCGTGACGGTGCCGAGCAGGAACACCGCCGCGGCGAACGGGGTGTAGGTGAACGGCAGGTTCACCCCCTGCGAGGTGAGGACCTTGCCGAGGTACGGGTCGCCGTGCTCGGCGAGCGCGCGCGCCCCGCCGAGGTAGACCTCCAGATCCATGCCGGGGAACCCGCGCAGCAGCAGGACCGCACCGAGGACGGCGATCTCCAGCACGAGGAACACGGCGACGGCGCGATATCGGTGCACCGGATCATCCAACACCGGGGGCCGGCCCGGCTGCACCGCGGGTAACGGCCTGGCTCCGCCCGCCCGGATCGGCGAGACCGGCGGCGGAGCGGCGATCCGCCGCCCGGCCGGCGAGCCCAGCCACTCGGAGCGGCACCCGGCGACGAACTGGCCGGGCGTCCGCCCCGGTGTCGCGGTGGCGGCAGGCGAGATCCTCGCGGCGGGCCCCGCACGAACCGGCCCATCCGAGTGCGGACTTCGGCGCACGACTTCCCCTTTGCCCTGCCGAGCACGCCACCCCCGGCGGCCGAGCGCGCCGCCGCGTGTCCTGGCCCCTCCTCCGGCGCGGCGACACCCGGAGTTCCTCAATTCCACCATCGGTCGAAAAAGGAGCAGTAAAGGTTTCGCGAATTCGCTTGGCTTTGACTTTGCACTCGTGTCCAGCGCCACTGGAAAAGAGCACTCCCCGGCCAGCGCACGAGGTCTAGAATCACAGTATGTACATAGCCATGCAGAAATACCTCGAACCGGAGATCGAAGTCGACTACTCACTGGCAGAACACATGGTCTGGCTGCGACGGCAATTCGAAAGGGGAATTTTCGTGGCCGCCGGAAAATGCACGACGGATTCCGGGAGGGTCATTCTCGTCCGCCCGCTCGACCAGGCGAAACTGCGCGCGATACTGGCCACGGACCCGCTCGTGCTCCGGCACCTGGCGCGCTACGAACTCGTCGAGTTCTCGCCGACCAGGACCGCGAACGACCTGCTCGGGATCAACGAGGCGATCGCCTCCTGACACGGACACCGACGAGCCCGGCGCGACCCCCGCATCGAGGCGAGCGCACGCCGGGCCGCCGTGAAATCACCGCTTCTTGCCTGCTTTGCGCACCCCGGAAACGAGCTTGCGCCCGCCTGCCAGCACCGGCCAGGCCGCGAGCGCGCCGAACCCGATCGGGATGCCCTGCTGCCACGACGGCGCGCTCAGCCCCGCCGCCACCGCCGTCGGCTGCGCGTTCGCCTGCGGATCGTGATCGCTGACCCCGCCCCACCTTCCCGGCGGCAGCACGATGATCCGCGCCTTCCCGATCACGTTGTCCACCGGCACCATGCCGCCGAGCATCTTGTCGCCCTGGCACCGCGAATCGCACGAATTGTTCCGGTTGTCCCCGAGCACGAACAAGGAGTTCGGCGGCACCGTGCGCGGCGGGAAGTCCTGCTGGTACTGCTTGGACGGCGATTCCCAGTGCAGGTACGGCTCGTCGAGCGCCTTGCCGTCCACCACCACGCGGTTCTTCGCGTCGCAGCACTGCACCGTCTGGCCAGCGGTCGCGATCACGCGCTTGACGAAGTCGCGCTCGTCCGGGGGTGCGAGCCCGAACGCCGACCCCACGGTGTGCAGGAAGCGGACGAACGCGTTGGAAGAGGGCTCCGGCAGCATGTCGTTCTTCAGCCACGGCTGCGGCCCCTTGAACACGACCACCTCACCCGGTGTCGGCTCGGTGAAGTCGTAGACGATCTTGTCGACCAGGATCTTGTCGCCGTAGCAGCCGGTGCAGCCGTGCAGCGTGCTCTCCATCGACCCGGACGGGATGGTGTAGACCTTCGCGAAGAACTGCTGGAACACGAACGCCAGCACGAGCGCGATCACGATCAGGATGGGCAGCTCGACCCAGAACGAGCGCTGCTTCTTGGCCTTGCGGCGCCTGCCCGAGCGCGGCCGTGCCTGCTCGTCGGGTTCGGGTTCGTCCTGGGACGCGTGCTGGGAGAGGGGTTCGACCACCCGGCCAGGCTACGGGAATCGGGTTCGGTGCCTCCGGCCCGACACCGGCCCGTCGAGTGAAAGTTCGCCACGGGCGCCGGGCTCGTCCCCGTTCGCCCGGTATCCCCCCACGGCGCGCTCGCGTCAGCCGGTGCCCGCGGGCGGCAGCGCGAACAGCACGTACTGCGACCCGTCGTCCTTGCCGAAGCCGCGGATCCGGCGGCACTTCAGGCAGGTGACCTCGTGGCGCGTCGGCGTCAGCTCACCCGAGCCGAGGCCGGACCAGCCCTGGTGGCACGCGGGCGCCAGCAGGGTCAGCCCGTTGATCCACGGGCGGTCCGCGGAGGCGTGCACCGCGGCGGACAGCCCGATGCGCATGTTGTGGTCGCGGAACCGGTCGTGCTGGACCTCGGCGAACACGGCCGGATCCACCGTCGGCGCGGGGAAGAGCGGGATCGGCTCGGTCATCGGTCCAGTATGCGCCGCGACCCCGACAGTTCCCGGTGTCCGGCTCAGGCCGTGTCGCCCTGGGGTTCGTAGGCGAGGTTGGG
Source organism: Amycolatopsis minnesotensis (assembly GCF_039529815.1). NCBI lineage: Bacteria > Bacillati > Actinomycetota > Actinomycetes > Pseudonocardiales > Pseudonocardiaceae > Amycolatopsis > Amycolatopsis minnesotensis. Next base: position 339,806 of record NZ_BAAANN010000003.1, on the reverse strand, counting down.
CCGCAGCCAGCGTTCGACCTCGGCGATGTCGAGGCCACGGCGCTTCGCGTAGTCCTCGATCTGGTCGAGGCCGAGCCGTCCCACGGTGAAGTACCGCGAGCCGGGGTGCGCGAAGATCAGGCCGCTGACGCTCGCCGCCGGGGTCATCGCGTACGAGGTCGTCAGCTCCATCCCGATGGCCTCGGCGTCGAGCAGGTCGAACAGCTCCTGTTTGAGGCTGTGGTCCGGGCTCGCCGGGTAGCCGAGCGCGGGGCGGATGCCGCGGAAGCGTTCGGCGTGCAGGTCCTCGAGTGCCGGTTCGGAACCGGGCTCGAACCATTCGCGGCGGGCCTGGAGGTGCAGGTACTCGGCGAACGCCTCGGCGAGGCGGTCGGCAAGCGCCTTGACCATGATCGCCTTGTAGTCGTCGTGCTCGGCCTCGTAGCGCGCGGCGAGCTCTTCGGCGCCGTGGATGGCCACCGCGAACCCGCCGAGGTGATCGCCCTCCGGCGCCACGTAGTCGGCGAGGCAGCGGTTCGGCCGTCCCGTCGGCTTCTCGGTCTGCTGGCGCAGCATCGGGAATGCCACTCCGTTGTCGAGCAGGATGTCGTCGCCGTCGGAGCGCGCGGGCCAGAAGCCGTAGGCGCCCTCCGCCCGGAAGTGCCCCTTCTCGATGATCTCGTCGAGCAGGGCGGTCCCCTCGTCGAACAGCTCGCGCGCCACCGGCTGGTCCAGGATCGCCGGGTACTTGCCCTTCAGCTCCCACGCCAGGAAGAAGAACTGCCAGTCGATCATCTCGCGCAGTTCGGCGAGCGCGGGGCGCACGGTGCGGACGCCGGTGAACTCCGGCACCGGCAGCTCGTCGAACGGGACGCGCTCGGGGTTCGCGCGGATCTGATCCAGGGTCAGGAGCGGGCGCTGCTGACGGTTCGCGTGCTGTTCGCGCAGGCGTTCCTGTTCCTCCCGGTTGGCGACGTCGAGACCTTCCGCGCGGTCGGGGTCGAGCAGGTTCGAGACGACGCCGACCACCCTGGACGCGTCGAGCACGTGCACGGTGGTCCCGTGGTAGGCGGGCGCGATCCGCACCGCGGTGTGCTGGCGCGAGGTGGTGGCGCCGCCGATCAGCAGCGGCAGCTTCAGCCCGCGGCGCTGCATTTCGGTGGCCACGTTGACCATTTCGTCCAGCGACGGCGTGATCAGCCCGGACAGGCCCACCACGTCGGCGTTCTCGGCGACCGCGGTGTCCAGGATCTTCGCCGCCGGTGCCATCACGCCGAGGTCGATGACCTCGTAGTTGTTGCAGCCCAGCACGACGCCGACGATGTTCTTGCCGATGTCGTGCACGTCGCCCTTGACCGTGGCGAGCACGATCTTCCCGTTGCCGTGCCCGGAAACCACGTTGCCTGCCAGCCGTGCCTGCTCCTTCTCCTCCTCCATGAACGGCTCGAGGTAGGCGACCGAGCGCTTCATCACCCGCGCGCTCTTGACCACCTGCGGCAGGAACATCTTCCCGGCGCCGAACAGGTCGCCGACGATCTTCATCCCGTCCATGAGCGGGCCCTCGATCACTTCGAGCGGGCGGGCCATGGACTGCCGGGCTTCTTCGGTGTCGTCCTCGATGAAGTCGACGATGCCGTGCACGAGCGCGTGCGACAGCCGCTCCGCCACCGGCGCGTCGCGCCAGGACAGGTCCACCTCGCGGCGGGTTCCCGAGCCGCTGACCGTCTCCGCGAAGGTGACCAGCCGGTCGGTGGCGTCGGGCCGCCGGTCGAACAGCACGTCCTCGACGAGTTCGAGCAGGTCCGCCGGGATGTCCTGGTAGACGGCGAGCTGCCCGGCGTTGACGATCCCCATGTCCAGCCCGGCCTTCACGGCGTAGAACAGGAACGCCGAGTGCATCGCCTCGCGCACCACGTTGTTGCCGCGGAAGGAAAAGGACAGGTTCGAGATCCCGCCGCTGGTGTGCGCGCCGGGGCACCGCTGCTTGATCCGGGGCAGAGCGTCGAGGAACGCCTTCGCGTAACCGTTGTGCTCCGAGATGCCGGTGGCGACGGCGAGCACGTTCGGGTCGAACACGATGTCCTCGGCGGGGAAGCCCGCCTGGCCGGTGAGCAGGTCGTAGGCGCGGCCGCAGATCTCCACCTTGCGGTCGGCGGTGTCGGCCTGGCCCTGCTCGTCGAAGGCCATCACCACGACACCGGCGCCGTAGTCGCGGATCCGCCGCGCCTGCTCCAGGAAGGGCCCCTCCCCCTCCTTCAGGCTGATCGAGTTGACGATCCCCTTGCCCTGCACGCATTTGAGGCCCGCTTCGAGCACCGTCCACTTGGAACTGTCGATCATGATCGGGATCCTGGCCACCTCGGGCTCGGTCGCGATCAGGTTCAGGAACGTGGTCATCGCCCGCTCGCTGTCGAGCAGGTCGGCGTCCATGTTGACGTCGAGCACGTTCGCGCCGCCGCGGACCTGCTCCAGCGCGACGTCGACGGCGGCCTGGTGGTCGTCGCCTTCGATCAGCCTGCGGAACCGCGCGGAGCCGGTGACGTTGGTGCGCTCCCCGATCATCGCGAACCCGGTGTCCTCGGTGATTTCCCACGGTTCGAGACCGCTGAACCGGGTGCGCGCCGCGGGCACCGGGACCGGGCGCGCCGTGGCGCCGGACACCGCCGAGGCGATCGCGGCGATGTGCTCCGGGGTGGTCCCGCAGCAGCCGCCGACGATGTTCGCCATCCCGGTGTCGGCGAAGTCGCCGAGCAGCTGCCCCATTTCGCCGGGGGTCTGGTCGTAGCCGCCGAAGGCGTTCGGCAGGCCGGCGTTCGGGTAGCACGCCGTGTAGGTGTTCGCGAGCCGGGACAGCTCAGCGACGTGCGGCCGCATCTCCTCGGCGCCGAGCGAGCAGTTCACGCCGACCACCAGCGGGGAGGCGTGTTCGATGGAGCGCCAGAACGCCTCGACCGTCTGGCCGGACAGCGTGCGCCCGCTCAGGTCGACGATCGTCACCGAGATCCACAGCGGCAGGTGCGGCGCGACCTCGCGGGCGGCAGAGATCGCCGCCTTCGCGTTGAGCGTGTCGAAGATCGTCTCGACGAGCAGCACGTCGACGCCGCCGTCGGCGAGCGCCTTGACCTGCTCCGCATAGGCGGCGCGGACCTGGTCGAAGGACACCGCGCGGTAAGCGGGGTCCTCGACCCGCGGCGACAGGGAAAGGGTCACGTTGAGCGGGCCGATGGACCCCGCCACGAACCGCCCGCCCGCCTCGTCGGCGGCCTGCCGCGCCAGCTCGGCGCCTCGCAGGTTCATCTCCCGCACCAGCGGCTCCAGGCCGTAGTCGGCCTGGCCGACGCTGGTGGCGGTGAAGGTGTTGGTGGTGGTGACGTCCGCGCCCGCGGCGAGGTACTGGCGGTGCACGTCGAGGATCACGTCGGGGCGGGTGAGGTTGAGCAGGTCCGGATCGCCGGTGACGTCCTTGTGGTGGTCGCCGAACCGGTCGCCCCGGTAGTCCGCCGGGGTGAGCCCGGCGTTCTGGAGCATGGTGCCCCAGCCGCCGTCGAGGACCACGACCCGCTGGTCCAGAAGCTCCCGCAGGGCCTTCTCGCCGCTCGCCACGCTGACCACAGCCACCTCCCAGGTAGTGGGAGGCGCCCTTGCGGAAGATCACCGAGCCGAGCGTGGCGGGCCGGAACCCGTTGCAGCGCCTCTCGGCTCGACGACCAGGATAGTGGGCGAACCGGCTCCTACGCCAGGTTCCCACCCACTGCGAACCGCGCGCGCCCCTCGCCGGCGCGCTCCGGCAGCGATCAGCCCCGCCCGGTATCCGGCCACAGTGGACCGTCCACTCCGGACACTCACCCGCGGCTCCCCGCCACCCCGGGCCACTTTCAGGAGCTGCGCGCCTCCGCTCGTGCGCCGGCCCACCGCGTCATGGCGGCGTCGGGCCGCGCCCGCGCGTCACCGTCCGGTGGTGTGGCCCAGATGACAATCCAGATGAAAAATCCAGATGACAATCCAGACAACAATGCCGTCCGGCCGCACGAGCAGGCTGGGCCGCGACATCCGCGACCTTCCGCTCCACCGGCCGTCGTGGGCGAAGCCCGCCAGCCTGCCCCGGAGGACAGCGCGAGCACCCTGATCGTCACGCCGGGCACGGTGAACAGGTCGTCCCCATCACGTCAGTTCGCCGCATGGTGTACCCCTTAGCCTGGTCCAACAGCCTTTAGTCAGTAGACTTATCAAGTAAAGTTACTGAATAAACACGACAGGACGAGGAGGCGCTGTCACATGCCCAACCGGGGAGATCGCGGCGGGTCGAAGACGCGAGCACACATCGCCGCGGTCGCGACCGCGCTGTTCCTCGAACGCGGCTTCGACGACGTCACGATCGCCGAAGTCGCCGCTGCCGCCGGAGTGTCGAAGGTGACGGTGTTCGCGCACTTCGAGCGGAAGGAAGACCTCCTGTTCGATCGGCTGCCCGACGCGGCCGACATCGTGCGGACCGCCCTTCGCGAACGGGCGAGCGAGGTCAGCGCCGTCGAAGCGATCCGCCGGGCCGCACTGGCACTGACCGGGGAACGACATCCGCTGTCGGTGCTGAACGAGGGAATCGAACCGTTCATGCGGATCGTCGCCGAAGCACCCGCGCTGATCGCGCGGCTTCGCGTGTTCGAGCACGAGATCGAGGTGGCGCTGGCCGGGGAACTCGAAGCCGACACCCGGTTCCCGGGTGACAGCGCCCTCGCCGCCGCACTGGTCGTCGCCGCGTACCGCACCGTCGTCGTGGCGACCGTGCGGCGACGGCTCGCCGGCGATGACCTGGCCGAGGTCGTCACGGCACATCACCAGCACCTGAAACGTGCTTTCGACGCCGTCGAACACGGCGTCTCGCACCGAAACGATACCGAGAAGGTCGAATGCCGCGGGAAATGAGCTGGAATAGATCTTGGGGGGTTCAGGGGCTGCTTAGGGGGTGGTAACCGCACACCCGGACGAAGACGGGATGAGATCCACCGGCGCATGGAGGACTGCCGATCCGCGCTGAACGCTATTTTGCGGAATGATTCTCCGGCTATGCGAATAAGGGGAACCCAGGGGGAGCATTAGGGGGGTGCGCGCCGGTCTTCTCGATGAAGATGAACAGTGCGAGTGCGTGCCGGAGGTGCGGGATCGACGCCTTTCTTGCGGAGGAAACGTGCTGGGCGAACAGGCCGGGAACCACTCCCCCGCCGTGGTCGGCGGGGGCACGACGGGCTTGGGGATCGATTCCCATCGACGAGGTGGCAGGCTACGTCCCCGAACCGGGCAGGCTGATCGGCACGCACTTCATGAACCCGCCGTGCCCGATCCCGGCGGTCGAGGTCATCCGGGGAGTGCGGACCAGCACGGGGGCGGTTCTTCGTGCTGACGCCAGCCTGATCCCCGCTCTCCTCCGGCCACGGGAGGCACCGCAGTGAACCCGACCCCCGTCCCACCGCCGGACTGCGTCGACGTGGACGCCGTCGGCGAGGTGCACGTCGGCGTCACCAAGCTGTTGGAGTTGCTCGAGGACGCCGGCAGCGGGTCGGACGCGGTGCTGGCGGCGTGTGCCGCCTGCTTGGAAGCCACCCGCAGCGTCACGTCGGTGGCGACGGGGCAGCAGGACCCGGCCACCGGCTGTCAGGAGGCGTTGCACGCGGCCAACGCCGCTTCGCTCGCGATCCGGTTCGCCCTGGTCGAAAACGCCGATGCGCGGCGAGCGGCGGCGTCATGACCGGGGTGGCAAGTGGCAAGGTGGCGCACCGGCCCGGCGGCGGTGCGCTGCTCGGCGTGGACATCGGCGGGACGAAGGTGGCGCTGCGCGTCGAGGACGGCGATCGGGTGCTCGAAAAGACCTTCAGGTGGCAGGAAGGCGACGGCTCGCAGGCGGACCTGGACCGCCTCACCGCCGCCATCGCGGACCTGCGTGCCGGCACGCCCGCGCCGTTGACGGCGATGGGGGTGGCGCTGCCGGCCACGGTCTCCGGCGGTGTCGTCGCCGCGTGGCCCTCGCGGCCGGGCTGGGCCGGGCTGGAGATCCGGGAACGGCTGCGGGCCATGGTGGGGGGCGCGCCCGTGGCCATCGCCGACGACGGTGACCTCGCCGCGCTCGCCGAGTCCCGCGCGGCCTCCTGCGACGACCTCGTGTACGTGGGCGTCGGCACCGGGATCGGCGGCGGGATCGTGCTGGACGGGCGGCCCTGCCCCGGACCCGGCCGCGGCTCCTGCGAGCTCGGCCACGTCGTCGTCGCCCTCGACGGCCCGCGCTGCACGTGTGGCAGGCGGGGATGTGTGCAGGCGATCGCGTCGGGCCCGGCGATCCTCGCCGCGGCCGGTCGCGCCCGCGGCAGCCCGGTGTCCGGACCGGATCTGGCGGCGGCCGGGATGGGAGCGCACTGGGCCCGATCGCCGGTGGAGCGGGCGAGCGCCGCGTTGGCCGCCGCGCTCGTCGGCGTCGGCGAGCTGGTGCGCCCGTCGCTGGTGGTCGTCGGTGGCGGGTTCGCCGCGGCCGTACCGGGTTTCACCGACGAGGTCGCGCGGCACTGCGCCGCCCTCGCGCGCCCGGGCCACGTGCCGGCGCCGGTCCGCCCCGCCCTGCTGGGTGGCCTGTCCTCGCTGCACGGCGCGGTGCACGCGGCGGCATTCGCGCGGGACGGCGCCCGTTCAGTCCGTGACGATGTCCAGCAGCGCACGGGCGGCGAGCCGGTAGCCCCGTGACCCGGGTCCCGCGATGACACCGGCTCGTGGCGGAAGCCCTCCCGTGCCCACATGTTCGACAGGTGCACCTCGACCCGCGCCGGAGGAAACCCTGACCAGTGCTCCCGGCCACGCCCCCGCTGAGTCCCGGCAGGTCCGGGTCGAACTGGGCGGCCGTGCATACACCGTCCACATCGGACACAGTGTGCGGTCGCCGGGGTCGTCGAACGGCCGGGCGCACGCCGGGCCGCGGTGGTCACCGCGCGCCCGGCCGCGCAGACGCCGGACACCGGCGCGCCCTCGCTCGTGATCTCCCTCCGTGACGGCGAGAAGGACAAGGACGTCGCGGCCTGCTTCACCCCCGCGTTCAGGGTGTCCGCGCCCAGTTCGCCCGACAGTCGCCGGGCGAAGATCCGGCCGGCGACTGATCCACCACGATGACTGGCGCAGGTGGCGCCGGTCGATCACGGTGCGGGAACGGGCGCTGGCACGACCTCGACGACGTGGTCGAGCTGGACGCCGTGACCGGCTAGCCCCGGGCGACCTCAGCGGTGTGCGCGGGGGTGTAGCGCTCGCCCCGCACCTGGTCGCTGAGCGGGTCCAGCGCGGCCAGCGCCTCAGCGTCCAGGGTGAGTTCCAGCGCCGCCGCGTTCTGCTCCAGCCGGGCCGGGCTGCGGGTGCCCGGAATGGCCGCCACCGCCACCCCGAGCCGCTCGGCCTTGGCGTACACCCAGGCCAGTGCCACCTGGGCCGGGGTGGCACCCAGCCGACCGGCCACCTCGCGCACGGTCTGCGCGATCTTCTCGTTGGCCTCGCCCGCCTCGCCGGTGAATCGGGGGTTGGTGCGCCGGAAGTCCTTCTCGCCCAGCGCGGAGCGGTCCAGGGCGCCGGTCAGGAACCCCCGCCCCAGCGGCGAGTACGGCACCAGCCCGGCACCCAGCTCGACCAGCACCGGGATGACCGCCTCGACGTCGCGGGTCCACAGCGAGTACTCGCTCTGCACCGCGGCGATCGGGTGCACCGCGTGCGCCCGGCGCAGCAGTTCGCCGTCGACCTCGGACAGGCCCAGCTGGCGGACCTTGCCCGCCTCGACCAGCTCGGCCATCGCCCCGACGGTCTCCTCGATCTCCACGTCCTGGGGCGGGCGGTGGGCGTAGTACAGGTCGATCACCTCGACGCCCAGCCGCAGCAGCGAGGCGTCGCAGGAGCGCAGCACGTAGTCCCGCGCACCGCGGATGTGGCGTGCCCGGTCGCCCGCGCTGCGGTCGATGCCGAACTTGGTGGCCAGCTGCACCTGGTCCCGGCGGCCGTGGATGGCCCGGCCCACCAGTACCTCGTTATGCCCGGTGCCGTAGGCGTCGGCGGTGTCCAGGAACGTGACGCCCAGCTCCAGGGCCCGGTCGATGGTGGCCAGGCCGCCGTCCCAGTCGGCGGCGCCGTAGCTCTCGCTCATTCCCATGCACCCCAGCCCCATCGCGCTGACGGTGAGACCGGGCGAGCCGAACGTGGTTCGGGTGATCATGCGCGGACACTCCTCCTGCCCGGCGGACCGGGCGGTGACCTCGAAGACTGCGGTGACCTCGAAGACTGACGAACGCCCCCGACGCTAGGGCCTGGAGCGCGCTCAAGGTCAAGCCGGAGAACCGGCACCGCCGACGTGCCAGGCACAGCGGGAGTGGGAGCGGATGCAACGGTCCACCGACAGCAGGTCGCCCTTCCTCGTCCGAGGCGAGTATGACCAGGCGTGCCACATGATCCACTACGCGACGACGGTTGTTCCCTGCGCTCTGCCGAAGAAGGTCACGACGCTGCTCGCCTCTGGCCGTGGACGCGGGGGCAAGCCGGGTACCGGAGCACCACGTCGGCAAGTGCTTCCGGATCGCGATGCGAGCTGTTCCGCTCCGCCCGGGTGCGGACGGCCGCCGCACCGGGCGGCACCGCACCCTCGGGCACTCCGAACCACCTCTCCAGCGCCTCCGCCAGTCCGGCCGCCGGCACCCGCGTCACCGCGTCGGCAGCCCAGGCCGTGAAGCCGTCCGGACGGACGAGGACCGCCGCCAGTTCCGGGCGGGACGGGCAGCCAGCCGTCAGGGTGTCGACGCGGCCGGCATACCCCGCGGCGAGGGCCCGGAGCTCCGGGTCGTCGGTGAGGTCGAGCAGGAGCGCCCGGCCGCCGTGAAGGTGGTCCGCGAGTCGGCCGCCGCCGGTGAGTTCGAGGTCCGGGGCGCTGCGGCCGGTCAGCGGGTGCTCGCCCGGCAGCTCGTACCGCACCCCGCCACCGTTGAGCCGCGCCGTGAGGTACGTGGTGCCCACGACCGTCCCCGCCAGGTCGCTGACGATCTCGCGCAGGGCCCGGGACCGCGGGTCCGGGCGCATGGCCGCGACCTGGGACCGAGTCCAGTCCAGGACCCACGCGCCGACCGGGTGCCGCTCAGAGGTGTACGTCTCCAGCAGCCCTTCCGGCGCCCACCCGCCGATCACCGCGGCGAGCTTCCAGCCGAGGTTCATCGCGTCCCCGATACCCAGGCTCAGCCCCTGGCTCCCGAACGCGGAGTGCACGTGTGCCGCGTCGCCCGCCAGCAGCACCCGGCCCTTGCGGTACTCGGTGACCTGGCGGGCGTGGTCGGTGAAGCGGGTCGCGGTCCGCACCCCGGTGATCGTGACGTCCACGCCGGACACGCGGCGCAGCCGCGCCTGCAGGTCCTCGGGGGCGACCGGTGCGTCCCGGCCGGCCGGCGGGCCGTCGAACTCCACGGTGACGACGCGGCCCGGCATCGGCCCGTAGGCGTACACCCCGGTGTCCGTGGCGGTCCAGCCGACCTTCAGGTCCTCGGCGCCGGTCATCTCCACGACCGCCTGGTGACAGGTGATCTCCGGGTCCGTACCAGGAAATTCGAACCCCGCGAGCTTGCGGACCGCGCTGCGGCCGCCGTCGCAGCCCACGAGCCAACCGGCACGCAGGGTCCCATGGCTGGTCCGCGCGGTGACGGCCCCGGCGTTCGCGTCGAAGCCGGTCAGCTCCACCCCCCGGCGCACGTCGACGCCGAGCTCGTCCGCTCGCCGAGCAGCCGCTCGATGTCCTGCTGCGCCACGAAAGCGACCTCGGCGGCGGGTCCGGCGTCGCCGAGGCCCGGCTCCGTGCGGTCGACCAAGTCGGCGCGCAGCACGATCCCGGCGAAGTGCCCGACGAACCCGAGCCCTCGGCCGGCCCCGCCTCCCTCCCCGCCGTTCCGCTCGCCCAAGAACGGCCACCCGCGCGCCTCCGAGCCGGAGCTCGCAGGCCAGCATCAGTCCGACCGGGCCGCCCCCAGCCACCACAACGTCATAGTCCATGGCGCCCACTATCACCGAGGGCTCGGAAGGCCAAAAAATCGTTGCGGTGTCAAGGAATCAGCCCCGCGAGGGCTCCCGGCCGGTCTTCGGCCTCCTGCGGCGCCGCCCCAAGTCCGTCAGCGCGGGCGCTGGCCGTCGGCTACGGCTCGCTACTGCCTCGTCGTATTGACGTGGCGTTCGGGTCTAGCGGGAGCCGGGCGGGGTTCGCGTGGCGATGAGGGTGAGGTCGTCGCGGGTGTCGCCGAGGTCGCGGGCCAGCTTCGCGCAAAGTTCGGACAGGGGCAGGCCGTGGTGGGCGCAGGCGTGCTGGCGCAGGCGGGTCAGGCCGGTGTCGATGTCCTGGGTGCGGGATTCGATCAGGCCGTCGCTGTAGAGGATGAGCGTGGCACCGGGAGGCAGCGTTCTATGCTCGGTGGGACGCGGCTGGGTGGGGCGGACCCCGAGGAGCATCGCGTGCGGGCCGGTGAGGTAGGTGGCGGTTCCCTCGGCGGTGATCAGCAGGGGTGGCGGGTGGCCCGCGACGGACCAGGACAGCTCCCACGAGCCGTCCGGGCCGGGGTGCAGGCGGGCGAGGACGGCCGTGGCGGAGTCGGCGAGGGTGAGCCGGGCCTGCGCGGTGTCCAGCCGCCGCAGGATCTGCCCCGGGCTCTCCTCCGCACGGTCCACGGCCAGCGCGCGCAGCATGTTCCGTAGCTCGCTCATGCGGGACGCGGCCTGGATGTCGTGCCCGGTGACGTCGCCGATCACGACGGCGATGTCGCCGTTGTCGAGGGGGAAGGCGTCGTACCAGTCGCCGCCGACTTCCGCGGCGCTCTGGGCGGGCTGGTAGTGCGCGGCCAGCGCCAGCCCGGGCACGGTGGGCAGCTCGGTGAGCAGGGCGCGTTGCAGGGTGGCGGCGATATCGGCCTGGTCGGCGTGCAGGCGCGTGTTGTCCAGGCCCAGCGCGGCGCGGCGGGCCACTTCCTCGGCCACCGCGCGCAGTGCTTCGTTGAACGGCGGGCTGGCCGCCGCACGGGCCAGCGTCAACGCGCCGAACGTGGTCGCGCGCAGCCGCAACGGGATGACAAGGGTCTCCACCGCTTCCACCACGCTCAGCAGATCCGCCCCCGCCGCCGGAGGGACGGCGACGGTCTGGACCCCGGCGCCCCGCAGCACGCGGGCCAGCGCGGCGGCGTGCGCGGGGTGGTCCGGCAGGGAACCGCCTCGCGCGGCGGGATCCGGGGGCAGCACGTCCGGGACGTGGTGGGCCCAGGCGACCCGGCGAAGCGCGCGGCCGTTGACGTCGTGGATGACGGCGGTGTCGGCCAGCCGGGGCACCAGCAGCCGCACCAGGCGCCGCAGGGCCTCATCGGCGTCGAGGGTGGTGACCATCGCCAGCGTCACCTCGCTGAGCCAGGTGATCTGCGCGAGGTCGTACTCGGCCTGCTCCCGCATCGTCTCGCTGTGCGCGTAGCGGTCCGCGCGCCGGTCGTCGCGCTCGCGGCGGGCCGAGGCGTCGTGGAAAACGACCACGACACCCTGCCCGTGGCCCGCTTCCGGCGGCAGCGGGGCCGCGGTCCACCACACCTGCAACGCACTGCCATCCGCGCGCACCAGGATCGCGCGGTCACCACTGGCCCGCTTGCCCAGCGCCACGTCCTCGAGAACGGACCGCTGCGGCGGCAGGCCCCTGCCGTCGCCGGCACGGGGATCGAGGACCCGATGCGCGTCCACCCCGATCAGCGCGCCCGGCGCGTAGCCAAGGACCCGCTCGGCCCACGGGTTGCACGCGATCACCACGCCTTCGCCGTCCACCGCGTACACCCCGGCGCCCGCGGCCGCGAACAACGCGGACACCAGAGCCGGACCGGTGACAGCGGATCCGGGCACATCCGCTCCCGATGCACTGTCCACTCGCGACATTCCGCGCACCTCGTCTCCGATGTCCAAAGGTCAGCCAATCCCCCGCCCGCGCGCCGCTTCGACGTCGGGAAACGCCTCGAACGCACCGTCCAGGCCGGTCAGCTCAAGCAGGCGCCGAACCTGAGCGCCCGCACCCGCCAGCCGCAGGCTCCCCCGCCGCCGCTCCACCCGGCGCATCCCGTAGACCACGACCCCCAGCCCGGCCGAATCCAGGAAACTCACCAGCGTCATGTCCAGCACGATCCACACCCGGTCCTCGGCGACCAGTGCGTCGATGGCCTCCCGCAGCACGGGGGCGAGGGCGAGGTCCACCTCACCGGAGGGCGCCAGGACAGCCCATCGGCCGGAGTGGTCCGGCAACGGCACAGCGGATGTCGGAACCAACATGGTGGCTCCCCCTCACTCTGGAAGAGCTCGATCGTCCCACCGATTCACCTGCCACGCACCACTGCACCCTTCTCACGGCACCACGTCTCCGCCACCAGTCCCGGTCCCCGAAAATCGAGTCCGGTCAACGTGATCGAGCGTGTTCGAGTGTGAACGCGGACCGCACGGGGTACTCCGGTCAGGCTCCCACGCTCTCGACTCCGGCGGGGAAAGCCCGCTGAGGGGAGAGAGATGGCTACCTGCGAAACCCGGTTCGACTTCGACCTCGCCGCGGGCCACGCGAACAGCATGCCGCCGTTGGCTCAAATACGGTCCTGGCTCCGGGCCCGGCTCGACGGCGTCGCTCGCGAGTGCGCAGCCGATGCCGAACTGCTGATCACCGAAATGGTCACCAACGCCCACCAGCACGCGGCGGGCGTCACCGCGGTCCGGCTGTGCCTACCGGCCGACCGGACGCGCCTGCGGATCGAAGTCGACGATTCCCGTCCTCGGCTTCGGCCGCATCGGCGACCGGAACGAGTCCCCGAGGCAGTGCACGGCCGGGGAATGGTGCTGATCGCGGCGATCAGCACCAGCTGGGGTGTCCACACCCGGCGGCGGCACAAAACCGTATGGGCCGAGATGCCCTGCCACCACCGCACCACTGTTCTCCGGTGAAGTCCTCGCCGGCGCTTCCGGTGCCCGCCAGAGCAGCGCCGACCGAGCCGGACACCGGGAACACGCGATCCAGGGCGGTTCCTCGGGTTTGGCCGGACGGTGGAAGTCGAGCGCCCGCTTGTCCGTTTCGGCGAAGCGGGGCACGACCACGGTGCTCATGAGACGCCGAAGTGGAAGGTGCCTACCGAGCTAAGCTGGCCCTTGCCTCACCCACCAGGGTGTTGGTGGTGCCTCGCAGCGAGCGAACCTTGGCGACCCAAGAAGTTGTCACTGACGTTTTGGGCTTGCGCTGCATCTCCTGGTTCAGCATAGTTCGGCGCTGGCGGCCATGCAGTAGCGGTCTTGGCTGTAGGTGGCTTTGATCGGCTTGCCGTTGCGCACTATGTTGCCTTGGCCGATTTTCGCTGTCACTTCGAACACGTGGACATCGCGGTCCCAGTTGGCGGTCGGGTCGCGGAGTTGCATGACTACCAGCCTCGTACGGGGTGTGGAACCAGCGCAGTTGTCCACGTGGTACCCGACCGGGGTCGTCGCGATCACCGTCTTGCCGCTCCGGGTTTTCTGTTCGAAGGTCGCCGCGATCGACGCTCCGACCCCTGTCAGTCCCCCTTGAGGGCAGGTGTACTCGACGTCAGCGAGGATGTTGCTTTCGAAGAGGCCGGGTGTGTAGCGCGCGCCGCCTTTGATGCGGACAGACCACCCCTTCTCGTTCGCCATGCTGGACTGGGTGGAGTGCGCGGTAGCCATGTCCTGAACGGGTTCAGCTTGGGCGTCAGTCGCGGAGGCCAGTGTTGTCGTTGTCATCGTCAACGCCGTAGCGGCAACAGCTGCGATCATCAGATGGTGTTGGGGTTTCATTGAGGGACCCGAAAGATTCCAGACAGCGACCCAAAGTAAAATTTGGGTGACTGAGCGGAGTTGTGGTGACGCAGAACAAGTCGCGTGGTTTCACCCCGGAGTTCCGGGAGGCTGCTGCTCGCGAAGTGGTGGAGAAGTCGCGGCCGGTGGTCGACGTTGCGCATGATTGCGGGGTTACCCCGCAGAGTGTTCGGAACTGGGTGAAGGCGTACCGCGCGGTTCGGGTGGAACCAGCAGACCTGACATCCGACGAGCGGAAGCGACTCCAAGAGCTGGAGAAGGAGAATCGCAAGCTCCGAGAGCAGATGGAGTTTCCGGGAAAAGCGACTGCTTTCTTCGCGGCGAAATATCAATAATCGCACGATATGAACTCATCGCCGATGAGGAAGGCAACTACGGTGTCGTCGATAGGTGTGAATGGTTGAACGTGTCTCGATCCGGCTACTATGACCAGAAGAACCGTGAGCCATCGACAACGGCGCGGCGTCGGGAAATCCTGGAGGCGGAGGTGCGCTTCGCCTTCGAGCACTCCAATGGAACCTATGGGTATCGGCGTGTGCACGCGTGGATGGTGCGACGTGGCACAAGAGTGGACCCGGAGACTGTTCGCGGGATCATGCGTGACCTGGGCCTTGTCCCGCGCCAGCCGCGGCCGTGGCGGCCAGTGACAACGATCACCGGAGACGCCGCGGACCTTCCGGACCTGCTCAACCGCGACTTCACCGCGACTGAGCCAGCGACCAGGTTGGTCGGTGATATCACCTATTCACACCCGGGAGGGATGGTCGTATTTGGCGACCGTACTCGACTGCCTCTCAAAGAAATTTGTCGGCTACGCCCTCGCTGAGCATATGCGCACGGAATTGGTGACCGTCGCGCTGCGCATGGCTGCCCGAAATCATCCATTCCGTCGTGGTGTGACCATTTTTTTACAGTGACCGTGGGACACGGTACCTCTCCGTGGAATTCGCCACCGTCGCCGAAGAACTGGGCGCACGGCGATCTGTCGGCCGCACCGGAGTGTGCTACGACAATACCTGGGCGGAATCGTTCAATGGCACCCCTGAAGAACGAGCGAGTCAATCGCACCGAGTACCCAATGCGCGAACACGCACGTAAAGACATCATCAGCTACATCGAACTGCTATACAACCAGATCTGGCTCCATTCTAGTATTGACTACCGCACTCCCAACGAAGTAGAATACGAGTGGATTGAACGAAACAGGGCGACATAAGAAGCCGAATGACACGTTGTCCGAAATCTTCCGGCACCTCAATCCAGACAATTAATGAAATTGCTGACACACTTGCGAAACTTGCAAAAATTGCGACTTTAGAGAATTGCACTGTCGCTTGTTCTGCCAAGAATCCTGAGTTACCGTGATTCCGCCGAGGTCAAGGTAGTCAATGGTCGCCACTCAGGAAGATTGCCGTGATTCTCAGCGAAACTCCCTACTCGTCTTGTCCCCAGAATGCATGCCGCCGATCTAGAAGAAGCAACATGACTCAGCCGAAAAGAGGTACACGTCGCCCCCATGGGCGTATCGCTTGCGACCGACATTGAGTACCGAGAAGGGCGCCCCAAGCCGTATCGTGCTCGTGTGCGGTGGAGCGACCCGGGTTCTGCCGACTACCCGTCAATCTCGCGGTCTCACGTGACGGACGACGAAGCTAAGGCGTGGATCGAGAGCATGGAACGCGCCGCGAAAAGCGGCGTCGACCCCACAGCGGCGAAAATGCCGCTCGCCGAGTACGGCGACCTCAATCTATCCGGCGCGATCCGTGGCCTGGCAGCGAAAACGACGGACCCCTACCTCGCGGGCTGGCGAAAGCGCGTGAAGCCAACACTCGGCCACCTGCCCGTCCGGATGATCACCTACGGCGTCGTCGACCGCGCCGCGACCGGCTGGATCGCCTACGGGTACAGCAAGTCGACGATCAAGAACAGCCTCGCGATGCTTGTGCGCGTCATGGAGCAGGCACACCGCGACGAACTGATCAGCCGCAACCCTGCCCGCATCACCGGATGGCAGCGTGAATTCGAGCTGGCCGAGGACGAACTGGACGACCCGCGGTCGTTGGCGCTTCCGGGCTGGCCCACGCTCGTGCAGCTCGCGGACGCGCTGGTTGCGCGGTCGGCGAACGAATTCCCTGACTGGGGCAACATCGTCAAGTTCATGGCGTCTACAACTGCCCGGATCGGTGAAGTCTCCGGCGTCTGAGTCTGCGACATCGACCGCGAGAAGTGGTTGTCGACGGTTCGGCGACAGACGACCACCGCGCCCGGCGGCCTGGTCGACAAGGGCACGAAGGGCCGCCGGGTCCGCGACGTTCCCTTGATCGAGGAGATCCGCCCTCTGGTGGCGAGCCGCCTGGACGCGGTCGGACCGGATCCGATGGCCCGTCTGTTCATAGGCCCGCGTGGCGGTCGGATCACCACCGCCATTCTGCGGGACGCGACCCATTGGGACGAGGTGGTCACGAAACTTGGGTTCAAGCACCTCCGGCGCCACGACCTCCGCCACACCGGGCTCACGTGGATGGCCGACGCCGGCGTGCCCGTGCACGTACTGCGCAAGATCGCCGGACACGGCTCGCTCTCGACCACACAGCGATATCTCCACCCCGACCGGCAGTCGATCACGGACGCTGGCGAGCTTCTGACCAAGCACCTATCTGCACCGAAGCGGCCGAGACTACGGGCCGTCTAACGGCCAGCCTCGGGCACACACCGTTTCCCACAGATGTGACACCACTACGCTCCGCTGCCACTTGGCAGCACATATAGTGGTGATGCTGTCAAGACACCCGAACATGTAGTAGCGCTTGGTCGGAACTGCGATACACTTCACGGAACGCAAGCAGGAAAAGACCCCGACCGGGGTCAGCGCCCAGGCCGGGGTCCGATGCATTGGGGAATGCCTTGTGACCGTACTAGCTGGTAGGAGGCAGCGGCAATGGCCGCCTTCTGCCAAGGTGCTCGCGCTCGCATTAGCAGGTGACACATGGCGAAGACGCCGAAAAAGTCGGGTAAGGCCTGGAGTGACAAGGACGTATCGAACCTCAAGCGGTTGGCGGGCCAGAACACGCCGACAGGCTTGATGGCTTACGAGCTGGAACGCTCCCAGGCCGCGGTGCGAGCCAAAGCGTCCGACGAGAAGGTTTCCCTGAAGCCGACTAACCAGTCGCCCGACAAGCGCCGGAAGAGCAAGTAACCGAACACGGGGGGACCTGCGGCATGGGAAGGAGGGTGTTGATCGAACGCTCTTATGCCGCAGGCGCGCAGTACCAACAGCCTGTCCCCGGAGTGTCCCCACGGATGGCTAACCTAGATCCACTTCTAGGATTGGCTGTACACAACAGAAACCCCGCTGACCTGGACCAACGTCCATCTCAGCGGGGTTTCTTGCCCGGTCGGGCTGACAGGATTTGAACCTGCGACCCCTTGACCCCCAGTCAAGTGCGCTACCAAACTGCGCCACAGCCCGGGCCTTCGAACCTCGTGTGAAGTTCGATGCGGAGAGCTTAGCTGGTCATCCGGCGCCCGTCGCAGGCAGGTCGCCTGTTGCCGCCGACCTGCGGAAACGGTGCGGGCAGGCGGTCTCGCGGCCGAGGCGCGGAGGAGCGGGTGGACACCGTCAGCGGGTAAGCGGCGCTCCGTCGGCCCCAGTCGTGCGACTCCCAGCTCGATAGGATGCGCCCGCTCGCACAAGGGAATCCGGTAGCGTCCCGGCCCGTGGCTCCTATCGACAAGATCGCCTGGCTCCGGGTGGAGGACGGGCGGGTCCTCGGTGCCCGCTCGCACGGCAAGGACGTGTTCTACCTGCCAGGCGGCAAGCGGGAGCCGGGTGAGGCCGATGTCGAGACCCTGGTCAGGGAGGTCGGCGAAGAGCTGGCTGTCGCCATCGAGGCCGCGAGTGCCGTGCGGTTCGGGGTGTTCGAGGCGCAGGCGCACGGCAAGGCGGCCGGGGTGCTCGTCCGGATGACCTGCTACACCGCCGAGTTCTCCGGCGCGCTCGTCGCGAGCGGCGAGATCGCGGAGCTGGCCTGGCTCACCTACGACGATCGCGACCGCGTGTCCCCCATCAACCGGCTCGTCTTCGACCACCTGCGCGAACGGGGGCTGCTGGCTATTCGGGCCACGCCGAGCCGCGGATGATGCCGACGAAGTCCTCGCGCGCGAAATCCGGCTGGAAGTGCGCGAGCACGTCGTCGTTCATCGTGCCGAACGTGGTGCCCGGCCGGTCCTTCATGCCGTCGAAGAAGGCGCGCAGGATGCCCTCCTTGAACGCGGGCCGCGGATGCGCCTCGGTGACGGCCGCCAGGTCGTCGTCAGCGATCTCCGCCAGGTCGTGGCCGAGCACGTCGGTCTCCACCCCGGCCATGACGAGCGCCACCTCCGGTTCCAGGTGCTCCGGCACGCCTGGCGTGGTGTGCAGCGCGATGCCGAGCCAGACCCGGCGCGCCTCGGCCTCGGTCCTGCCGTGCGCCAGCAGGAAGTCGCGGGCGAGGTCGGCGCCGTCGACCTCGAAGCGCTGGTCGGTGCGGCGGTACCGCTCGGTGAGGCCGAGGTCGTGGAACAGCGCGCCGACGTAGAGCAGTTCGGGGTCCGGCTCCAGCCCGCGGCGGCGCCCCTTGAGCGAGCCGAACAGGAACACCCGCCTCGAATGGTCGAAGAGCAGTGGCGGGGCGGCGTCGCGCACCAGTTCCGTTGCTTCCTTCACCAGTGCGGTGCCGGGGATTTCGATCCCGGCGATCGTTTCGGTCATGGCGGGCTCCTTCGCGTGTACTACCGTCCGTGAACAAGGGTGGCCGCCGCCGGGGTGCCCGCGCTCCGCTCACCCGGACGGAGACCGCACGGATTCGGACACCGGAGGGCGCCCGTGCAGCACCAGGTGGGTTTGGTGGTCTTCGACGGCGTGAAGCTGCTCGACGTGGCGGGGCCGAGCGAGGTGTTCGCCGAGGCGAACCGGATGGGCGCCTCCTACGACCTCGCGCTGTGCTCGGTGGGGGCGCGGGAAGTGCGCTCGTCCACCGGGATGCGGATCCCCGTCGACGCCGACGCGGCGGACCCGGGACTGCGCTTCGACACCGTGCTCGTGGCGGGTGGCGACGTGCTCCCCGAGCATCCGGTCGACACCGGGCTGCGCGACGCCGTCGCCGGGCTGGCCGCCGCGTCGGGTCGCGTGTGCTCGATCTGCACCGGCGCGTTCGTGCTCGCCGACGCGCGGGTGCTCGACGGGCGGCGCGCGACCACGCACTGGCGCCACACCAAGCGGTTCCGTGACCGGTACCCGGCCGTCACGGTGCAGCCGGACGCGATCTTCGTCCAGGACGGCGCGGTCTTCACCTCGGCAGGGGTCAGCGCGGGCATCGACCTCGCGCTCGCGCTGCTCGAAGACGACCACGGCGACGAGCTCGCCCGCCAGGTGGCCCAGTCGCTCGTGGTGTTCCTGCAACGGCCAGGCGGGCAATCCCAGTTCTCGCCGCCGCTTCCCCGCCTGCGGCCGAGAAAACCCGTGCTGCGCGCGGTTTTCGACGCGGTGACCGCCGATCCGGCTGCCGAGCATTCGATCCCGAAGCTCGCCGCGCAGGCATCGGTGAGCACACGGCACCTCACCCGGCTGTTCGCCGACGAACTCGGCACGACGCCGGCGAAGTACGTGGAATCCGTGCGGTTCGCGCACGCGCAGGCCGCGCTCGAACGCGGGCATTCGGTCACCGAGGCGGCGCGGGGCGCGGGCTACGGCAGCCCGGAATCTCTGCGCAGAGCGTTCGTGTCGCGGCTCGGCGTCCCGCCCCGCGCCTACCAGCAGCGGTTCCGATCGGCCCGTCGTCACGATGCGTGATGGCAGAAAAGGTGGGTTCTTCGACGTTGCCGTCATGCTGACGCCCGGCCAGCATGGAGCACATGCGGACCTCGGCGGTGCTCTTCCTCCTCTTCGACAAGGTGCAGAGCCTTGACGTGACGGGCCCGCTGGAGGTGTTCACCAGCGCCAACGGCTGGCTTCGCGCGCACGGCGAAGAGACCGCGTACGCGATCACCACCGCGAGCGTCGGCGGCGCGGCCGTACGCACTTCGAGCGGGCTGCGGATCACCCCGGACGCCGATCTCGCCGAGACCGCCGTCCCCGACCTCGTGGTGGTGCCGGGCGGTGAGGGCACCTGGTCGCCTCCTCCGGAGCTGACCGGCTGGCTGCGCCGCAACGGCGCGGGCGTGCCACGCGTGGTTTCGGTGTGCACGGGCGCTTTCCTGCTGGCGGAAGCGGGTCTGCTCGACGGCCGCCGCGCGACGACGCACTGGGCCTACTGCGACGCGCTGGCGGAGCGGTATCCCGACGTGCTGGTGTCGAACGAGCCGATCTACGTCGAGGACGGCCCGCTGGCGACCTCGGCCGGGGTCACCGCGGGCATCGACCTGGCGCTGGCGATCGTCGAAGCGGATCTCGGCAGGGAAATCGCGCTGACGATCGCGCGCTACCTCGTGATGTTCCTGCGGCGGCCGGGAAACCAGGCGCAGTTCAGCACCCAGCTCTCCGCGCAGGTGGCCGAGCGCGAACCGGTGCGGGAGGTCCAGCGGTGGATCGCCGAGCACCCGGACGCCGATCTTTCGGTGGAGGCGCTCGCCAGGAAGGCGAGCCTGTCGCCGCGGCAGTTCGCGCGCGTGTTCGCCGCCGAGGTCGGGGTGAACCCCGGCCAGTACGTCGACCGGGTGCGCGTCGAGGCGGCACGGCGGCTGCTCGAAGACACCGGCCGCGGCGTCGAAGAAGTGGCCCGCGACTGCGGGTACGGCACGCCCGAAGCGATGCGGCGGGCGTTCCTGCGGGTGCTCGAAGTGAGCCCCGCCGAATACCGGCGGCGGTTCCGTCCCGGACCGCGACCGGCACGTCACTGAGGAGAATCCTGATGCGCGTTGCCATCCTGCTCTACGACCGGTTCACCGCGCTGGACGCGGTCGGCCCCTACGAGATCCTCTGCCGGCTGCCCGGTGCGGAGGTGGTGTTCACCGCGGAACGCACCGGACCGGTCCGCAACGACGCGGGCAGCCTCACGATCGTCGCCGACGCCTCGATCGACGAGATCGCGGCGCCGGACATCGTGCTGGTGCCCGGCGGCCCCGACACCAGCGGACCGAGTGCCGACGGTCCGGTACGGGACTGGCTGCGCGCGGTGGACGCGACGAGCACCTGGACGACGTCGGTCTGCACCGGGTCCCTCATCCTCGGTGCCGCGGGGCTGCTTTCCGGGCGGCGGGCGACTTCGCACTGGCTCGCGCTGGACCTGCTGCCTTCGTTCGGTGCGGTCCCGGTGAGCGAGCGCGTGGTCACCGATGGCAAGTACGTCACCGGGGCCGGGGTGTCGGCAGGCATCGACATGGCGCTGACGCTGGCCGGGAAGATCGCGGGTGACGAGGTGGCACAACGGATCCAGCTCGGCGCCGAGTACGCGCCGGAACCGCCGTACGACGCGGGCAGGCCCGACACCGCGCCCGCGGAGATCGTCGACGGGATACGCGCGATGAGCGGGCGGATCCTTCAGGGCTGAGAGGACCGTGATCGCCGCGATCCCGGCGCCCCGCACCGTCATCAGCCCTCCACTTTGGACGGTGAAGAGCCTGCCGGGCCGCAGCTCCCCTACGACCGCCGCCGGATCGCCGACGTGCTGCGGACCCGGTCGGTGTACGCCCTGTCGGCGGAGGAGTCCGGGAGGCCGAGCGCGTGGATGCCGCCTTCCGCAGTTCGGTGCGCGGCGGCGCGGGCCTTCCCCAGCGGCGCCGGGTCGTGGTCGATCCCGATGACGTGACCGTCCGCACCCGCCGCCCCGGCGAAGGCGGCCAGGTCCGCACCGGGGCCGCGGCCGAGGTCCAGCACCACGTCGCCGGGGCGGCTGTCCAGCAGGGTGGCCGCGAGCGCACCAGAAAACCGCGATCCCCAGGTCAACTGCGAACACGCTCGGCACACGTTCTATTCTCGACCCCGATGCGAAAATACTTCTGGGGCGTGCTCGCGCTGGCGGCGGTCGGTCTCTACTTCTCCGTCCGGCTGCTCCTCGACGACCTCCCCAACGCGCATCTCGACCTCGAGGTGTACCGCTACGGCGTCCAGGCGTGGTGGCACGACCAGGACATGTACGGCCAGTTGCCCCCGGTCGCCAACGGCGCGAGCCTGCCGTTCGTGTACCCGCCGTTCTCCATCCTGATCCTCGGGCCGCTCGCGATCCTGCCGTGGACGGCCGCGATCGCGACGCTCTACACGATCAACATCGGGTGCCTCGGCATCACGCTGTACCTGGTCGCCAGGCGGGTGTGGGCCAAGCTCGACCGGCGCGGCGGGATCATGGTCACCGCGGTCGCGCTGCCCATCGCGCTGTTCTTCGAGCCGGTCAACGACACCTTCGAGTTCGGCCAGGTCAGCCTCATCATGATGGCCGTGATCGCGATCGACTGCCTCGCGGGCCGCACGGTGTGGCCGCGGGGCTTCGGCATCGGCCTGTGCGCCGCGATCAAGCTGACCCCCGCCGCGTTCCTGCTCTACTTCCTCGTCCGCAAGGACTACAAGGCCGCGGTCACCGCGGGCGTCACCTGGCTGGTGGCCAGCGCGGTCGGGTTCGGCGTGGACTGGACGGCGTCGATCCGGTACTGGTTTCAGGGCGGCTCGGCCGCCGCCGGGGTCAGCGGCACCGCGTTCAAGACGAACCAGACGATCGAAGCGGTGCTCGTCCGCACGGGGATGCCCGAAGGCGTGGCGAAGGCGCTGTGGCTGCTCCTCGCGGCGGCCCTGCTCGTACTGGTGGCACTGGCGATGCGGAACTCGGAGCCGGTGCTGGCGCTGATGGCGAACGCGGGTCTCGGCCTGCTGGTGTCGCCGACGTCGTGGTCGCACTACTTCGTCTGGGTGGTGCCGACCGTGCTGGTGATGGCCGGGTACCTCGGCAGGCGGTGGTCGACGAGGTCGCCGAGCTTCGCCGGCTGGCTCGTCGCGGGGCTGGCCACCGTCGCGGTGTTCTACCTCGCGCCGTTCCACGCGCTGCCGGACACCGAATTCCCGGTGGTGACGCAGCTGTGGTCGATCAAGGACCAGGTCCTCACCGCGTCGTACGTGCTCGTCGGCGTCCCGCTGCTGATCGCCTACGCGATCCCGCGCCTGCGTGCCAAGCGCGCCGAGGGGCCGGCGCCGGTCAAGCCCGAAGCCGAGCCCGTCGACGCTGCCAGTCCGTGACGGCGCCGAGGCCGGCGTCCAGTTCCTCGGAGAGCAGCGCCGCCTGCTGATGTGCCAGCTCGGCGCCCAGCAGTTCGGCGGGCCGCGCGCTGCCGGTGAACGCGCGCAACGCGTCCCATGGCGTGCTGGCCAAAGCGCCGACCGGCGTGCCTTCGCGCGGCACCGCCAGGCCGTCTTCGATCCCGGCGCGGCCCGCTGCCAGCAGCGCGGCCACGACGAGGTGCGGCTGCGCGTCGGCGCCGGCGAACCGGAACTCCAGCCGCGCCGAGTCGCCACGTCCGGCCAGCCGGACCGCGGCGGTCCGGTCGTCGGTGCCCCAGCGCAGCTCGCTCGGCGAGAACGGCGCGGTCCGCAGCCGCACGTAGGAGTTCCAGGTCGGCGCCCAGATCGGGGTCAGCACGGAGGCGTCGCGCAGCACGCCGCCGAGGAAGTGCCCCAGCGCACCCGTCATCCCGGCCGGGCCGTCCGCTGTGGACAGTGAGAGGTGCACGTGGCACGAGCTGCCCTGCCCCGGCTCCGGTGCCGCGAGGTACCGCGCTTCGACGCCGTGGCGCGCGGCGGCCGTGCGCACGAGGTGTTGCAGCAGCATCGCGTCGTCGCACGCGGCCAGCGCGTCGCGGTGCCGCAGCACCAGCTCGTACTGGCCGGGATGGCATTCGGCGCGCGCGGACTCCAGGCCGAGACCGGCGCCGTCCACGTCGGCGCGAAGCTCGCGAACCAGGGGCGCGAGCTTTTCGGTGCCACCGAGCGCGTAGTCGACGCCGTACCCGGTCATCGGCGCGCCGTCGGCGCCGGTGAACACGACCTCGTGCTCGATGCCGACCGAGGGCACGAGGCCGACCTCTTCGAGCGCCCGCAGCTGCGCGGACAGCACCTGCCTCGGCGCGACGGCGACCGGCTCCCCGCTCGGCCATTCGGCGTCGCACACCACCGCGGCCGTCCCGTTCGGCAGCTCGGTCAGCGACGCGAAATCCGGCCGGAGCCGCAGATCGCCGTACCGGTCGACATAGCGCCGCAGCGATTCGTCCACTGTGGACAACGCGGTGCGCTCGGGGCTCCAGCAGAAGACGTAGGTGCAGAGCCCGTAACCGTGCTCGCGCACCTCGTCGGCGACGAAGCCCGCGTCCAGCTCGACGGCGGCGAACCGCGCGTGCGGGTCCGGCACGAGCAGCAGCAGGCGACCTTCCGGCGGGCTGAACGGGCGGCGTTCGGCGAGCGCGCGGGGCCCCAGCGGGTGGCGGGAGGTCACCACGCGCCGCCGGGGTCCGGCGCGTGCAGCGGGTTCGGCACGGTGCCCCAGCGGACGTCGAACTCGTCGTCCCGCTCCACCTTGTCGAACCCCTTGCCTGCCAGGTGTTCGCGGTTCAGGGTCACCCGCTCGACCTCGGGCGCGAACAGGCGGCACGCGTCGAACCGCGCGGACAGGTCCTGGTTCTCGTCGCGGAACCGCGTCACCACCTC
This sequence comes from Amycolatopsis minnesotensis, assembly GCF_039529815.1. Classification (NCBI taxonomy): domain Bacteria; kingdom Bacillati; phylum Actinomycetota; class Actinomycetes; order Pseudonocardiales; family Pseudonocardiaceae; genus Amycolatopsis; species Amycolatopsis minnesotensis. The sequence goes on along the minus strand of NZ_BAAANN010000003.1, from coordinate 315,307 downwards.
GCGCACGAGCGCCCAGAACCGGCCGCGCGGCAGGCCGAGGTCGTCGAGCAGGATCTCCGCCCAGAACCGCAGCTGCCCGGAGAACACCGAGCTGAACAGCGACTGCGCCAGCAGGTGAGCGGGCCAGCGCAGCATCTCGGCGGAGGCTTCCGGCGCCATCGACCAGTAGCAGTCGAGGTCCTCGTCGAGGAGGTCGACGCCCTGCGCGAAGTCCTTGATCGCCACCCGCAGCGGCACCCCCGACGAGTCGACGACCAGCACCAGGTTCTGGCCGTGCGGGCAGAACCCGACGCCGTAGCGCAGCAGCCAGCGCAGCAACGGCGTGAGCAGCAGGTCGACCACCCGCCCGCACCAGTCCTCCGCGCCGAGCCCCGAGCGGCCGATCAGCTCGGCCAGCACCGACTCGCCATCGGGGCCGCGGTAGGGCAGCGCGGCGAAGGACAGCGCCTGCTCCCCGTCGGCGATGCGGGCCAGCAGCGGCTCGCGCCACAACGCGCCCAGCGTTTCGTGGAACCGGTACGGCAGCTCTTCGAGCGCGCCGAACACCGGGTGCCGGACCGACACGCTCGCCACCTCGCCGAGCAGTTCGAACCGGTATTCCTTGGACAGCACCGGATCGGCCGCGTCGATGGCCTTGAGCCACGCGGTGATCGCGGGCCCGGCCAGCGTCGCGGCCGAGTTGAGGCCGCGGTAGACGAGCGTGTTGCGCACCGAGACGGCCGTCTTCACGTCGCGGCGCTGCGGCCTGCCGACGTTCGCCAGCGTCCGGACCGTCTGATGTGGACGGTAGTGGTCCCAGCCGGGCCCGAGGTCGATCAGCGCACCGGTGGCGAGCTCCCCCGCGTACAGCGTGCCCACGATTTCGTCGGCCTGCCACGGGTGCACCGGGACCAGGAGGTACTCGGCCGGGTCGGCGCCCGCGTCGGAGATCACCTCGGTGAACTCGGCGCGCTGCTCGTCGTCGAGCTCGTCGGCCAGTAATTCCTCCGCGCTGAGCCCGTCGACGCAGCGGAACTGGGCGTGGTCGCGGTGCACCGCGAACCACCGCAGCACCACGTCGGCACCGGCCTCCGGCGAGTACCGCTCCCGGTCGGCGGCGGAGAACCCGATCCTGCCCTTGTTCAGCACCAGCCTCGGATGCCCGGTGAGGTACCCGTCGGCCAGGTTGTAGTCCATAGTGGACAGCCGGGCCGCGGTCGGCGCGGCGGCGATCCTGGTGGCCTCGTTGGTCACGGTGGCGGTCAGCTCCGCGAGCACGTCGGCGAGGCGGAGCCCGCCGAGCCCGAGCACCGCCCGCGCGTCCACGAGGAGCGCGCGCGGGTCTTCGGCGGACTCGGGCGCATTGTCACCGGCCGCCCTGGTCGCGCTGCCCGCGGCGACGCACCACGAATCGAACGCGCCGCGGCGGGCGCGGAACTCGTACCGCACGTCGCCCGGCAGCGTCAGCCGCCACGGCCGGTGCCCGTCGCCTCCGGGTTCGCCCGCGGCCTCGGGCTCCAGGAGGCGTTCGTAGGACAGCTCCCCCAGCATCTTGTGCACCACCAGCGATCCGGCCGCGCGCCACGCTTCGGCCGATCCGATCGCGTCTTCCGCGGTGCCGGTCAGGTTGCTGGTCACTGGTCCTCCGTGGGTAGGCCGAACGTGGTGAACGCGGTCCGGTCGGGAAGGGGATAGGCGGTGCGGCCGGTGACCGCGTTGACGATCGACGCCGCGCGCCACGCGCCGAGACCGAGATCCGGTGTCCCGACCCCGTGCGTGTGCCGCTCGGCGTTCTGCACGTACACCGCGCCGGGGATCTTCTCCGGCAGGCGCAGCCGGTAGCCGCGGTCCACCTCGAGCGGCACGGCCGGGTCGACGCCGAGCGGGGCGAGCAGCTCGTCGAGCGGCGTGTCCCGGTACCCGGTCGCGGCGACGACGGCGTCCACTTCGAGCGCGGTTTCGGTGCCCTGCTGGACGTGCCGCACCTCCAGTTCGACCCCGCCGGCCGTCCGGCGCGCCGAAACGACCTCGACGCCGGGCGTGAGCGTCACCGGTGGCCAGGCCCCGCCGATCCCCCGTTCGTACAGCGCGCCGTGGATCTGCGAGAGCGTCTCGGCGTCGACACCCTTGTACAACTGCCATTGCACCGGCAGGAGCCGTTCGCGGGTCTGTTCGCCGAGGCCGTGGAAGTACGTCGTGTAGTCCGGGGTGAACTGTTCGAGACCGAGCTTGGAGTACTCCATCGGGGCGAACGCCCGCGTCCTCGCCAGCCAGCCCAGTCCGTCCACTGTGGAGCGGTGCTGGAGCTGGTCGAGGAACACCTCGGCGCCGGACTGCCCCGACCCCACCACGAGCACCCGGCGCGTCGTGAGCAGCCGATCGCGCGCACCGAGGTAGGACGCCGAGTGCACGACGGGCGCGTCCGGGCCGGACGCCAGTTCCCGCAGTGGTTCCGGCAGGTGCGGCACCGTGCCGACGCCGAGCACCACCGAGCGGGCGAGCACCGGGTCGCGGTCGGCGAAGCGCAGCTCGAAGGCGTCCCCCGACCAGGCGACCGAACGGACCTCGGCACCGAACTCGCAGCTCGGCAACCGCTTGCTGGCCCAGCGCGCGTAGTCGTCGTACTCGGCGCGCGGGATGTGGAACCGTTCGGCGAAGTAGAACGGGAACAACCGCCCGTGCTCGCGCAGGTAGTTGAGGAACGACAACGGGTTCGTCGGATCGGCGAGCGAGACGAGGTCCGCGAGGAACGGCACCTGCAGCGTGGTGCCGGGCAGCAGCAGGCCGGGATGCCAGCGGAACTCGGGGCGCCGGTCGAAGAACGCGGCCCGCAGCCCCGGCACGGGACGCGCGAGTGCGGCGAGCGACAGGTTGAACGGCCCGATCCCGATACCGGCTAGGTCCAACGGCGTCACGAACCGACCGTACTCTGTCCCGCGCGGACCCCGGCCTCCCGGACCGGCACCGCGGCCGCGACCACGTCGAGCAGCGGCGCGTAGTCCGCGGGCGTCGCGCTCGGGTGCAGCAGGGTCAGCTTGAGCCACAACCGTTCCGGGCCGCCCGCGCGCGGTGGCAATGTCGCCCGGCCGATGACCGCGGTGCCCGCTTCGAGCAGCGCCCTGCGGACCCCGGCGACGAGCTCGTCACCCGCGCCCGCGTCGAGGTGGTCGGCGGCGACCGGCCGGAAGAGCACGGTGGACAGCGTCGGCGCCCCCCACAGGCGCAGCGCGGGATGCTCGCCGATCGCGGCCGCCACGGCCGCCGCGGTGTCCCGGCAGTGCGCGACCAGCGCCCCCATCCCGTCGGTGCCGAGCGCGCGCAGGGTGACCGCCATCCGGAACGCGTCCGGCCGCCGCGACGTGCGGATCGACCTGCCGAGCAGGTCCGGCAGCCCGGCCTCGGTGTCGTCGTCGGCGTTGAGGTACTCGGCGCGGACGGTCAGCGCGGACAGGTCCGCCGCTTCGCGCGCCACGAACAGACCGGCGGAAATCGGCTGCCAGCCGAACTTGTGCATGTCGAGCGCGATCGAATCCGCGCGGTCGAGCCCGTCGAGCAGGTGCCGGAGCGCGGGCGAACACAACGCCATCCCGCCGTAGGCGGCGTCGACGTGCAGGCGCGCGCCGCGGGCGCGGCACACTTCGGCGACCGCGGGCAGCGGGTCGATCTCACCGGTGTTCGTGGTGCCCGCCGTCGCCACCACCACGGCGGGGCCCGGCAGACCGGCCAGCGCGGTGTCGAGCGCGCCGGGCAGCAGGCGATCGCCAGCGCAGTCCACCACGACCGGCGCCGGCAGCCCGAGCAGCCACGCCGCTCGCGCGACGCTGTGGTGCGCGTTGCGGCCGCAGACCGGCACGACGCCGGGCTCCCGTTCGCGCGCCAGCAGCAGTCCCAGCATGTTCGACTCGGTGCCGCCGGTGGTCACCACGGCGTCCGGGGCGGCGGCGCCGGGGTAGCAGAGCGCGGCGATCCCGCCCGCGAACTCGCGCTCGATCTCACTGGCCGCCGGTGCCTGGTCCCACGAATCCATCGACGGGTTGACCGCGCTCGCCACGACGTCCGCCGCGACCGCGACCGCGAGCGGCGGGCAGTGCAGGTGCGCGGCGCACCACGTCTCGGCGGGGTCGACCGAACCCGCGGCGAGGAGCCTGCTGAGCCCTTCGAGCGCGCGCGTGGCCCCGACGCCTTCCCGAGGCAGCAACGGCGCGTCCGCGGCGGCCAGGCTCGCCGCGACCGTGGCCGGGCCGCCCGCGGGGGCAGGCCCTCCCCGCTCGGCCGTTCCGTCGGCGAAAGCGCGCAGTGCCACCGGAATCAGCTCGGCGAGCCGTCGGTGCCCTTCGGCCCCACCTGCGAGCGACCCTGCCTCGGGCGTCGAATCAGCCACATATGCTCCTTAGGTTTGCCTACCCTCAGCAACAATACGGAGACCGGCGGCGCCGCTGTCGGCGGGCCTCCAGCTCGTCCATTGAGCCTGCTTGCGCCACATACCGTTGTCCATCACCGGCAAGGCCGAACTTCCGTGGCCGTGCGTTAATAATAGAGTTTGACTTATATAAGCGCTGGCTTTACTGTCGGTTTCGTCCGCCGACGACGAAAGAGATGCTCATGATCGATTTGATCGACCAGATCGCCAAGGCCCGGCGCGAGCTCGGCACCCGGGGCGACGCCCGCACGGTCCTGCTTCGCCGCACCTACGACGCCACCCCGGAGGACGTGTGGGACGCCTGCACGAAACCCGAACGGCTCGCCCGCTGGCTCGGGCCGGTGGAGGGCGATCTCCGGCTCGGCGGCCGCTTCCAGGTCGAAGGCAACGCGGGCGGCGAGATCCTGCGCTGCGACGCGCCGAACCTGCTCGCGGTGTCGTGGGTGTTCGGCGAGAACCCGGCCACCAACACCTCCGAGGTCGTGGTGACCCTGTCTCCCGCATCCGGCGGGACCACGGAGTTCCAGCTCGAACACGTCGCGGTCGACGTCGATCCCGAGCACTGGGCGAAGTTCGGCCCCGGCGCGGTCGGCATCGGCTGGGACCTCAGCCTGCTCGGGCTCGCCGCGCACCTGGCGAAGGAAGAAAGCACGCTGGCGCCCGAGGAGCTGTTGCAGACACCGGAAGCGCTCGAGTTCATCAAGCGCAGCGGGCACGCTTGGGGCGCCGCGCACGAAGCCGCGGGCGCGAGCCCCGAAGAAGCGGCCGGCGCGAGGGACCGCACCGTCGCCGTCTACACCGGAGCCGAATAGCCCCGCATGCCCTGAAGGCCACCTTCGGGGACGCTGACGCCACTTTTCCGCCCCTCGCGGGCGTGCGGAGCGGGCTGCCCATGCGCTGAAGGATGCTTCTCGTGGTCAAGGCGAGGTCCGCTACGCATTCCCCGAAGGGGCCTTCGGGAATCTGATGCCGCGAAGGGCACCTTCAGGACGTGGGGCCGCCGCGCTCCGCGCTGTGAGGGCCGGGAATGCGGCGTTGGATGCCCTGAAGGCGCCCTTGCGGGCAGGTGCTGGGATTTCGCAGCTCACGCCTCTACCTCGCTGCCCCGAAGGGGCCCTTGAGGGAATCTGACGCCGCGAAGGCGTCCTTCAGGGCATGGGCGTGGCCGGGTCGCGCGCCCGCGAAGGCCGAGGATGTGGCGTCAGAGTCCCTCAAGGCGCCCATCAGGGCATGGCAGGATCCCGCCGGGGCAGCAGCATGACCGTGCCGTACACCGCCGAGGCGTCCTCCAGGAATGCACTGGACTTCCCAAGCTCACACCGCTTCCCCCGCCCGCACCTATGCCCCGAAGGGGCCCTTGAGGGAACCTGACGCCGCGAAGGGCACCTTCAGGGCATGAGCGCCACCGCGCCGCGCGCGGTGAGGGCCGCGAATCCGGCCTTCGTGGGATCCGATGGCACCGAGGCCATGCCCCGAAGGCGTCCTTCAGGGAATCCACCGCCGCAGATCTTCCCTTCACTCGGTTCACACCCAGCCCACCATGCCCTGAAGGTGACCTTCAGGGGCGTCGGCACCTCCCGCGCGGGGCTACCGGCGTGGTGCGAGGCCCCGCACCTGCTCGAACGGGTCGCCGCCGGTGGGCAGCACGCTGATCACCGGCGTGTCCAGTCCGCTGTCCACATAGGACTGGACGCGCTCGCGGCATTCGTCGAGCGAGCCGTGCACCACCAGATCGTCGACCACCTCGTCCGGGATGACGGTGTTCGCGCGCTGCCGGTCGCCCGCGGCCCACGCCTCGTGCATCGGGGCGAGCGCGTCGCCGCGGCCGAGCCAGTCGTGGAACTTCGCGTACACCGGCACGGTCAGGTAGCTGCTGATCAGCATGCGGCCGAGCCCGCGGGCGGCGTCGGCGTCCTCGGTGGGGCAGACGAAAATCCTGGCGACCAGTTCGACGTCCTCGCCGATCTCCGCGCGCACCTTCGGCACGTCGGCGGGGGCGAGCCAGTTCGTGATCGCCCCGTCCGCCTCCTTCGCGGCGAGGCGCAGCATCCCCGGCCGCAGTGCGGCCAGCATGATCGACGGCGGCGGGTCCGGCGGCCGCTCCAGCCGGAACTTGCTGACCGAGAACGTCCGGTACTCCTCGCTCACCTTCTCCCCCGCCAGCGCCGCGCGCAGGAAGCGCAGCGTGTCGCGGGAACGGCCGAACGGGTCGGCGAACTCGGCGGCGTTCCAGTTCTGCACGATCACCGGCGACGACGCGCCGATGCCGAGCACGAACCGGCCCGGTGCCGCCTCGGCGAGCGTCGCCGCGCTCATCGCGAGCAGGCCGGGACCGCGCGTGTAGACGGGCACGATCGCGGTGCCCAGCCGCAGGCTCGGCGCCCACTGCGACGCCAGCAGCAGCGGCGAAAACGCGTCCGTGCCCGCGGTTTCCGCCGACCACGCGTCGGTGTACCCGAGATCGGGAAGCTGTTCGATGAGCTCGCGGTGCGCCGCGAGCGGCACCCCGGTGAGCGGGATGGTCAGACCCCACCGTGCCACGTGTTCCTCCTGCCGTCCTGCCGGGCTCCTCAGCCCAGTTCCCGTTTGAGCCAGCCGATCTGCACCCGCATCAGGTTCTCCGCGACCTCTTCCGCCTGCGGGGTCATGTGCGTCGCGCCCGCGAGCGGGAGGAACGTGTGCGGCCGCCCCGCGCCGAGCAGCGCGCCGGAAAGCCGGAGGGAATGCGCGACGAACACGTTGTCGTCGGCGAGCCCGTGCACGATCAGCAGCGCGCGCTCGAGCCCCGGCGCGTCGGCGATCAGCGAGTTGCGGCGGTAGTCGTCGGGGTCCTCGGCCGGGGTGCCGAGGTACCGCTCGGTGTAGTGGGTGTCGTAGAGGGACCAGTCGGTCACCGGCGCGCCCGCGACGGCCGCGTGGAACACGTCCGGCCGCCGCAGCACGGCGAGCGCGGACAGGTACCCGCCGTAGGACCAGCCCCGGATCGCCACCCTGCCGAGGTCGAGATCGGGGTACCGCTCCGCGGCCGCGTGCAGCGCGTCCACCTGGTCCTCGAGCGTGACCGACGCGAGTTCCCTGCTGATTTCCCGTTCCCACGCCGCCCCGCGCCCTGGCGTGCCCCTGCCGTCCGCGACGAGCACCGCGAACCCCTGGTCGGCGAGCCACTGCGGGGTGAGGAAGGCGTTGCGGCTGGCCAGCACGCGCTGCGCGTGCGGGCCGCCGTAGGGGTCGAGCAGCACCGGCAGCTTCGTGCCGGGCCGGTGGCCGTGCGGGAAGAGGAGCGCGGCCCGCAGCCCGCGTTGGCCGAGGGTGAGCAGCACCGGCTCGGGCACGAGTTCCGGGTCGACTGTGTGCGACGCGATCGCGGCGACCGGTTCACCGTCGCGGAGCACGGACACTTCGGGGCCGCTGTGCGCGAGGCTCCACGACGAAAGCACCGTCACCGCGGCGGATCCCGATCCGATGTGCACACCATCCACTGTGGACACACGACGGACGCCGCCGCCCGGCTCGGTGCGGTAGACGTGGATCTGCGACGGGTCCTCTTCGGACCCGCTGAACAGGGTCTGCGCGCCCACGTTCAGGACCGACCGCACCTGCAGGCCCGGCGGGCTGACCGGCTCGCCGTCGATCACCAGCCGGTAGTCGCCGTCGGCGGAGCTGACGCGGACCAGCCTGCCGTCCGGTGTCCACGCGGGCACCCCGGTCACGATTTCGATCCACCGCGGATCGGTCTCGGTGTGCAGGGTCTTCGTGCCGCCGTCGGCGGGGTCGACCTCGACGACGTCCATCCGGCGCTGGTCGCGGGACTGCACGGCGAGCAGCGGGTTCCCGCCTGCCGACCAGTGCACCGCCGCGACGTACTCCCAGTCGCCCGCCCGCACGTCCACCCGTTTCCCGTCGAGACCGACGAAAGCCAGTGACACCTTGACGTTCGCCTCGCCCGCGGCCGGGTAGGCGACGACGTTCGCCTGCTTCGCCGGGTTCGCCGGGTCGGCGATCGTCCACTTCGGAACGCCGGCGCGGTCGCTTCGCTCGACGAGCACGCTCTGCCCGTCCGGCGCCCACCAGTAGCCCCGTGCCCTGCTCATCTCCTCCGCGGCGATGAACTCGGCGAGTCCCCACGCGATGTCTTCACCGTCCTCGGTGACCAGTTCGCGGTCCGCGTCACCGTCCAGTTCGACCACGCGCAGCCTGCGGTCCCGCACGTACGCCACGTGGGTGCCGGCCGGGTTCGGGCGCGGGTCGACCGCACCCGTCGCCCCGTCGAGCAGCGCCGCGATCTCCCCGGTCACCAGGTCGACCGTGTGCAGCCTGCCGGACAGCGAGAACGCGGCGACGCGGAAGCCGTCGTCGACCGCGTACCCGACGACGCCGCCGGAGGTCTCCCTCGCCCGTTCGCGGCGGGCGCGCTCCTCGGCCGGCAACTCCTCTTCGCCCGGCAGTAGCTCGGCGGCGTCCACCAGTTTCTTCTCCGCGCCCGTGGCGAGGTCGAGCGCCCACAGGCTGTTGCGCGGGTCGGTGCCGGATTCCGCGCGCTGGAACAGCACGCGCGAACCGTCCGGGGCGACCTGGAAGTTCTTGGGCGCGCCGAGCGTGAACCGCTGGGTGCGTGCCTGGAGCCGGAGGAAGGAGTCGCGGTCGGTCACACCCCGCACTCTTTCAGACGATCACGCACCGGCGCCAACATCACCCGAGTTTCGCCAGCTCCGTGTCCACGTCGAACTCCGGCTGCGGGAACCGGGGCGCCATCTCGGCGAGCGTTTCGGTGAGCAGTTTCGCCACCGCCCAGTTGCGGTACCACTTGCGGTCCGCGGGCACCACGTACCACGGGGCGTGCCCGGTCGAGGTCCGGCGCAGCACGTCGCGGTAGGCCCGCTGGTAGTCGTCCCATTTGGACCGCGCGTCGAGATCGGCCGAGCTGTACTTCCAGCGCTTCGACGGCGTGGTCAGCCTCGCCCGCAGGCGGCGGAGCTGCTCCTCCGGCGAGATGTGCAGGAACACCTTGACGATCGTGGTGCCCGACTCGGCGACCTCCCGTTCGAAGGCGTTGATCTCGGCGTAGCGGCGGCGCCATTCAGTGGCGGGCACCAGCTTCTCGATCCTCGGCACGAGGATGTCCTCGTAGTGCGAGCGGTCGAACACCCCGATCTGGCCCGGCTCCGGCAGCCGCTTGCGCACGCGCCACAGGTAGTGGTGGCGCCGCTCGGCCTGCGTCGGCTTCTTGAAGCCCGCGTACCGCACGCCCATCGGGTTCACCAGCCCCAGCACGTGGCCGACCGTGCCACCCTTGCCCGAGGTGTCCATGCCCTGCAGCACCAGCAGCACGCTCCGGCCGCCGCCGTCGGCGCCCTCCGCGTACAGGGCCTCCTGCAGCTCGTCGAGCCGCTCACCGGCGGCCGTCAGCTTCTTCCGCGCCTTGGCCTTCTGCTCCGGCCCGATCGGCGACGAACCGGGATCGGGCCAGGTGTCCCCCGCCTTCAGCGCGTCGCGCACCGCACGCTTGCCCATGGCTGTCCTCCCTGCGGTCGTCACCGTTCGTAGCCGACGATAACCGCCCCGGCGGCGCGGGGCCGGACTTGCCGGCGTGCCGTGCCGTCCCGGCACAACGAAACGTCGCCCGATGGCATGAAACCCGCAACGAACAACGGTCCCAAGCAACGTTCACCGGATGAAATCCACTCCTGCCTGGCCTTAGCCTGAACGTATGACTGTGCACGCCGAGAAGGTCGCCACCGGCACTGACGAGTTCATCGCGCTCGACGAGCAGTGGGGCGCGCACAACTACCACCCGCTGCCGGTCGTGCTCGCCGAGGCGGACGGCGCGTGGGTGACCGACGTCGACGGGAACCGCTACCTCGACTTCCTCTCCGGCTACTCGGCGCTCAACTTCGGGCACCGCCACCCCGATCTGATCGCCGCCGCGCAGGCGCAGCTCGGCAGGGTGACGCTGACCTCGCGCGCGTTCCACCACGACCAGATGGGCCCGTTCTGCCGCGAGCTGGCGGAACTGACCGGCACCGAGATGGTGCTGCCGATGAACTCCGGCGCCGAGGCCGTCGAGTCCGCGGTGAAGATCGCGCGCAAATGGGCCTACCAGGTCAAGGGCGTGCCCGACGGCACCGCCGAGATCGTGGTCGCCGGGTCGAACTTCCACGGCCGCACCACCACGATCGTGTCCTTCTCCACCGACGAAACCGCGCGCGCCGACTTCGGCCCGTTCACCCCGGGTTTCGTCACGGTGCCCTACGGCGACGCGGCCGCGCTCGCCGCCGCCATCACCGAGCGGACCGCCGCGGTGCTGCTCGAGCCGATCCAGGGCGAGGCGGGGGTGATCGTGCCGCCGCCGGGCTACCTCGCCGAAGCACGGCGCCGGTGCGACGACGCGGGCGCGCTGCTGATCGCCGACGAGATCCAGTCCGGGCTGGCGCGCACCGGCAAGCTGCTGGCGCTCGACCACGAAAACGTGCGGGCGGACCTGTACACGCTGGGCAAGGCGCTCGGCGGCGGCATCATGCCGGTCTCCGCCGTCGTCGGCAGCCGCGACGTCCTCGGTGTGCTGCGCCCCGGCGAACACGGCTCCACCTTCGGCGGCAACCCGCTCGCCTGCGCTGTCGGCCGCGCCGTCGTCGCGCTGCTGAAGACCGGCGAATTCCAGCAGCGCTCGGCCGAACTCGGCGAGCGCCTGCACACCCGGCTCGGCGGACTGATCGGCAACGGCCTGTCCGCGGTGCGCGGGCGCGGGCTGTGGGCCGGGATCGACATCGCCCCCGGCGGCCCCAGCGGCCGCGAAGCCTCGCGGGCACTGGCCGCGCGCGGCGTGCTGTGCAAGGAAACCCACGACCACACCCTGCGCATCGCCCCGCCGCTGGTGATCAGCGCCGAGGACCTCGACCGCGGCATCGACGCCATCACCGAGGTCGTCACCCGCTGAACCGAGCGGAGGGCCGCGAACGTTCCCTCGCGTACCGGGTGGCCGCCTGGAAATGCCGTGAAGGCGTCCTTCGGGGACGTAGCTGCCCCGAAGGACGCCTTCGGGGACCTGAGCGCCCAAGCTGACCGTGCGGAGCGATTGTTCATTCTCTGAAGGGCACCTTCAAGGATCCAATGCCGCGAAGGGCATGTGTTCACTTGGGCACCATTCAGTTTTCGAAAGTTGTGGCTGTTCAGGAGCCTTTCTGTCCGATGTCGGTCGCGTTCGGCTCCGTGCGGCCAAATCACGGTGACCGGTATGCCTCGCTCACGAGCGGCGCCGACGACGTCAGCGGTGCCGCCGTACCCACGCGCGGGCTTTCCGTCCCGGACAGCTACCAGTTCGCCGGTGCTTTCGATCATGCGAAAGGCTGGCGTCCAGGTGGGACCCGGTGTGATCGAGTTCGATCACCGCGGTCGCCTGGGGCAGCAGGGCGTCGCGGGTGGGGTGGTGGTCGACTGGGTAAGCCGTCGCGGTAAGTGCAGACCTCAGGCCACCTCCCGCCGACTCAGCCCGCGAGTGCCACCACTTCGTCGGCGCAGCCCCAGGACAGGGTGACGCCCGCGCCGCCGTGGCCGTAGCAGTGGATGACGTCGCCGTCGCGGTCGAGGCGCACTTCGGGGCGCCACGGCCGCAGGCCGACCCTGGTGCCGAGCACGTCCGCGCCGTCGAGTTCGGGCACCAGCGCGCGGCAGCGGCGCAGGATGTCTTCGGCGACCTCGGGATCGGGCCGGATGCCCGTCCTCCCCCGCTCTTCGGTGCCACCGCACACCACGTGCCCGCCGTGCGGGATCACGTAGGTCGGCACCGCCGCGTCCTCGTCCACGATCCATTCGGTGAGGCCGGGATCGGTCAGGTGCACGACCTGCCCGCCGACGGGCGCCACCGTGCCGTCACCGGCGAGCGCGCCACCGCCGAGACCCGCCGCGTTGACGACCAGGTCGGCGTCCGCCACCTCGGCGAGGCTCGCGAGCCTGCGGTACTCGACGGCCACCCCGGCTTCGGCGACCGCACCGGAAAGCCAGCCGAGGTACCGCGCCAGGTCCACCACCGGTGTGCTGAACCGCAACGCGTTCGTCCACGGCGACGGCACGTCGTCTTCGCGCACGAAACCGGGAGTCGTGTCGGCCCAGGCGGGCCACGGCGCGGTAGCGCGGTGCAGCAGGCGGCCGGGGAGCACGCGGATTCCTGCGTCCTTTTCGGACAGTCGGGTGAATTCCCCGACACCGGCGGCCATCCAGCCCGCGCACCGGTCCTCCGGTTGCGTGCCCGGCGGGTAGATCAGGCCGCCCGCGACGCTCGACGTGGTGTCGCCGACCCGGTCCGCGCTGGTCACCGTCACGGTGTGGCCCGCTTCGGCGAGCCGCAGCGCGCACGTGAGCCCGACGACACCGCCACCGACGACACCGATTCGCATGGAGTTCCGCCCTTTCCTCGTCTCCGGAGACCGTTCCACCGGGGTGGCACGCGGGTCAAGGCATCTGCGTAGGCTCGGTTCCGTGGACCAGGGAACGACGGCAGCGACCGCCGCGAAAACGGTGCGAGGGGCCAAACCCTTCGCGATCACCTCGGCGGTGTGCGCACTCGCGATGGTGGCGCTGGGCATCCCGTTCGCGGGCGGGACCGGCCCCGGCGGGTTCGACCGCGTCTTCGAAGGCTGGGTCGCGACGGTTTTCGGCGGCCAGGCCGAGCTTCTCCGGCTCTTCGTGGTCGCCACCCAGCCCTACGTGCTGATCCCGGTGTTGGCCGTCGTCGCGATCGCGTGCGGCCTGGCGCGGCGCGGTCCCGAGCTGGCGGTGACGCTCGCCGGGCCCGCGATCGCCGTCGCACTCAACACCTGGGTGCTGAAACCGCTGTTCGACCGGCACAACGGCGGCGCGTACGCCTACCCGAGCGGGCACACGGTGAGCCTCGTGTCGACGCTGGCCGTGCTGGTGATCGTGGCGAGGCCCGGCGCGGCCACCTGGCTGACCGCCGCGCTCGCCGTGCTGCTGGTGCCCTTCGCCGCGGTCGGGATGGTCGGGCTCGGCTTCCACTACCTCACCGACGTCATCGGCGGCACCCTGTTCGCGATCGCCTTCGTGCTCGCGACCCGGCTCGCCGGCCTGGCGTACTTCCGGCGGCATCCCTGGCCAGCGCGGCTTTCCCGGCCCTAGCCGCCCTCGGGTTTCTCGCGAGGCCACCGCATGCCCCGAAGGTGACCTTCGGAGAACCTGACGCCGCGATCTCGCCCCTCGCGGCGCGGATGGCGCTAGCTCGGCGTGCTTCCAGCGGCGTCCCTGGCCAGCGCCGTGAGCCTGCTCGTGGCGCGCAGGTACTTCTTGCGGTAGCCGCCTTCGATCATGTCGGCGCCGAACAGCTCCCCCAGCCCGACACCCGAGACCAGCACCGGGATCGCGCGGTCGTAGAGCCGGTCGGCGAAGGCGACCAGGCGCAGCGCCACCATCTGGTCCGGCGCCGGGCGCACGTCCCGCAGGTGCACCAGCGACACCCCGTCCACCAGGCGCCCGTACCGCGACGGGTGCAGGCTCGCCAGGTGCGCGCACAACGCGTCGAAATCGTCCACAGTGGACCCCGCGCGGGCTTCGGCGGAGCGTTCCAGCTCCTCGCCGGTCACCGGGGGCGGTGCGTCGGGGAGGCCGCGGTGCCGGTAGTCGGGGCCGTCCACCCTGATCACGCCGAACCGGCTCGACAGCGACTGGATCTCCCGCAGGAAGTCCTCCGCGGCGAACCGGCCCTCGCCGAGCTTCTCCGGCAAGGTGTTCGACGTCGCGGCGATGTGCACGCCGGCATCCATCAGCTCGCGCAGCAGCCGCCCGACGAGCATGGTGTCACCGGGGTCGTCGAGCTCGAACTCGTCGATCGCCAGCAGGCGGTGTGCCGAGAGCCTCCGCACCGCCTCGGCGAACCCGAGCGCGCCCACCAGGTGGGTCAGCTCGACGAACGTGCCGTACGCCTTGGGGCCCGGCACCGCGTGCCACAGCGACGCGAGCAGGTGCGTCTTGCCGACCCCGAAACCGCCGTCGAGGTAGACGCCCATCGGACCGGCCGGGGTGTCGTCGCGGGAGCCGAACAGCGACCGGAACCGCGAACGCTTCGCCTCCTTCGCCCCTGCCGAAACGCGGTCCGCGAACGCCGAGCAGGAGCGGACCGCCTCGGCCTGGCTCGGCTCGTCCGGGTTCGGCACGTACGTGGAGAACCGGACCGTGTCGAACCGCGGCGGCGGCACCAGCGCCGTGATCAGCTCGTCGGCGCCGATCTCGGGCCGCCGGTCGGTCAGATGCGCTGGGGACATGGCCACGACCCTAGAACCAGCGCACCCCACGCCCCGCACTCGCCCCGAGTCTCGACCACTCTCACTCGCCCCGAGTCTCGACCACTCTCACTCGCCCCGAGTCTCGGCCACTTTCACTCGCCCCGAGTCGACGAGAACCTGGTCACGTGCTGGGATGAAGGGGTGCAGACCCTGTGGCCAGCCCCGGCGGGAACCCCCGTGGACGACGACGAGCTGGCGCGCGTGTACGGATACCCGGACGGGCTGACGCGGCCGTGGGTGCAGGCGAACTTCGTGTCCTCGGCGGACGGTGCCGTCACGGTCGACGACCAGTCGGAGGGTCTGTCGCACCCGGCGGACAAGCGGATCTTCCTGCTCGGCCGCGACCTCGCCGACGTGGTGCTCGTCGGCGGCGGCACGGTGCGGGCGGAGGGGTACCGCGGGGTGCGCACGAACGCGACGCGACGCGCGCGCCGGGACCGGCTCGGGCTGTCCCCCATCCCGCCGATCGCGGTGGTCACCGGCAGCGCCGGGATCAGCCCCGATTCGCCGCTGCTGACCGACACCGAGGTACCGCCGATCATCGTCACCACCGACGCCGCGTCCGCGGAGCGCAAGCGGACGCTGGCGGGCGCCGGCGCCGAGATCCTCATCGCGGGCGAGCAGAAGGTCGACCTGACCGCGGCGCTCGCCACCCTCGGGAGCCGGGGGCTTCGCCGCGTCGACTGCGAGGGCGGCCCGCACCTGCTGGCGGAGCTGATCGCCGAGGACCTCGTCGACCAGCTCTGCCTGACCGTGGCGCCGCTGCTCGCGGGCGGCGGCGCCGGCCGGATCGCGATCGGCCGGACCTCGAGCGCGCCCCGGTCCATGGAACTGGCTTCGGTGCTGCACGAGGACGGGTTCACCATGCTCCGCTACCGGAAACCGGGGCCACCGCCTTGACCTCCCTGTCCGACGAAGCGCTGCTGGCCAAGGCCGTCAAAGGCGACCAGGGCGCGTTCGACCTGCTGGTGCGCAGGCACACGCCGAAGATGTACCGGGTCGCGCTGCGGATCACCGGGTCGGCGGCCGAGGCGGAGGACGTGGTGCAGGACGCCTGGATCTCGGCGTGGCGCGCGCTGTCCGGGTTCCGCGGCGACGCCGCGGTGTCGACGTGGCTCTACCGCGTGGTGACCAACGCCGCGCTCGGCCAGGTCCGTCGGCGCAGGCCCACCGTGTCGCTCGACGCCGCGATGGCGCCGGGCGAGCAGGGCGGCAGCGGCGCGGCCTTCGAAGGCGCCGCGTTCGCCGACACCGCGGCGAACCCCGAGGGCAAGGTGGTGCGCGCGGAGCAGGTCGAAGCCGTGCTGCGGGCGATCGCGACACTGGACGTTTCCCAGCGGGTGCCACTGGTCTTGCGCGAGCTGGAAGGACTGAGCTACGAGGAGGTAGCCGACGTGCTGGAGGTGAGCGTGCCCGCACTCCGGTCCCGCCTGCACCGGGCACGGGTGGCGCTGCTGGCGAAGTTGAGGGAAATCCGATGACCCCCTCCGGAGAAATGACCGAGGACCCGCGGGACGACCCGAACTGGGAGCTCGTCCGCGCGGCGGCCGGTGCCCCGGTGCCGACGCCGCCGGGGCTCATCGCGCGCGTGCTGCACTCGGTGCACGGGCTGCGGGGGCGCGTGTTCGGCGCCTCCGTGGAGTTCCCGTCCGAGCGGGGCACGCTGCGGGTGAGCGAGCGCGTGCTGGTGCTGCTCGCACGGCGGCTGGCGGCCGGGATCGGCCAGGAGATCGGCGGCGTGCACATCTCGGCGGTCGCGCTGGACGGGGACGGCCTGCAGGTCCTGCTCACCGTGCGGTACGGGGTCGCCGCGGGCGAGGCGTCGGCACTGCTGCGCGCCCGCCTGCACGCGGCGCTCACCGACCAGCTCGGCGGGACGGCGCCCGTGGTGACGGTGCACATCGTGGACGTCCACCCGGACTGAGACTCACCCGTTCGGAGGAACTTGCGACAGAAGACGAATGGGCGCGACATCGTAGGGGCAGCACCCCCTGGCACTACCGACCCGGCACCAGTGACCTCGGCCCGTTCCGGGCCGTCGGAAGGAGCGCATTCCATGACACAGTCCGCTTCGAGCGACAGTGGCACGCCACCGGCGAAAATCGCCGGGCAGACCGCCGCGCTGAACGAAGAGGGATCGCTCGGCAAGACCACCATCTCCTCGACGGTGGTGCAGAAGGTGGCCGGTGTCTCGGCCCGAGAGGTGTCCGGCGTGCACGCGCTCGGCGGCGGGGTTTCCAGGGCGTTCGGCGCGATCAAGGAGCGCATTCCCGGCTCCGGCACGGTGACCACCTCCGGGGTCTCGGTGGAGGTCGGCGAGCGGCAGGCCGCCGTCGACCTCGACGTGGTGGTCGAGTACGGCGCCAGGATCGTCGACGTGGCCAAGGCGGTGCGGCGCAACGTGATCACCACCGTCGAGCAGATCACCGGGCTCGAGGTGATCGAGGTGAACATCGCGGTCAACGACATCCACCTGCCCGAGGACGACGAGGGCGAAGAGACCTCCTCCCGCGTCGAATGAGCGGGGCGACAGGCATGACGAGGGCAGCCGGCGGCGACGTGCTCGCCGAGCGGATCGCGGCAGCGGTGGGCGCGCACCCCGCGGTGGAACGGCTCGACGCCGGGCCGCTCGGTGTCGTCGCGACGCACCTGCCAGGGCACCGGGTGCACGGGGTCCGGGCGGGCGAAGCGGGCGAGCCGGTCGAGATCTCGGTGGTGCTGCGGATGACCGGCCCGCTGCCGGACCTGGGCGCCGAACTGCGCGCGCTGGTGCGCGGGATCGCCGGTGACGTCGCGGTGCACGTCACGGTCACCGACATCACCGGACCCGGCACACCCGATCCGTCCACTGTGGACACCGGTCCGCCCGGCGGAAGCGGGACCCGCGTGCGGTGACCGAGGGCGCAGGCGAGCACGAGGACGAGGCCCGCGCCGCGAGAGCGGCGTTCCGGGCCTACGTGCGCGCCAACCACCCCGACGTCGGAGGCGATCCGGACGAGTTCGCCGAATGGCTCGCCGCGTCCCGCGCCGAACGGGACGCGGCGAGGAACGCGGACGGGCCCGAGGAAGACGACAGCCGCTACGACGCGCCGATCAGCTTCGTCACCAGCCCGAGGTTCACCACGCGCTGGCGCCGCCGGAAGAAGAGACCACCCAGAGTCGACTAAGGAGATTCCCTCAACATGAATGCGACCCAGACCGGCATTCTGGCCGGGCTCATCCTCGGCCTCGCCGCCACGCAGGGGTTCACCGCTTTCCTGATCACGCTCGCGGTCGGGGTGATCGGCCTCGTGGTGGGCCGGGTGCTCGACGGCGAGCTCGATCTCGGCGACGTGTTCGGCAAGGGCCGCGACAAGTGACGGTCGCGCTGCCGGACCCGGAGGAGCGGGGCACCCTCCGCATCGCGCACTCGGTGGTGCGCAAGGTCGCGCAACGGGCCGCGGACCAGGTCCCCGGCACGGCGCGCGTGCAGCGGAAGGTCGCCGGGCTCGGCCTTGGCGACCACGGCGCGAACGCGGCCGTTTCGGGCCGCGACAACGATGTGGACCTGAAGCTGGACGTGGCGCTGCACTACCCGGGTTCGGTGCGCGAAGTCGTGGCGCGGGTGCGCGAAAAGGTCTCGGGCGAGGTCGAGCACATCACCTCGTACCACGTGCGCGCACTCGACGTGACGGTCTCGGCGCTGGTGCCCGACGTGGCGCCGCGGGTGCGCTGAGGCGCTCACCCGGCGAGGAACCAAGAAACTAGGAGCACGATCGTGCGTGTATTCGTCCGCTTGCTGTCCACTCTGCTGGCGATCGCCGTCGCGGGGGCGGGCGGGCTGCTGGCGCTGGAGGTCGGCTGGCACTGGTGGCGCCCGGGGGACTCGCCCCTGCTGGTGCCGTGGCCGCGCTGGCGCGACCGGCTCGGCGAACTCGGGTGGGATTCGTCCGTGATGAAGGTGACCGCGGGCGTGCTGCTCGCGGCGGGCCTGATCGTGCTGCTCGTGGCGTCGGCGGCGAAGCGGCGCGCGGTGCGGCTCACCGATCCCGCGGACGAGGTCAGCGTGACGACCTCGCCGCGCTCGCTGGCGCGGATCGTCGGGAACCAGGTTCGCGCGCAGGACAACGTGACGGGCGCGTCGGTGACGGCCACCGCGAAACGGGTGCGGGTACGCGCGACCAGCAGGCTGGCGACCGAGGGGCAGTTGCGGCCGCAGCTGCTGGAATCGGTGCGGACGCTGCTGGACACGGTGCCGCTGGTGCGCAGGCCGAAGGTGTCCGTAGTGGTCGACTCCCCCAAGGACCGGAAATGACGCGCAAGTCGACTTCGGCCAAAGCGCTCGCGCGTTCGTACCGCGCGGAGCGGTCGCTGACCTTCGTCGCCGGGGTGCTCGCGGTCGCCGCGGGCGCCGCCGCGCTGCTGGTGGGGTTCCGCGTGTTCGGCGAGTTCCGGGCCGCGCGGCCGGTGCTGGACCCGATCGCGGTCACCTGGCTCGGCGCCCGCGCGACGATCGCGAAGATCGTCGCGATCGCGGCCGGGATCGCGTTGTTCGCGTTCGGCCTGTGGTGGCTGGTGCGGTCCCTCAAGCCCGAGGGCAAACCGGATCTGGAGCTGGACCGCACCGAGGGCAGCGCGCTGACGGTCGCCTCGTCCGCGATCGCGGACGCCGTGCGCGCCGACGCGGAAAACGTCGACGGGGTGAGCAGGGCCAAGGTGCGCGCGGTCGGCGGCACCGACGATCCCGCGCTGCGCCTCACGCTGTGGCTGCGCGACGGCACCGACGTCCGCAAGGTGTGGGAGGACATCGACACGCGCGTGCTGGCGCGCGCCCGCGATTCGCTCGGCGTCCGGACCCTGCCGACGGCGGTGCACCTCGAACTCGACGCCACCGACCGCAGGCGGGTTCGCTGATCAGTCGCGGACCCACCGGTGATAGGCGTCCAGGTCGACGTTGCTGCCGCAGAGGACGGTGACGACATGGCGGCCGGCGAAGCGGTCGCGGTCTTCCAGGACGGCGGCGACCCCGAGCGCGGCCGAGGGCTCGACGACCAGGCCAGCGTGCTCCAGGAGCAGCCGCATACCGGCGATGATCGACGACTCCTGGACGAGGACGGCGTCGTCGGCGATCGCGAGCAGGTCGTCGAGCACCGCGGGGATGGGGTACCGGCCCGCGACACCGTCGGCGATGGTGTCGGCCGATTCGGTGGTGACGACGCGGCGCTCGTGCCAGGAGCGGGTCATCGCCGGCGCGCCACCGGGCTGCACGCAGATCACCTCGGTTCCGGGTGCCAGTGCCTTGAGGGCGTAGCCGACGCCGGTCGCCATCGCGCCGCCGCCGAGTGCGATCAGCACCGTGTCGAACGGGGCGCCTGCCAGTTCGAGGCCGATCGTCGCGGCGCCCTCGCAGGTCTCGATGTCCAGGCTGTCTTCGAGCAGCCGGATACCGCGCCGCTGCGCGATGTCCACCGCCCGCTCGCGGGCCAGCTCGAAGTCGCCGTCCACCACTTCCAGCTCCGCGCCCAGCGCACGGATCCGATCGAGCTTGGTGGCCGGTGCGCGCCGCGACGCCACGACCGTCACGTCGAGGCCGCGGCGGCGGCCCGACCACGCCAGCGCCTGCCCGAGGTTGCCGGCGCTGGCGCACACCACGGCGGTCCGGCCCTGCTCCGCCAGCAGGCTCGTGACCAGCTCGGTGCCCCTGCCCTTGAAGCTGCGGACCGGGTTCGCGGTTTCCAGCTTGACGCTCACCGCGCAGCCGAGCCCGCGACCCAGCGCGTCGCAGGAGTACATCGGGGTATCCAGGAACACGGGGTCGATCCGGCGGCGGGCCGTGTGGATCCGGTCAAGGTCAAGCCGCGTCCCGAGCACGCTGCGACGTTAGTGCGAGGGTTCCGCGGCGTCCAGCCAGCGGCCCATGCAGGACAACAACTCGCCCGCGTCGACGGGTTTCGTGACGTAGTCGCTGGCGCCGGAGGCCAGGCTCTTCTCCCGGTCGCCCTCCATCGCCTTGGCGGTGACCGCGATGATCGGCAGCCGCTCGAACCGGGGCATGCCGCGGATCGCCGCGGTGGTGGCGTGCCCGTCCATCCCCGGCATCATCACGTCCATCAGCACCAGGTCGATGTCGGAGTTCTCGAGCAGCACGTCGATCCCCTCGCGCCCGTTCGGGGCGTGCACCACGGAGAACCCGTGCAGTTCGAGCATCCCCGACAGGGCGAACACGGTGCGCGTGTCGTCGTCGATCAGGAGGACCTTCCCGCCCTGTGTCGCGGAAACCGGGCGTTCGGCAGTCGCTTCCACCACCGCTGCCTCGTCTTCGTCACCGGTCAGCAGCCGCCGGACCCGTTCCCGTAGAACGTCCAAAGAGGACACCATCTCGATCGGGTGGGTGCGCGCGTGCGCGCGGAGGATGCGGTCCTCCGCGCCGCTGAGGCCGCCGACGGCGTGCGCGAGCACGGGAACGGTGATCGTCTCGGGGCCCTCGCCGAGCTGCTTGAGGAACGTGACCGCGGCGGCGCCCGGCAGGTCGAGGTCCAGCACCACGCACGTGTAGGAGCGTGAGGACAGCAGCTCGAACGCGCGATCGGTGCCGCGCACCTGGTCCACCCGCACCCCGAGGTCGACGGCCGCGCCGCGCGCCACGTGCGTGAGCAGGCTGTTCTCCTGCGACTCGACCACCAGGATGGCCCGTTCCGAGCCGGCCGCGGGCAGGGACGGCGCGTACGGCGTCGCGTCGCCTTCGAACCGCGCGACCGGCAGCCGCAGGGTGAACGTGCTGCCCTCGCCCGCCGTGCTGTCGGCGACGATCTCGCCACCGAGCAGGTGCGCGATCTCACGGCAGATGGACAGCCCGAGCCCCGTCCCGCCGTACTTCCGGCTGGTGGTGCCGTCGGCCTGCTGGAACGCCCCGAAGATCGATTCGAGGTTCGCCGTGTCGATCCCGATCCCGGTGTCCACCACGGTGAACGCGACGAGCGATTCACCCGCGTCCGCCATCGAGTCGACCCGCAGTTCGACGCTGCCCTCTTCGGTGAACTTCACCGCGTTGGACAACAGGTTCCGCAGTACCTGCCGCAGCCGCTGCTCGTCGGTGAACAACAGCTCCGGTACGCCGTCGCCCACCGTCACCGCGAACTCGAGTCCACTGTCGACGGTCAACGGCCGGAAGGTGGTGCGCACGTAGTCGAGTAGCTGGCGCAACGGGAACAGCTCGCGGTGGATGTCCATCTTGCCCGCCTCGACCTTCGACAGGTCGAGGATGTCGTTGATCAGCTGCAGCAGATCGGTGCCCGCGGACTGGATCACCTTCGCGAACTCCACCTGCTTCGCGCTGAGGTTCTGCGTCGAGTTCTGGGCGAGCACCCCGGCGAGGATGAGCAGGCTGGTCAACGGGGTGCGCAGCTCGTGCGACATGTTGGCGAGGAACTCGGACTTGTACTTCGACGCGAGCGCGAGCTGCTGCGCGCGCTCTTCGATCTCCTGGCGCGCCTGCTCGATCTCGAAGTTCTTGACCTCGATGTCGCGGTTCTGGCGCGCGAGCAGCTCCGCCTTCTCCCCCAGCTCGGCGTTCGAACGCTGCAGTTTCGCTTGCTGCGCCTGGAGTTCCTCCGACCGCTGCCGCAGTTCCTCCGCCAGCCGCTGCGATTCTTCGAGCAGCGCGTCCGTGCGCGCGTTGGCCACGATGGTGTTGACGTTGACCCCGATCATCTCCATGAGCTGTTCGAGGAAATCGCGCTGCACCGCGGTGAACCGCGTGAACGACGCCAGTTCGATGACGCCGAGCACGCGGTCCTCGAACACGATCGGCAGCACGATCAGGTTCACCGGCGCCGACGAGCCGAGGCTCGAGGTGATCCGCACGTAGTCCGGCGGCGTCTGGTCGACCACGATCGTCCGCCGCGTCCGCGCGGCCTGCCCGATCAGGGACTGGCCGAGGTCGAACTCCGTCGGCGCGCCCGCCCCGGCGTAGTGGCCGTAGCTGGCGATGAGCCGCAGCCGCTGGTCGCCCTCGTCCGAGGAGGAGAGGAAGAACGTGCCGTGCTGCGCGCCGACGAGCGGGGTCAGCTCGTTCATGATCACCGCGCCGACCACGCGCAGGTCGCGGTGGCCCTGGATGAGGCCGGGCACGCGGGCGAGGTTGGTGTTGAGCCAGTCCTGCTGCTGGTTCGCCAGCGTGGTGTCCCGCAGCGACCGCACCATCGCGTTGATGTTGTCCTTCAGTTCCGCGACCTCGCCCTGCGCCTCGACCGAAATCGACCTCGTCAGGTCGCCGCGCGCGACCGCGCTGGTGACCTCGGCGATCGCGCGCACCTGGCGGGTGAGGTTGCCCGCGAGCCCGTTGACGTTCTCGGTCAGCCGCTTCCAGGTCCCCGAAATGCCCTCGACCTCGGCCTGCCCGCCGAGCCGCCCTTCGCTGCCGACCTCGCGCGCCACCCTGGTCACCTCGGCCGCGAACGCGGAAAGCTGCTCCACCATCGTGTTGATGGTCGTCTTCAGCTCGAGGATCTCGCCGCGCGCGTCGACGTCGATCTTGCGGGACAGGTCGCCGCGCGCCACCGCCGTGGTCACCTGCGCGATGTTGCGCACCTGGTTGGTCAGGTTGTTCGCCATCGAGTTGACGTTGTCGGTGAGGTTCTTCCAGATCCCGGCCACATCGGACACCCGCGCCTGCCCGCCGAGGATGCCGTCCGTGCCGACCTCGCGCGCCACTCTCGTCACCTCGTCGGCGAAGGCGGACAGCGTGTCGACCATCGTGTTGATGGTCTGCGCCAGCGCGGCCACCTCGCCCTTCGCCTCGACGGTGACCTTTTTGGACAGATCGCCCTGCGCGACCGCGCTGGCCACCTTGGCGATCGAGCGGACCTGGTCGGTGAGGTTGTCGGCCATCACGTTCACCGACTCCGTCAACCCCTTCCACGTCCCCGAAACACCCTTCACATCCGCCTGACCACCCAGCCGCCCCTCCGTACCCACCTCACGCGCCACCCGCGTCACCTCATCCGCGAACGACGACAACTGCCCCACCATCGTGTTGATCGTGTCCTTGAGCTCCAGGATCTCCCCGCGCGCGTCGACCCGGATCTTCTGCGTCAGATCCCCGTTCGCGACCGCCGTGGTCACCTCGGCGATCGAGCGGACCTGGTCGGTGAGGTTGTCGGCCATCACGTTCACCGACTCCGTCAACCCCTTCCACGTCCCCGAAACACCCTTCACATCCGCCTGACCACCCAGCCGCCCCTCCGTACCCACCTCACGCGCCACCCGCGTCACCTCATCCGCGAACGACGACAACTGCCCCACCATCGTGTTGATCGTGTTCTTCAGCTCCAGGATCTCCCCGCGCGCGTCCACCGTGATCTTCTGCGTCAGATCCCCCTTCGCCACCGCGGTGGCGACCTGCGCGATCGAGCGCACCTGCGCGGTCAGGTTCCCCGCCATGAAGTTCACCGACGTCGTCAGATCACGCCACGTCCCGGCCACCCCCGGCACCTGCGCCTGCCCGCCGAGCGCGCCTTCGGTGCCGACCTCGCGCGCCACCCGCGTCACCTCGTCCGCGAACGAGGAAAGCTGGCCCACCATCGTGTTGATCGTGTTCTTCAGCTCCAGGATCTCCCCGCGCGCGTCGACCCGGATCTTCTGCGTCAGATCCCCGTTCGCGACCGCCGTGGTAACCTCCGCGATCGACCGCACCTGCGCGGTCAGGTTCCCCGCCATGAAGTTCACCGACGTCGTCAGATCACGCCACGTCCCCGCCACCCCCGGCACTTCGGCCTGCCCGCCTAGCCGCCCCTCGCTGCCGACCTCGCGCGCCACCCGCGTCACCTCATCGGCGAACGACGACAACTGCCCCACCATCGTGTTGATCGTGTTCTTCAGCTCCAGCATCTCGCCCTTGACGTCGACGGTGATCTGCTGCGTCAGATCCCCCTTCGCCACCGCCGTGGTCACCTCCGCGATCGACCGCACCTGCGCGGTCAGGTTCCCCGCCATCGCGTTGACCGAGTCGGTGAGCGCCTTCCAGGTGCCCGACACGCCCGGCACCACGGCCTGCCCGCCCAGCTTCCCGTCCGTGCCGACCTCGCTCGCCACCCGCGTCACCTCGGACGTGAAGCGCGCGAGCTGGTCGACCATGCCGTTGAACACCGTCGACATCTCGTCCATCAGCGGGTCGCCCGCCTTCGGCAGGCGGCGGCTGAAATCCCCGTCCCTGACCGCTTTCAGGCCTTCCAACAGGTCGAGCAGGCTCTGTTCGCCCGCCGTGCGCTCACCCATCACGCCGCTCCGTTCGCTCGAGTAGCCCATGGCGCCGCGCGGCCGGGACCACACCCGATTCGCTGGTGACCCCGAGCTTGGCCATCATTCCGCGCACCACGTGCCGCACCAGCTCCGGCTCCAGCCGCAGCCGCCTGCCGATGTCGTCGATCTCCGACCCGGTGCCGAGCATGCGCAGCACCTCGCGCTCGCCCTCGGTGAGGCCGAAGTCGCCGTCACGGGGTTTCGCGGCCGGAACTGGCGACCGCGCCGGTGCCAGCGACGGCGAGTCGGCGAACACCCCGTACCCGTCGGCGACCCTGCGGATCGCGCCGACGAGATCGCCGAACGGCCCCGCCTTGAGCACCAGCCCCGACCCGCCCGCGACGACGACCCGGTCGGCCAGCGCGCGGTTCGCGTCACCGGTGTACACCAGCACCCTGCTGCCCGGCGACGCTTCGAGGATCTCGCCGATCGCCGACACCGCGTCGCCGTCGGACAGGCGCCGGTCGAGCAGCACCACCGAGGGCCGGTGCCGTTCCACGGCGACCACCGTCTCCGCGACCGACCTGGCGCGGGCGACCACTTCGACGTCCTCGACCTCGTCGAAGGCGAGTTCGAGCGCGTCCGCGACCATGTCGTGGTCCTCGACCAGCAGCAACCGGACCATCAGGCCCTCCTGTCGTCGGAATCCATTGTTCGCCTCCCCGCGCCGGTAAACCAGCGTGGCGTGCGGCCACCTCCCACCGCGGTCCGGGCAGAATGTCGCCATGGCGTTGCCGATCGAGCCACCAGTCAAGCCCATGCTCGCGCGTCCGGTGAAGAGCATCCCGGATTCCGGCGAGTTGCTCTTCGAACCCAAGTGGGACGGGTTCCGGTGCCTGGTCTTCCGCGACGGTGACGACCTCACCTTGCAGTCCCGCGCCGGAAAACCGCTGAACCGGTACTTTCCCGAAGTCCTCGACACGCTGCGCGCCGCGCTGCCGGACCGGGTCGTGGCCGACGGCGAACTGGTCGTGGCGCGAGGCGGCAAGCTCGACTTCGACGCGCTCACCGAACGCGTCCACCCGGCGGAGAGCAGGGTGCGCCTGCTGGCCGAGCGGACACCGGCCAGCTTCGTGGCCTTCGACCTGCTCGCGCTCGACGACCGCGCCTTCGCCGACGAGCCGACGAGCGTGCGCCGCGAGCACCTGGTGAAGCTGGCCGCCGACGGCGTGCACATCACGCCCGCCACCACCGACCCGGCGACCGCGCGCGAATGGTTCACCCTCTTCGAAGGCGCTGGCCTCGACGGCGTGATCGGCAAACCGCTCGCGGCGGTCTACGAGCCGAACAAGCGGATCATGTTCAAGTACAAGCACACCAGGACCGCCGACTGCGTGCTGGCCGGGCTGCGGTGGCATGTGGACGGTGCCGAGGGCGAGGCCGTCGGCTCGTTCCTGCTCGGCCTGCACGACGAGCACGGTGTGCTGCACCACGTCGGCGTGGTGGGCTCCTTCCCGGTGGCGCGGCGCCGCGAGCTGGCCGCCGAACTGGCCGATCTCGTCACCGACGGCGCGCACCCGTGGCTCGGCGAGGCGACGGTCGAAGGACAGCGGCTGCCGGGCGGGATCACCCGGTGGCGGGCGAAGGAGCACGCCTGGGTGCCGCTGCGGCCGGAACGCGTCGTCGAGGTGTCCTACGAGCACACCGAGGGCGGCTACCTGTCGCGGTTCCGGCACACCGCGCAGTTCCTCCGCTGGCGGCCCGACCGCGAGCCGTCGTCGTGCGACTACGCCCAGCTCGAAGAGCCCGCGCGCTACGACCTCGACGCCGTGCTCCGCGGCGAAGTCCGCCCGTCGGCGTAGCTACCCGCTTACCGATCTCTCACCCAGGGCATGCGAAGGTCGTTCCAGCTCGCGTGCAGAAAGTGAGGACCCCGCCCGTGCCCCGCCGTCTCCCCCTCGCCGGTCGTCCCAGGGGGCTCCAGGCCGTGGTCATCCCGCTGGTGACCGCCGCACTGCTGGCCGGCTGTACCGCCGGCCCGTCGACCCGCCCGGAAGTGGTCCAGAACGACGGCCCGCCGCCGAAGGCGCCGTCCCCGGCGCAGCAGGTGCCGCTGCCCCCGCTGGTCGCGCCGACCAGGTCGACGCTGGAGTGGGCGGACTGCGGCGACGAAACCCGCGCGCGGCTCGGCGAGCCCGCGGTGGACCCGTCGCTGAAGTTCTCCTGCGCCCGGATGTCCGCGCCGCTGGACTCGCCCGATCTCCCCGGCCGCGGGCTCACCAGGGTCTCGCTGCTCAAGGTCGGCACCGGGCCGGTGCCGCTCGCCGTGCTCAACGACATCGACGGCGAGCCCGGCACCCTCCACGCCGCGCGGCTCGCCGCGACCCTGCCAGCCGAGCTGCTGCGGAAGTTCAGCCTCGTCGGCGTCGACCGGCGCGGCTCCGGCCAGTCGAGCCCGATCGGCTGCGTGTCGAAGGACGTCAGGTCGGCGCTGCTCGGCCACGACCCCGCCGACGAGAACGAGGACGCGGTGCTCGACGCGGCGCGCAAGGCGGGCCAGCAGTGCAGCATCGAGCTGGACACCGAGCAGCAGGCGCTGGACACCTGGCGGACCGCGGGCGATCTCGAGGAGCTGCGCGACGAACTCGGCCTGACCAAGCTGAACGCGATCGCGCGGGGCGAGGGCTCGAAGGTCCTCACCGCCTACGCGGTGCGCTACACCGGACGCGTGGGCCGGTTCGTGCTCGACGGCATCCCGGACCCGTCGAGCGACCGCACCACGGTGCTCGACGGCGCGGCGGCCGCGGCACAGTCCACTTTGGACGCCTTCGGCGCGGACTGCGTGGCGCGCGGCTGCCCGATCGGCGGCAACGCCACCGCGGCGGTGACCGGGCTGCTCGACCGGGTGCGCGGCACACCGCCGGTGCTCGAGAGCGGCGACCAGTTCGGGCCGGGCCTCGCGCTGCGCGCGGTACTGGCCGGGCTCGCCGACCGGGCGAAGTGGCCGGAGCTGGCCGACGCGATCGCCGCGGGCCGCGGCGGCGATCCGGCGAAGCTCGCGACGTTCACCGACCGCGCCCTCAACGGCAGCGCGCTGCAGCCCGCCCGGCTCGACGCGGCGCTGGCGACGACCTGCAACGACACGAAGACCAGGGTCCCCGCCGACCAGATCGGCACCGTCGCGGCCACGCTGCGCCAGAAGTACCCGCTGTTCGGGCCGCTGCTGGCACAGGAGCTGGCGTGGTGCAGCCCGTGGCCGACGCGGAGCGAGCCGCCGCCACCGGCGGGCGCACCCGGCGCGCCGCCGATACTCGTGACCAGCACCGCGACCGACCCGGTCACCCCGGAACAGGGCACGATCCGTGCGACGCAGCAGATGCCGAGCGCGGTGCGGGTGGCCTGGCAGGGCGCCGGACACGGCTCGCTCGGCTCACCGTGCGTGCTGACCGCCGTGCGGGGCTTCCTCGTGGACGGCAAGGTGCCCACCGACGGCACCCTCTGCCCCGCCTGACCTCGTCCCGGGCTCGCGTCGTGAAGGCCGAGCTGGGGTGCTGGATTCCATAAAGGACGCTTCCGCGGAGATCGGGTGGGCGGGTCCGCGCACGCTCTGGCCCGTCAATGCCCTGAAGGCGCCCTTCGGGGACCTGTCCGGGGGATTCAGCCGCCCAGGCCGCCCGCAACCTGTTCGGACACGGTCTTGAGCGCCTCGACGCCCGCGCGTACCGCGGGGGTGTCGGCGCCGGTGCGCCACACGACGTAGATCGTCCGGTACACGACCGGTTTGGTCGCCACGATCCGGACCTCGTCGGGGACCGAGCCCGGCCTGGTGTGGATGAGCTTCGGCACCATCGCGGCCACCAGGTTCCCGGCGACGAGCGCGAGCTGGGTCGAGTACCCGCCGACCGTGCAGGTCACGTCCGGTTCGAGCCCTTCCGCGCGCAGCGTCTGTTCGAGCCAGTGGTGGCACCGGGAGCCCTCGGTCCACGCGACCCACGGCAGATCGTCCACTTCGGACAGGTTGACCGTCTTGCGGTGCGCGAGGCGGTGCGTGGCGGGGAGCGCGAGATCGGTGGTCTCGGTCAGCAGCGGTTCGCGCGAGGTCGACGCGACGATCGGCGCGGGATAGTTCTCCCAGCTCTCGATCACCGCGAGGTCGAGGTCGCCCGCCGCGACCGCGGGCACCAGCAACTCCGCCTCCCCCTGGGTCAGGCTCACCGACACGCGAGGGTGCTTCGCCGCGAGCCTCGCGAGCGCGGGCGGCAAGAGCGCGTGCAGGCTCGTCGAGATGGCGCCGATCCGCAGCGGCCCCATGATGTCCTGGCGCAGTCCGTCCAAATCGGACCGTGCGGTGGCCAGCTGGGCGAACACCACCTCGGCGTGCTCGGCGAGCACCTTGCCGGCCGGGGTCAGGCGGACGCCCCTGCCCTGCGGTTCGAGCAGCGGCTGGCCCGCTTCCCGTTCCAGCTTGCCGAGTTGCTGGGACACCCCCGACGGAGTCACGTGCAGCACCTCCGCGGCGGCCGCCACCGACCCGTGCGTGGCGACCGCGAGCAGCGCGCGCATCCTCTCGAGTCCGAACACGGTAGCGATACTACCGAATCAGCCGCAGAAACATTCGCTTGTCGTACACCGTCCCGGCCACCAGGCTGGATGCATGACCGCCACCACCGACCGCGCCGAAGCGAAGCTTCCGGCCGTCCCGCGCACCGGATCGGGCCTGCTCACCCGGATCGTCGAGAGCGCCGATCCTCGCCTGCTCGCCGTCGCGGGCGGCCTGTGCGTCTCGGCCTCGTCGCTGCTGGTGAAGCTGTCCGGGACGTCCGCGGGCACCAGCGTGTTCTTCCGGTGCCTGCTCGCGCTGCCGCTGCTCATCCCGCTGGCGCTGGCCGAACGCCGCCGGGAGGGGCGGCAGCCCGTGCTGCTGCCGCTGATCGCGGGCGCGCTGCTCGGGGTCGACCTGGTGTGCTGGGCCGAGGCGATCGGCGCGGTCGGCGCCGGGATCGCGACCGTGCTGGTCGCCGTCCAGGTCGTGATCGTGCCGGGACTGGCGTTCGCGTTCCTCGGCGAGCGCCCCGGCCGCCGCTACCTGTTCGCGGTGCCGGTGTTACTCGGCGGCATCGTGCTCGCCGGCGGTGTCGCCGATCCGTCCGCGTTCGGCCCGGCGCCGCTGTACGGCACCGTCACCGGTGTCGTCGCCGGGATCGCCTACGCGGGGTACCTCCTCCTGCTGCGCCGCGGCACCAAGCCCGGCGGGCAGGTGCGGTCGGTGTGCCTCGCCACGGTGTCGGCGGGCGCGGTCGCGGTGGCCGTCGGCGCGCCGTGGCACGGCGTCGACCTCGCACCGGGCTGGGCCGCTTTCGGCTGGCTCGTCGCGCTCGCCGTGTGCGGGCAGGCGGTGGGCTGGCTCCTCGTCGGCGCCGCACTCCCCCGGCTGTCGTCGAGCACCGGCGCGACGCTGATGCTCATGCAGCCGATCGGCGCCGTGGTGCTCGGCGTACTGCTGCTGGGCGAAGCACCGAGCGCGCTCCAGCTCAGCGGGTGCGCCGCGGTGGTCGGCGCGGCGTGCTTCGTCAGCATGCGACGTCGCTGACCGCCTACTCGCAGGCGGTGCCGTCGTGGTCGCGGTCGAGCGCCGGGCGGTAGCCGGGTTCGCCCACGTGCAGGGGTGCCGCGTTGGCCGCCCTGGCCGCGTCGCAGTTCTTGTAGTAGGCCGAACCACCGCCGGAGCTCGCCGGTGGCGCTTCGGTCGTCGGTTCCGGTGGCGGGGCGGCCTTGGGTGTGGGCGGCGGCGCGACGGTCCGCTCGACCGGCGGCGCCGGTGGAGCCACCGAGGACGGTGACGGCGCGGGCGGGGTGTCGATGGTGCCGAGACACGGCGGCGCCCAGAGTCCCCGTTTCGCGGTCTCGGCTGCCCCTTCCGCGGCCTTCCTGGCGGTGTCGAAAACTGTTCCGGTCGTCGCGAACCGCGCATACCCGGCTTGCACCGCGAGCAGGGAATAGTCGCTGCCATCGGTGAGCTTGAGCGAAGCGACCGCGGAATCAGCGCTGTCGATATCGAGGGTGACGTACTGGTTCATCAGTGCGTTTCTCGCCCACGCGGCGGATTCGGCGCCAAAGCATCCCGTTCCGTTCGCGGGCGGGGTGCGCAGCCCGGAAATGCGCACCAGCGACACCCCGAGCGGACCGGTGACGCGTACCGTCCCCGCGTCGACGATCTCGGTCACGAGGTATCGCCCCGGTGGCGCGGAACTGGTGGTGGCGGTGGGCGTCGCCGTCGTGCTCGCGGCGGACGGCGCCGCCGATTCCTCCTTGGGCGACGGCCCGAAGATCGCGCCGAGCACGAAAAGGACCCCGAAAGCGGCCAACACGATTTTGATCCAGTTCGGCAGCATTCTCCGCATCGGCGCTCGCACGTTCATAAAGGTGGACTCGGCGTTCGAGATCACCGTGTTACGCGTTTCGCGAGATCGTGCGCGGAACCGTGATCCGGCCGGTCACGTTCGCGCTACGGAATCGCGGCGAATGAGCATTCACCCCGTTTTCCGGTCACATCCCGCGACGCAGGGCGATGCACCAGCCGTCACCGCGAACCCGAGGGGAACGGAGCCCATCGCCATGCCGGACCTCATCGACCTCGTGCGGTTGACCAAGGACGGGCGCCATTCGCCCGCCACCACCGAGTTCACCGCGATCGACGTGGAGACCACCGGACTGCACCCCGGCCACGTCGTCGAGATCGCGGCCGTGCGGATCCGCGCCGACGGGACGGTGCTCGGTGAGCTTTCCTCGCTCGTCGACCCCGGGTTCGGTATCGACCCCGGCCCCTCCCACGTCCACCGCATCACCCGCGTGCAGCTCGACGGCGCGCCTTCGTTCGGCGACCTCGCCGGCTACCTGCTCGAACTCTGCCGCGACAGTGTTCTGGTCGCGCACAACCTGCCGTTCGAAAAACGCTTCCTCGCACAGGAGTTCGCGAAACTGGGGATGCGCGTGCCACCGCTGCCCGGCGTCTGCACCCTCGCCACCTCGCGGAGCACGCTGAACCTGCCCAACCACCGGCTGGCCACGATCGCGGGCGCAATCGGGATCGAAGGCTTCGACTCGCACACCGCGCTCGCCGACGCACGCGTCTGCGCGCTGCTGGTGTCGACGTTCGTGGCCGCGCACGGCCTGTCCTTCACCACCCGTCCCCGATTCGCCGACCTGCCCCGCCCGCGCTCGACGGTCCTCCCCCGACCCCGGCCCGAAGCCGTGCCGAGCGGGCACCCGACCTGGCTCGCGGGGATGGTGGACCGGCTGCCGACCGCAGGGCTGCGGACCGGCGTCACCGAGGACGCCTACCTGGAGATGCTCGAAGACGCACTCGCCGATCGGCACCTGTCCCCCGGGGAAGCCGCCGCGCTCAGCGTGCTCGCCGATTCGGCGGGGCTGATGGCCGACGACGTGCTCCGGCTGCACCGGGGATTCGTCGCCGCGCTGCGCGAAGTCGCCGAAGGCGACGGGATCGTCACCGCCGACGAGGAACACGACCTCGTCCAGATCGCACACGCGCTCGCCGTGCCCGAAGTCCTCCACGGGCTTCACCGCACCACGCCGTTGGCGAAACGGCGGGCGCCGCGGGTTCTCGTGCTGGGGACCACCGCAGTCGAGGACGAGTTGCGCGCGGCTGTGCTCGTCGCCGGGATACCGCTGGCCAAGAAACTGACCGCCTCGGTCACCCACGTCGTCGTCGGTGCGGGCGTCCCGGCCGCCGAACCACGGCTCGAACGGGCGAGAGAGCTGGGAGCCGCCGTCCTGGCCGCTTCCGAGGCCCGAACGGCGCTCGGCCTGCCCTCACCCGGCGTTCCCATAGACCGTGCCGAACG
This sequence comes from Amycolatopsis minnesotensis, assembly GCF_039529815.1. Taxonomy (NCBI): domain Bacteria; kingdom Bacillati; phylum Actinomycetota; class Actinomycetes; order Pseudonocardiales; family Pseudonocardiaceae; genus Amycolatopsis; species Amycolatopsis minnesotensis. The sequence continues at coordinate 282,536 of NZ_BAAANN010000003.1, read as the reverse complement.
TCGCGCCGGTGAACGCGAGGTCGTGCACGCCCCCGTTCCGCCGCCACGCCCTCCGGTGCCCGCGCAGCCGGTCTCGTACCGGGTGCGCACGGGACAGGTCTACATCCTGATCGGGCTGGTCCTGATGGTCATCTCGGTGGCCTCCCAGTTCGGCGGTGCCGGTCTGGTCGTCGGGCTCGTCGTGGGCGTGCCCGGCGGTTGCGCGCTCCTCGCGGGCTGGTACGTCATGGACGGCGCCACGCCCCCGCGTCCGCGAGGCGGCGCTCCATCGCGGTGACCGGCAGCCGCAGCACGTCAGCACGTCAGCAGAAGGCGAGCGCGGCGAGTACCGGGCGGTGGTCGGAGGCCCGCGTGACCGGCACTTCGGCGTCCCGCACCCGGAACCCGCCCGAGGTCGTCACGAAGTCGATCTTCGCGGTGGGTGCCACCGCGGGGTAGGTGGCGTCCGGCGGTCCCGCGTCGCGCACCCGGCGCAGCAGTGGCGCCAGCTCCGGGGCGGCCGGGGGTGCGTTGAAGTCGCCGAGCAGGACCTGCTTCGCGCGTGCGCCGTCGTGGTCGAGGACGCGTACGGTCTCCCCCGCCTGGATCCGCCGGATCGCGGGATCGGGCCGGTAGTCGAGATGGGTCACGTAGATGTGCAGGCGCTCGCCGTGAACGCGCACCTCCGCCTCGGCGAAACCCGGCGCCGGCGCGGGAACCGGGTTGGGGTCCACTGTGGACAGCCGGGTGAGCTGGTGGTTCTCGGTGCGCAGGAACGGGAACCTGCTCAGCACGGCGACCCCGTACCGCCGCCGGTCGGGGCGCCCCTGCTCGGCGGGGAGGTCGTAGATCGGCGCGAAGAACACGTGCATCCCGGTAAGCGCGGCGAGTTCCGCGGCCTGGTCGGCGTAGCCGCTCCTGGCCGCCCAGTGCTGGTCCACCTCTTCGAGGCCGACGACGTCGGCGCCGGTGTCGAGGATCGCCCGCGCGGTCCGCGCCAGGTCGAGCCTGCCGTCCGCGCCGATCCCGGTGTGGATGTTGTAGTTGAGCACGCGGATACCGGCGGGCTGCGCGCTCGCGCTGCCCGGCACGCACACCAGCAGAACCGCTGCCGTCACCACGGCACCGGCCGTTCGAAAGAACTTCACGGGTGCGAACCCTACTGCGTGAAGAGGTACTCGCCGTGTCCTACTGGCGGTAGGACTCGACCTGGCTGGCCGGGCGCACCTGCGCGCCGTTGGGGTCGGCGCCGAACTCGGTGTGCGCCCTGCGCTGGCGCAGGAGGTCCCAGCACTGGTCGAGGCGCTGCTCGAGCAGCCCGAGGCGGCCCTGCTCCTCGACGGACAGGCCGGTGCCGGTCACCCGCGAGCGCAGTTCGCGTTCCTCGGCGATCAGGTCGTCGATGCGGCTGAGAATCTCGTTTTCGGCCATGCGGTCTCCTGGGGTCGGGGTGCCGCCACGACGCTACGCCAACCAGCGGGGAATTCGCACCGGAATCCGTTCGTTGGGAGCGGTATGAGCTACGACGACGCACTCTTCCCCGCGGAGGAGTCATGAGCACAGACGACGTACTCCTCCCCGCGGAGGAGTCATGAGCACAGACGACGCACTCTTCCCCGCGGAGGAGTCATGAGCACAGTTGAACTGACGACCGAGAACTTCGACGACGTCGTGGCGGTCAACGAGTTCGTCCTGATCGACTTCTGGGCCAGCTGGTGCGGCCCGTGCCGTCAGTTCGCCCCGGTCTACGAGAAGGCGTCCGAGAAGCACGAGGACCTCGTGTTCGCCTCGGTCGACACCGAGTCCCAGCAGCAGCTCGCGGCGGCCTTCGAGGTGCGCTCGATCCCGACGCTGGCGATCATCAGGGACAAGGTCCTGGTCTACTCGAACCCCGGCGCCCTGTCAGAGGTGGCGCTGGAAGACCTGATCGAGCAGGCGCGCGGCCTCGACATGACCGAGGTGAAGGCCAAGGCGGCGGCCGCCGAAGCCGAGTGACCGATAGCTGGTTTTCCCTGGTGGCCACCGGTTCGGGGCACGGTGACCACCAGGGAAGCTTCGACGCGGTTCAGCTCTTCGTGGCGAGACCGCGCAGGAAGAACGTCATGTTCGCGGGACGTTCCGCCAGGCGGCGCATGAAGTAGCCGTACCACTCGTCGCCGTAGGGCACGTACACGCGCATCGCGGCGCCGTCGGCGGCGATGCGGCGCTGCTCGTCGGGACGGATCCCGTAGAGCATCTGGAACTCGTGGTCGTCGGCCTTCCGGCCGCTGTCCACCACGAGGTGTTCGGCGATCGCGATCATCCTCGGGTCGTGCGAGGCGACCATCGGATATCCCTTGCCCCGCATGAGCACCCCGAGGCAGCGCACGTACGACTTGTCCACTTCGGACTTGTCCTGGTACGCGACGGAAGCGGGCTCCGCGTAGGCGCCCTTGCACAGCCGGACGCGCGAACCGGGGCCGGAAAGGTCGACGCAGTCCGCCTCGGTGCGGGCCAGGTACGCCTGCAGCACCGCACCGACCCACGGGAAGTCGACGCGCAGCTCCCGGAGGATGCCGAGCGTGGAGTCCGTGGTGGTGTGGTCCTCCATGTCCAGCGTCACCGTGGCACCGGCGTCCGCCGCGGCGACGCAGATCTTCCTGGCGTTCTCCAGCGCGACCTTCTCGCCGTCCACCGGCAGGAACTGCCCGACGGCCGACAGCTTCACCGAGACGTCCGCGCCTGCCGCGAGCCCTTCGCCGGACAACGCGCCGAGCAGTGCCGAGTAGGCCTCGGCGGTCCGCGCGGCCTGCGTGGTGTCGGTGGTGTCCTCGCCGAGGTGGTCGAGCGTGACCCGCCTGCCATCGGCGGTCAGCTCGCGAACCACTCTGACCGCGTCGGGGGTGGCCGCCCCCGCGACGAACCGCTCGACGACGGACCTGGTCACGGGGACAGCTTCGACCAGCGAACGCATCCTGGTGGATCGCGCCGCCGCCAGCAAAGATGCACGCAGCATCGCGCACTCCTTTCGGGAAGGGCCTCAGCCCTGGTGCGGGTAGCCGACGCTCGTCGGCGGGACGAAGTTCTCCTTGATCGAGCGCGGGCTCGTCCAGCGCAGCAGGTTGAAGATCGAACCCGCCTTGTCGTTCGTGCCGGACGCGCGCGCCCCGCCGAACGGCTGCTGGCCGACGACCGCGCCGGTCGGCTTGTCGTTGACGTAGAAGTTGCCCGCGGCGAACCGCAGCGCCTCCATCGTCTTCGCCACGGCCGCGCGGTCGTTGGCGATCACGGCGCCGGTGAGCGCGTAGTCGGCGGTCTCGTCGACGAGCTTGAGGATCGAGTCGTACTCCGCGTCCTCGTACACGTGGAGTGCGAGGATCGGGCCGAAGAACTCGGTGCGGAACACGTCGTGCTTCGGGTTGCCCGACACGATCACGGTCGGGCGCACGAAGTAGCCGACGCTGTCGTCGACGGTGCCACCGGCGATGACCTCCAGCTCGGGGTCGTTCGCCGCGCGGCTGAGGACGTCGGCGTGCTTGTCGAAGGCGCGCCGGTCGATCACCGCGCCGCCGAAGTTGCCGAAATCGGTGACGTCGCCGTAGGTCAGCGCCTCGGTCTCGGCGATCAGGCCGTCCTTGAGCTGGTTCCACAGCGAACGCGGCACGTAGGCGCGCGATGCCGCCGAGCACTTCTGGCCCTGGTACTCGAAGGCGCCGCGGACGAGCGCGGTGCGCAGCACGTCGACGTCGGCGGACGGGTGCGCGAGCACGAAGTCCTTGCCGCCGGTCTCACCGACCAGCCGCGGGTAGCTGCGGTACCCGGAGATGTTCGCCCCGACGGTGCCCCACAGGTGCTGGAAGGTGGGGGTGGAGCCGGTGAAGTGGATGCCCGCGAGGTCGCGGTGGGTCAGCGCCACCTCGGAGATCTCCTTGCCGTGCCCGGGCAGCAGGTTGATCACGCCCGGCGGCATCCCGGCCTCTTCGAGCAGCCGCATGGTCAGGTGCGCGGCGAAGCTCTGCGTCAGGGCGGGCTTCCACAGCACCACGTTGCCCATCAGCGCGGGCGCGGTGGGCAGGTTCCCCGCGATGGCGGTGAAGTTGAACGGGGTGATCGCGTAGACGAACCCCTCGAGCGGGCGCTGCTCCATGCGGTTCCACAGCCCGGCCGAGCTGGACGGCTGCTCGGCGATCAGGCGTCGGCCGTAGTCGACGTTGAACCGCCAGAAGTCGGCGAGCTCGCAGGCGGAGTCGATCTCGGCCTGGATCGCGGTCTTCGACTGGCCGAGCATGGTCGCGGCGTTCAGCGTCGCGCGCCACGGGCCGGACAGCAGGTCGGCGGCGCGGAGGATGATCGCGGCGCGGTCGTCGAACGAGAGCGAGCGCCACTCGGGGGCGGCGGTCTTCGCGGCCTCGATCGCGTCAGCGGCGTCGGCGCTGGTGGCGCCGCGCACGGTGCCGAGCACGGCGCGGTGGTTGTGCGGCTGGACGACGTCGATCGGCGCACCGCCGCCGGGGCGCTGCTCGCCGCCGATCGTCGCGGTCAGTTCGAGCGGACCTTCGCTGCCCAGGCGCTTCAACGCTCCCTCGAGCTCAGCGCGTTCGGCGCTGCCGGGGGCGTAGTCGCGCACCGGCTCGTTCTTCGGGGCGGGGGTCTGGGTGACGGCGTCCACGGCGGCTCCTCGACTTTTACCTGGGGATTTCCGAGAACGGTATGCCCGCGAACACGGTCAAAAGTTTGTTCTAGAGACTAGAGTTACGGGATGGACGTTGGCCGATCGAACAAGGCCGCCCTGCGTACCGTGCTGAGCAGCCTCGGCGACCACCTCGTCGAGGTGCTGACGGCCCCGCGCGGCCTCGGTGTGGAGATCGACGACGTGGCGATCCTCGACCCGGAGGACCCGCCGGACCCGCGCCCCGGCGACCTCGCGCTGGTGATCGGCGCGCGCGGCAAGGCCGCGATCCCCGCGATCAGGGCGGCGGGCCGGGCGGGCGCCGCGGCGGTCGCGGTCAAGTCCGGGCCCGAGCTCGCCGAGCAGGCGAACGAGGCGGGGGTCGCGCTGGTCGCGGTGCGGCCGGAAGCGCGCTGGGAACAGGTCGAAGCACTCGCGCGCGCGGTCGTCGACGCGGCGCGCGCCGACGGCGAAGCCGACACCGGCGAGCTGCTCGGCGACCTGTTCGCACTGGCGCAGACGGTCGCCACCGTCACAGGCGGTCTCGTGAGCATCGAGGACACCGCCGCGCGCGTGCTCGCCTACTCCGCCGGCGACGAGGTGGACGAGCTGCGGCGGCTGTCGATCCTGGGCAGGCAGGGGCCGGAGAAGTACCTCGCGATGCTCCGGGAATGGGGCATCTACCAGCGCCTGCGCGCGGGTGAAGGCGTCGTCCGGATCGACGAGCGGCCGGACCTCGGGATCCGCAGGCGGATCGCGGCGGGTATCCACGCCGGTTCGCGGCCGCTCGGCACGATCTGGGTGCAGGAGGGCGCCACCCCGCTGACCGAGCAGGCGGAAACCGCGCTGCTCGGCGCCAGCCGCACGCTCGGGCCGCAGCTGCTCCGGCGGCCCGCCGATCCGAGCCCCGAGCTGCGCCTGCGAGAGGATCTGCTGGTCAGCCTGCTCGACGGCAGGGTCGACGCGCAGTCGGTCGCCGAGGACATCGGCGCCGATCCGGCGCGACCGGCACTGGTCGCCGCGTTCGCGTTGCACGGCACGAACCCGGACCGCCGCCCCCGGCGCGCCGAGCTGGTGCACCTGATCACCGTGCACGCCGCCGCCTACCGGCGCACCGCGATGGTCAGCGTGCTCGGCAACCGCGTCTACGCGCTGCTCCCCGATCTCGGCGACCGGGCCGAAGCGCGGATTCTGGCGCTGGCCAAGGAAATCGTGCAGGCCGCGCGCCGTCATCTCGACCTGCCCGTGTACGCGGGGCTCGGCGGTGTCGCGACCAGGCTCGCCGACACCGCCGCGTCACGGGCCGACGCGGACCGCGTGCTCGACGCGATGGCCCGCGGGCGGTGGTCCGGCGATGTCGCGGCGCTGGCCGACGTGCGGTCCGAGGTGCTGCTGTCGGAGGTGCTTTCCCTGCTCAAGGAGCAGCCGAGGATCCGCGATCCCCGGCTCGGCGACCTGCGCGAGCACGACGCCAAGCACGGCGGGATCCTGCTGCCGGCCGTGCTCGCCTATCTCGAGGCCTTCGGCGACGTGCGGCGCGCCGCGGCCGCGCTGAACCTGCACCCCAACACCGTGCGGTACCGGGTGCGGCGCGCCGAGGAGCTGTCCGGGATCAGCCTCGGCGATCCGGCCGACCGGTTGCTGACGCATCTCCAGCTCCGGCTGTGAACGGTGGCAGCCGGTGCTGCCACGGCATGGCCTCTTCCAGCCGTGCCGCCACCGCGAACAGCAGGTCGTCCCGGCCGTACGGCGCGGCGAGCTGGACCCCGATGGGCAGGCCGTTTTCGCTGTGCCCCAACGGAAGGCTCAGTGCGGGCTGCCCGGCGAGGTTGAACTGCACGGTGAACGGCCCGTAGCCGAACAGGGTCCGCAACCAACTGTCCGTTGTGTACCCGTCGCGGTCAGACGAGAGCACGCCGTGTGGCGCCGGAAGTCGCGCGATCGTCGGGGTGACGAGCAGGTCGTACCCGGCGAAGAACCGCCCGACCGCCCTGCTGACGCGGTTCTGCGCGTCGAGCATCGCCATCAGTTCGACCGCGGTGAGCACCTCGGCCTCGGCGAGGATCTGCCGTGGGACGGCCTCCAGCTTCGCCGGGTCGGGACGCCGCGGAGCGGTGAGGAACGGCATCGCGATCGCGACGCACTCGGCCCTCGCCGCGGTGATCACGTCGTCCCAGCCGGGTTCGGGGCGGGCTTCGGTGACCTCGTGCCCGAGGTCGGCCAGCACCGCGGCCACCCGGTTCGTCACCACGGCCACCTCGGCGTCGACCGGCGCGCCCGAGACCGCCTCGGTGCTGACCGCGACCCGCAAACCCCTCGGTATCGCGGAAAGCTCTTCCGCGTACGGCCGTGACGGCGGCGGCGCCGTGTACTTGTCACCGGGCTCGTACCCGTGCACGAGATCGAGCACCAAGGCCGCGTCGCGCAGCGTGCGGGTGACCACGAACTCGCTCACCGCGCCGAACGCGGGGTCGCCGCTGTCCGGGCCGGACGGGGTCCTCCCCCGGCTCGGCTTCAGCCCCACCAGCCCGCAGCAGGACGCGGGGATGCGGGTGGAGCCCGCGGAGTCGTTGGCGTGCGCGATCGGCACCGCGCCCGCCGCGACGAGCGCGGCCGCACCGCCGCTGGACCCGCCGGCGCCACGGCCGAGGTCCCACGGGTTGCGGGTGGGCCCGTAGCGGACGGGTTCGGTGGCGAAGCTCAGCCCGAGCTCCGGCACGGTCGTGCGGCCCAGCGCCGCCAGTCCCGCGGCGCGGAAACGCCGCATGAGGTCGTGGTCGTGCCGCGCGCGGACGCCGTCAAGGCCGCGGCTGCCGACGCAGAACTCCACCCCGGCCGCCATCGGCCCGCTGTCCTTGAGCAGGAACGGAACCCCGCCGAGCGGACCGTCGCCGTCATGGGTGAGCGCGGTGTCGAACGGCGGCGCGGCGAGCCCGTTCACCGCCGCGTTCGCGCCCTCGATCGCCCGGCGCGCGACGGCCTCCACCTCGGCGGCGGTCACCTCGCCCGCCTCGATCAGGCGGCGCAGGCCGATGCCGTCGTAACGCGCGTATTCGCTGAGTTCCACCGCCGAAGCCTGGCAGGCGCGGATCCCTCCGGCGACCCCATTTGACAGGTAGGAGAATTCCTACCTATTGTGGCGGTCATGACGATCACCCATGCCAGACTGGTCACCGTGCCGGTCACCGACCAGGACCGCGCGAAGGACTTCTACGTCGGCAAACTCGGCTTCGAAGTGCTCATCGACACGAAAGCGGGACCGGTGCGCTGGATCCAGGTCGCCCCGAAGGGCGCGAAAACCAGCTTCACGCTGGCGACCGCCGAGCAGGGCTTCACCCCCGGCAGCGTACGGGGCACGATACTCGAAACGTCCGATTTGGACGGTGACTGCGCGACGCTGGCCAAGGCCGGTGTCGTCGTCGACGGCCCGAAGGACTACCCGTGGGGAAGGCAGGCCACCTTCGCCGACCCGGACGGCAACAGGTTCTCACTGGCGGGAACGCCGTGACCCGCTCGGCTCAGGCGGAGCGTTTTCTCCTTGCCGCACAAGGACTCTCCGCGCGCATCGCGATGGTACCGGCAGACGGCTGGGACGCGCCGACACCGTGTCCGAAGTGGACCGCGCGCGACGTGGTCGCGCACGTCGTCACCGAGGCGCGGCGCATCCTGGCCACCGCGCGCGGCGCCGAACCCCGGCCGCTGCACGGGGTCGCGGTCGCCGAAATGGGCGCGCTGCCCGAGATCGGCGCCGATGCCGATCTCGCGGCGGCGTGGCGCGAGATCAGCGCGGAGCTGACCGCGGCGATCGACGACCCGGCGGCCCGATCGCGCGAGCTGCCCACCCCCGTGGGACCGATGCCGTTCGCCGGCTGCGTCGAAGCGCTCCCCGAGGACGTCCTGATCCACACCTGGGACCTCGCCCGGGCGACCGGCGGGGACGAGCACCTCGACCCCGGCCTGGTCGCACACGTCCACGAGCACCTCAAGCCGATGGACGAGGCCCTGCGCCAGCCGTGGGCGTTCGGCCCGAAGGTGCCCGTGCCGCCCGGCGCCGACGCGCAGACCGAGTTCCTCTGCTTCGTCGGGCGCCAGCCCTGACCTCACACCAGGTGCGCCCGCTTCCAGATCTTCGCGCTGCGCCCGCCGATGAGCCCTTCCTCGCGCAGGAACGGCACGATCTTCTCGGCCATCCAGCGGCGCGTCTCGTGGAAGTGCGGGTTCGCGAGCGCCGCGGCCCGCCCTTCCGCGGGCGGGATCCCCACGCTGGCGTAGATCTTCGGGTCGACGAGGGAGTCGACCACGGCGAAGGACACCACGGCGGTGGAAAACCGGTGCCACGCCAGCGCGCGACGGCTCAGCTTCGGCACCGCCCTGCTCACCTCTTCGCGCGCGTACCGGACGTGCCGCGCCTCCTCGACCACGTGGATCCGGTTCACCGCGCGGATGAGCGGCTGGATGTCCGGATCGTCCATCATGGACCGCTGCAGCCGGTCGGTGGTCTCCTCGGCGACGAGCACGCTGGCGAACATGGACGGCCCGTTCGCGGTCGCCTTGTAGATCCGCGCGAGGTCGTGCACCAGCTTCGGGGCGCCGTAGCGGGGCACGCCGAGGCGTTCGGCGGTGCGCGCGAACATGATCGAATGCCGCGTCTCGTCGCCGATCTCGGTGAGCGAGTACTGCGCGTGCGCCTGCCGGGGATCGAGGTCGTAGACGTAGCGGGCGAGCATCTGGATGAGGATGATCTCGAACCACAGCCCGACGCTCATGATGCTCGCGATCTCGTGCCGGGACAGCTCGACGCGCTGCTCCTCGCTCAGCCCGTCCCACAGGCTCGTGCCGTAGAGCGACATCCGCCGCGGCGGCATGAAGTACGCGCCGTCGACCAGCGGTGCCGCCCAGTCGACGTCGAGATCGGGGTCGTAGGAGTTGCGCACCGAAGAGCCGAGCAGCCGTGCGGCGGTGCTCTCGGCGTCCCTGATCTGCCCTGACATCGTCCCGCCTCCTTAGGGGGTACAACCCTGTACCTGTTACCGAGGGTACAGCTCCGAAGGCCGGGTGGATAGACTGCCGGGATGGCCGCATCCCCCCGTCCCGACGGCCGCACCACCCGCTGGGCAGGCCAGCGGGAGCGGCGGCGCGCGGAGTTCGTCGACGCCGCGCTCGCGGCCATCGCCGAGCACGGGCCGGAGGCGTCCACCGAGCAGATCGCGGACCGCGCGGGGGTCGCGAGAACGCGGCTGTACAAGCATTTCGCGGACGCCGCCGATCTCCAGGGCGCGATCGCGGCCAAGGCGCGCGAGCTGATCGTGGCGGAGCTCGAACCGGTGTGGAACCCGAAGGGCTCGCCGCTGGAGATGATCACGGTGGCCGTCGAGGAGCACCTGCGCTGGCTGACCGAGCACGCGAACCTCTACCACTACCTGACCCGGCACGCGCGTGACGACACCACGCCCGACGTCACGACCGCGCTCGGCACGCACCTCACCACGTTGTTCGCGGGCTACCTGCGCGTGTTCGGCATCGATCCCGCGCCGGCCGAAACCACGGCGTTCGGCGTGGTCGGCTACGTCGAGTCGGCGACCCGGCAGTGGCTCACGCGGCTCAGCGCCCCCGGAGGCACCGTGGTGAGCCGCGAGCAGCTCACGGAACTGCTGGTCGGCGCGATCTGGGCGGTGCTCGACCACACGCTGCGCGCGGGCGGCGTCACCCTCGACCCGCATGCGCGGCTGGCACCGCCGGAGCAGCTCAGCGCGCCGCCGCGGGCACTCCGATCCCGGTGACCACCGCGAGCCGCCGGTAGGAGTCCAGCAGCGCGTCGCGATCGACGGCCCCGGTGGTCACCAGGATCTCGTCGGCCCCGGTGAGCGCGGTCCGGCGCGCGAGTTCGGTGCCGACCTGGTCCGCGGTGCCGAACACCTGGCCGCCCAGCGCCTGGTCGAACCGGCGGCGCTCCGCGTCGGTCATCGTCGAGGCGAGCACGTCGCCGGCCGGCTTCAACGGCGGGAAGACACCGTGCGTCCGCGAGTACGCGCTCGACCACGCCTCGGGCACGAGCAGCCGCCACGCGTCGTCCGCCGTCTCGCCGACGGCGACCGCGGTGGACAGCACCACGTACGGCGCGGGCAGCCCGGCCGAAGGCCGGAAGCGCTCGCGGTACCTCCCGACCGCGTCGGCCAGCGCCTGCTCACCGCGCACCGCGGCGATCACCAGCGGCAGCCCCAGTTCGGCGGCGAGATCGGCGCCAGCGCCGGTGGCGAGGACGAACGCGGGGATCCGCAGCCCTTCACCGGGGAAGGCGTGCACCCCGGGGTGCACGCGCTGGTCGCCCGAGAGGTACCCGAGCAGCTCGCGGACCTGGTCGGCGAACTCCTCGGCGTCGTCCTTCCCGTGCCCCAGCGCCCTCCGCACCCCGCCGGTGAACCCGACGGAACGGCCGAGCCCCATGTCGACGCGGCCGGGGAACAGCGACTCGAGGACCCCGAACTGCTCGGCGACCACGAGCGGGCGGTGATTGGGCAGCATCACCCCGCCGGTGCCGATCCGGATCGTGGACGTGGCGGCCCCGATCGCGGCGGCGAGCACGGTCGGCGCGGAACCCGCGATCCCCGGCACGCTGTGGTGCTCGGAGACCCACACCCGGTGGTAGCCAAGGCTTTCCAGCTCGGCCGCGGTACTCACGGTCCGCCTCAGCGCGCTCGCATGAGTGCCGCCCTCGGCCGCGGGCGAGCGGTCCAGCACCGAAATCCGGGACGGTGTCTCGTAATCCTGCACGTCGGGTTCAACGACTCTCCCCGCACGCCATTCCCCGGTGTGCGGCGACTCGCACTCTGGTCGCGTACCGGCGCAAGCCAACAGTCTCAGGCGCCGGGAACCCGAAGCGCGCCAGCAGTCGCCGCCAGGATGGCGCGTGCGTCTTCTCCTTCGGCGGCCACGTTCCACAGCCGATCGGTGAGCTTGTGGTAGATCGCCACTTCGTCGGCGTCGACGATGCGGACCTCAGCGGTGATGTGCTCGACCAGCGCCACGTCGTCGAGCAACCAGTAGCCGTGCATCGGCATGTACGGCATGGCACGGTCAAGCGGAAGCACACCGAATCGGATCGATGACATCCCGATCAGACTCGCCAACCGGTCGAGTTGTGCGGCCATCACGTCCGGTGGCGCGACCGGGTACCGAAGTCCGGCCTCGGCCACGAGAATCTCGATCGTCTTGGTCGTGTCGTAGAGCACGGTCTGCCGTGCCATCCGAGCCGCCACCGCAGCTTCGATGTCGGTGTCGAGGCCCTGAAGGTCCGCATGCAGGTGCAGAACGCGGCGAGCGTAGTCGGGAATCTGCACGAGCCCGGGAACAACGCCGAAGTCGACCGCCCGGATACGCTTGGCCGCCTGCTCGTCGGTGGCCGCCTCCTCCTGGCGGTCGCGATAGCCACTGGCCAGCTTTCTCCGCCAGGTGGCGTACTCCACGCGCAGATCCACCAACGCGTCGAGCAGTTCGGCTGCCACCTGATCCGGCGCATCGGCGGCCTGACACCACGCGGTTACGTCGGAGTCGGTGGCGAGTTGCCGGCCGGTCTCGAGTTTCGAGATCTTCGAAGGCGGCCAGCCGAGCAAATCCGCCAGGTCGCGGCCGGACAGCCCGCGCTCGTCGCGAAGCACTCGGAGGCGTCCACCGAACTGGACGCGGCGCCGGTCGATGTCAGTCACAGGCTCCTCGGTGAACGGGTAGTACGGTCAGGATCCCACCGGCGAGGCCCGCTCCCAAGCAAGCGCCTGCCACGCCCGGTGTCGAGCGAGGGTAGCCTCGTCGTCCTTCACTTCCACGTCGAGCAACCGGCCTGTCGGCGACATGTGCAGTATCGCCACCCGCCTGTCGTCGAAGATCCAGAAATCGTGCCGCTCCGGCAACCCCAGCGATCGTGCCCCGCGGTCTGGCAGCACCCGGATCTCCTCACCCGCACGGATGTTGTGCGCAGCCACGGCCATCTCGAAGCGCAGGTAGTCCGTCGGCGGATCGACGACCACTCGCACCCGTTCGAACCGCTTCCCCGCCTCGGTGGCGGCACGCACATCGGACAGCCACCCTGCCAGGTAGCCCACGTCCAGGTCGCCGGTTCGCACGAACCGCTCGAACGACGCGCGTTCTTCATCGACTTCGTAAGCCGGAAGGGTCTCCAGCCGCCAAGCCGACGACTCGAAGGTCCGGAACAGCTCGGCAAACCCCGCGCCCGGTTTGACCAAGTGCGTCACGCGCCCTCCTGCGGCAGGAACTTCGCCAACGCCTTGGGCACGGCCACCACGGTCTCGTGGTCGGGGATTCCGTTGCCGCGCCGTGCAATCTGCTCCAGCACGCAGGGATCGGTGACCATCGCCCCTTGAATCAGGTACTCGGTGTCGGTCTCGAACGCCGTCGGGCAGCTACCCCCGGTCGAGGTGGTGCCCAGGAATTTGATCTCCGTCATGGCTCGCTCCCACTGTGTTGCTTGATGATCAGACGATCTCCATCGAAGCGTACTGAGCAATACGAGAACATAGCCCAATTGAGTGGAATCATAGTGAGAATTTCTTAAATTTCTCGACTTGCTTCTCAAGTGCGCGCGATGCTGTACGCCATGCCCACCAACCCCGCCACACCTCCAGAAGACGACGGACCTCCCCCGAGCCTTCGCGTTGCCACTCGCTGGTTCGCGGGCGATTGGCTGCCGCACCTGTACCTGGTGGGCGAACTGGGCGACGAGACGATCAACTTCCTCCAGCCCCCGGCGCACACGTCCCCGTACCGGGACTTCCATCCGCGTTCACAGCTTTCGACGAAGCAACTCAAGGCTCCGGCCGCACTGTGGGACACATGCCCGACCTGCGACCGGTGGCTGCGACGAAACCGGTACTCGGTCCTCCTCCAGGGAGAGGTCCGGACATGACTGCCGACAACGCGGCAACGTTTCGCTGCTTGACGGCGCTGCGGGACAGCGGGTGGAAGTTCTCTCCTGAGACCAATCAGGACGGCGAGCTGGTCGAGATTCGAGGCGCGTACGAGTGGCCCGGAACAGGCAGCGCGGACAGGCTCCTGTTTCGCTACACCACAGACGCCCTCGCGGTGCGCACCGACAACACGGGCGACGTGGTGTGGCAACGCGAAGGCGGCCTTGTCGAGGTCGTGGAACAGCTTATGACACTTCCCCGGCCCGGTCACCGGCTGACGCCCCGGCTCGCGCTCGGCGTCCGCGCCCCGATCCCCTGGACTCCGGGCCAGCCGCTCCTGCCCGGCACGGTTCCGGTCCGATGGACGCCACGATGACCGACCCGGCCGCTGTGCGCGACTCTTCTTGGTGCACAACCATTCCGACGCGTTCTTCGGCCACCCCGACGACCACGTCGCAGGCACGGCCCCTGCGGCTCAGGTGTCCGTGCGGGCCTTGCTGGGCTGGACCCGCTTCGGCTCCCCCGGCATTTTGGGATAGTCCGGCGGGTACGGCATCTCGCCCTGCCCGTGGTCGCGTTCGTCGCGGTCGTACCACTCGAGCGCGGTCTCCAGGCCGAACGGGGTCGCGTCCATCTCCTCGTGCGGGTCGCCGTGCTCGCGGTACCAGTCCGCCGCGGTCAGCACGTCGAAGTCGTCCGGGTGCACCTCGTCGAGCTGTGCCCAGGTCAGCGGGGTCGACACGGTGGCGCGCGCGGTGCCGCGGACCGACCAGGTCGAGGCGACGGTCCGGTCGCGGGCCGCCTGGTTGTAGTCGAGGAACACCTTCCCGCCGCGTTCCTCCTTCCACCACGCGATCGTCGCGCGTTCCGGGGCCCGCCGCTCGACCTCGCGGCCCAGCGCGATCACCGCGTGCCGCACCGCGATGAAGTCCCACTCCGGGCGGATCCTGGCCAGCACGTGCACGCCGCGGCCGCCCGAGGTCTTCGGGTATCCGGTGATCCCCGCGTCCGCCAGCACCTCCCTGACCACGTGCGCGACCCGCACCGCGTCGGAGAACCCGGCCGCGTCCGGCGGGTCGACGTCGATCCTCAGCTCGTCGGGGTGGTCCACGTCGGGGCGCCGCACCGGCCACGGGTGGAAGTCGAACGTGCCGAGGTTCGCCGCCCACGCGAACACGGCGGGCTCGGTCGGGCAGACCTCCTCCGCCTTCCGCCCGGACGGGAAGGTGATCTCGACCGTGTCCACCCAGTCCGGCGCGCCCTTCGGCACGCGCTTGGCGTAGAAGAACTCACCCGCGACGCCGTCGGGGTAGCGCTTGAGCGTCGTCGGCCGCTCACCGAGCGCGCGCACCATCGGCTCGCCGAGCGCGATGTAGTGCTCCACCACGTGCCGCTTGGTGATGCCGCGGTCGGGGAAGTACGGCTTGTCCGGACTGGACACCCGCACCGTGCGCGCGCCGACCTGGTATTCGACGGGATCACCGTTCTTCTTGGCCACGCGCACACGGTAGCGGCACCCCGGCGCCGGTGCCCTACCGTTGACGCATGTCCCGCCGGAGAAAGCTGATCGTCGCGCTGGCCCTGCTCGCCGCGCTCGTGGTGGCCGGGCTGGTGCTGCCGGTCCCCGGCCCGGCGCAGCTACGCGACTGGGCGGCGGGCGCGGGCCCGATGACCGCGGTGCTCTTCTTCTCCGCCTACTCGCTGCTCACCGTCGCGCCGATACCGCGCACCGTGTTCAACCTCGCCGCGGGGCTGCTGCTCGGCAACGCCGCCGGCATCGGCGTGGCACTCGCCGCGACCGGGGTGTCCGGCGCGCTCGGGTTCGGCCTCGCCAGGCTGCTCGGCCGCGACCTCGTCGCCGCGCACCTGCACCGCACCCCGGTGCGCGTGGTCAACGACCGGCTCTCCGGCGGCGGCGTGCTCGCGGTGACGTCGCTGCGCCTGATCCCGGTCGTCCCGTTCGCGCCGCTGGGCTACTGCTGCGGCATCTCCTCGATCCGGTTCTGGCCGTACCTCGCGGGCACGGTGCTCGGGAGCGTGCCGGGGACCGTCGCGGTGGTCGTGCTCGGCGACGCGCTCACCGGTGGCACCCCGCCCGTGCTCATCGCCTGTTACGGCGGTTTCGCGCTGCTCGGCGGGCTCGGTCTGCTCAAGGTCGTCCGCGCGAAGGAGCGCTCGACGGCGGAAGTGGCCGCGGTCACGGGCTGACGGGCGCGGCTGACCGCAGCCCGAAACTCCGGCCCGCTACACTCGAACGAGTGCGCGGCGGCGTTGTTCGCGCTCGGTCAAGCAACGAACGCGAGATGTTTCTACAGGAGTAGGCGTCATCGACACCGGTCAGCTCATCGCAGGGCACTACCGCCTCGTCGAGCACATTGGCAGCGGTGCCATGGGCGTCGTCTGGCGTGCCGTCGACGAACGGCTCGAAAGATCCGTCGCTGTCAAGCAAATCCTTGCCCAGCCCGGACTTTCCGAGTCGGAACGGGCAACCGCACGCCAGCGGGCCATGCGCGAAGCCAAGAACGCGGCGCGGTTCCAGCACCCCAACGCGATCGTCGTCTTCGACATCGCCGAGCACGGCGGCGACCCGTGCCTGGTGATGGAGTACCTGCCGTCGAAGAGCCTGTCCGCGATCCTCGCCGAGCAGCCGACACTGCCGCTGGCCCAGGTGGCGCGCATCGGCGAGCAGGTCGCCGCCGCGCTCGTCGCGGCGCACCGCGCCGGCATCGTGCACCGGGACATCAAGCCGGGCAACATCCTCATCGACGAGTCCGGCACGACGAAGATCACCGACTTCGGCATCTCGCGCGCCGCCGGCGACCTCGCGCTCACCCAGACCGGCCTGATCGGCGGGACGCCCGCGTACCTGCCGCCGGAGCTGGCCCGCGGCTCCGACCCCGCGCCCGCCTCCGACGTGTTCTCCCTCGGCGCCACGCTGTACCACGCGCTCGAAGGCCAGCCGCCCTACGGCAGCAGCTCCAACCAGCTCGCGCTGCTCTACACCGCGGCCAACGGGCAGGTCATCCCGCCGCGCCAGTCCGGCCAGGCGACCGCGCTGCTGATGAGCCTGCTGCGCACCGAGGCCGACGAGCGGCCCACGATGAACGAAGCGCGCGAACGCCTCGCCGCGCTCGCCGCCGGTGAGCCGACCCCGACCGCGACGGCCGTGTCGCCACCGCCGTTCCAGCAGGCCCGCCAGCCCGTTGCCGCCCCGGTGGACACCCCCGGCCGCGGCATTCCCAGCAACGGCGCGCCGCCGCCGTGGCAGCGCACCCCCGCCGCGCCCGCGACCCCGCCCCGGCTGCCGACCTCGACCTTCGCGCCGGCCGTGCCCACCGCGGCGGCGCCGCACCGGCCCGCCGCGACCGCGCAGGCGGCCACCGGGAAGAACGCGCCCAACCGCAAGGCGATCATGATGGGCTCCGGTGCCGCCGGTGTCCTCGTGGTCGCGCTGATCGTGTTCCTGGTGCTGAACAACAGCGACAAGGGCGAGTCGCCGACGCCGCCGACGCCCACCTCGGCATCCGCCTCGGCCAAGCCGCCGACGCCCTCGAAGTCGCCGAGCACGGCGCCCTCCTCGCCCGTCGGCCAGACGCCCAGCTCGGGCAAGGTCGAGTACTCCCAGGCAGGCGGCCTGGTCAAGCAGTTCATCGACGCCAAGGGCTCGGCCGCCGGATGGGGCCTGCTGACCCCCGGTGCGCAAGGGGCGTTCAAGGGGCCGGAGGACTTCGCCGGCTACTGGGCCGGTGTGGCCGACGGCTACCGGAACATCCGGGCGGACAGCGGTTCGAACGCGGACGGCTCGGTGAACATGTACGTCGACATCGCGGGCGGGCGCAAGGCGTTCCGCGTGGTCAACACGCCCAGTGGGCTGAAAATCGACTCGGACACCCACGTCGGCTGATGCGCGCTCGCCCGTCGGTGGCCTACCGTGGGGCCATGGCCGATACCGGGCGTTCCGGACGTGATCCCCGTCGCCGGTTCCACGACGACCTGGTCGGCCTCGACCCGAACGACCCGGAGGCGCGCGAGTTCGCCGAGCACCTCGACCGGATCGAACGCTGTGAACCCGCTTTCACCGTCGAGGCGTCCATCGACGGGGTCGCCGACTTCGCCGCGTCCAGCACGCGGCTCGGCGGACTGCGGTACTGGGCGGCCGTACTGCTGGTGGCGCTCATCATGCTCGGCGTGATAGTCGCCTCGTGGGAGATACTGGTGCGGGCCGCGCACTGGCTCGCGGAGTAGCGTGGGGAGTATGAAACCCGGCATGAAACCTGTTGTCGGCGCGACGCCCCGAGTCGTGAAGTCGGACCAGGAATGGCGGCAGGAGCTCGCGCCGGAGGAGTACGCGGTGCTGCGCCAGGCCGCCACCGAGCGTCCCTTCACCGGCGAGTACACCGACACCGAGACCGTCGGCGTGTACGAATGCCGTGCCTGCGGCGCCGAGCTCTTCCGCAGCGCGACCAAGTTCGAAAGCCACTGCGGCTGGCCGTCGTTCTACGACCCGGCCGACTCCGACGCGGTGCTGCTGCGCGAAGACCGCACGATGGGCATGAAGCGCATCGAAGTCCTGTGCGGCTCGTGCCACAGCCACCTCGGCCACGTGTTCGAGGGCGAGGGCTACGACACGCCGACCGATCAGCGCTACTGCATCAACTCGATCTCGCTGAAGCTGGTGCCGGAGGCCTGACGGTCTCGAACCGGTCACTCCGCACACGCGCACGGCCATGACCCACTACGGTTGACCGCTCGCAGGTTCAACCGAACTGGGGGAGCGATCATGGACGAACCGTGGGGTATTTCCGGCCCGGGATTCCTCGGGCTCTACGCGGTACTGCTGCTGGTGCCGATCGTGGTGAAGCCGTTGTGGGTCGCCTCGCTCAAACGCGCGGGCAGCGGCGAACCGTCCTCGGTACCCGACGTGTACCACCTCGCCTACCTCGCGGGCGGGCCGGACCGGGTCACCGACACCGCGATCGCCGCGCTGGTGGACAGCGGGCGCCTGCGGGTGTCGTCGTCCGGCAGGCTCACCGACACCGGCAAGACGCCGTCGGGCTCCTTCGAGGCCGCGGTGGTGCGGCACGCGACGGGCTCCGGCGGGACCGTGCGCCAGATCCGGCAGAGGATGCGTGTGGACAGCGCGATGAGCGCTGTCGAACGCACCGTCGCCGGACAAGGCCTCGTCGTCCCCGATGAGAAGCGCCGCACGGTGTGGCGGGCGGTGCTGGCGTACTACGCGCTCGTGCTCGTGCTCGGAATCGTGCGGGTGGCCAACGGGAGCTCGATGGGCCGCCCGACCAGTAACCTGGTCTGGCTGCTCGTCGCCGCCGTCGCCGCACTGGTCCTCACCCGCTTCCTGATGCGGCGGGAGCGTCCCGGCCTCACCAGCAGGGCGGGTGAGCGGGTGCTTGCCGACGCCAGGCAGGCCCACCGCGAAGCCGAAGAGGCGGCCGACACCGCCGCCGGACAGGCGGGGCGGCATTCCTCCGTGGGCGGGCTTGCCGGAGCGGGCCTGTTCGCGGGCGCGGTCGGCGCGGTCGCGCTGGGCGGGCTCATGATGTACCCCGACGACGAGGTCAGCGAGGCGATGCTGTCGCAGGCGGGCGGCGTGGGCGGCGGTGGTGACTGGGGCGGTGGCTCCAGCGGCTTCTGGTCGGGGGGCGGCGGCTCTTCGTGCGGTGGCGGCTCTTCGTGCGGCGGCGGTTCGTCCTGCGGCGGTGGCGGCGGGTGCGGCGGTGGGGGCGGCGGGTGCGGCGGTGGGGGCGGCGGCTGCGGTGGCTGACCCGTTCGGCGCGCTCGGGGTTGGGATCGGCTGGCGGCCCGAGATCGACCTGTCGATCTCGCGGCTGCCCGGCGTCGACTGGGTGGAGGTCGTCGCCGAGAACCTCCACGTGGAGCACCTGCCCACGTCGCTGCTTTCGTTGAAGGACCGGGGACTTCCGGTGCTGCCGCACGCGGTTTCCCTGTCGCTGGGCGGCGCGGAGGATCTCGACACCGCCCGCGTCGAGCACCTGGCCGCGGTCGCCGACGCGCTCGACGCGCCGCTCGCCAGCGATCACGTGTGCTTCGTCCGCGCGGGCGGGCTCGACGCGGGGCACCTCATCCCGCTCCCCCGCACCCGCGAGGCGCTGGACGTGCTGGTGGACAACGTGAAGCTGACCCAGTCGATCCTCGGCGTGCCGTTCGCGGCGGAGAACATCGCGGCCGTGCTCGAATGGCCGGACGCGGAGCTGTCCGAGGCGCGGTTCCTCGCCGAACTCACCGAGCGCACCGGCTGCGGGCTGATCATCGACGTCGCGAACCTCTACGCGAACGCGCGGAACATCGGCACCGATCCCGAGGTGTTCCTCGACGAGATCCCGCTCGAGAAGATCGCCTACGTCCACGTCGCGGGCGGGGTGGACCGCGACGGCGTCTACCACGACACCCACGCGCACCCGGTGCGGCCCGAGGTGCTCGAACTGCTCGCCGAGCTGCGCTCGCGGACCGAGCCGCCCGGTGTGCTGCTGGAACGCGACGACGACTACCCCAGCGACACCGAGCTGGCGGGTGAACTGGCCGCGATCCGGGCCGCGCTCGCCGCCGGGGCACGGCCGTGACGACCGGACGGGACCGGCTGGCCGGACAGCAGGCGGAGCTGCTCACCGCGCTGCTGGCAGGCGGGCCGTCCCCGCCCGGGTTCGACGAGAACCGCGTGCACGTCGAGCGGAAGCTGTTGCGCGCCAAGCGAAGGCGAGTCGTCGGCTACCTCAGGCCCGATCTCCCCGAGGCACTCGGCGACCGGTTCGCCGCGCTGTTCGGCGCCTACGCCGACGAACGGCCGAAGTTCGCCGGCACCAGGGCGCGCGAGGACGCGGACGCGTTCGCCGCGTGGCTCGTCGAGCGCGGCGAACTGCCGAAGCCGCGGCGGTGGAACCCGTTCCGCCGCTGACTCCGGAGTCCACTATGGACTTCAGGGGAGATTGGTGATCAGCTCCGACGGCGGCACCCTGGTACCGGTGTAGAACGGGGTTTCCTCACGGACGTGCAAGCGCGCCTCGGTACCGCGCAGGTGGCGCATCAGGTCGACGATGCGGTGCAGCTCGTCGGCTTCGAACGCGAGGATCCACTCGTAGTCGCCCAGCGCGAACGACGCCACCGTGTTGGCGCGCACGTCCGGGTAGTCCCGCGCTTCCTTGCCGTGGTCGGCGAGCATCTTGCGGCGCTCGTCGTCGGGCAGCAGGTACCACTCGTAGGAGCGCACGAACGGGTAGACGCAGATGTACTTGCGCGCCTCTTCCCCGGCGAGGAAGGCGGGCACGTGGCTCTTGTTGAACTCGGCAGGCCGGTGCAGCGCGACCTGGCTCCACACCGGCGTCGACACCTTGCCCAGCGGGGTGCGGCGGAACCCGGTGTAGGCGGCCTGCACCTGCTCGATCTCCTCGGCGTGCCACCAGATCATGTAGTCGGCGTCGGCGCGCAGACCCGCCACGTCGTACACCCCGCGCACGAGCACGCCCTTGCCTTCGAGCGCGTCGAGGTACTCGGTGGTCTCGCGCGCGGCGGGGCCGCGGTCGTCCGGCAGCCTGCCCGGCTCGACGCGGAACACCGACCACGCGGTGTAGCGGATGGTGTCGTTGAGCTCGTTGTAGTTCAGGCGCGCCATGGCACCCAGTATGCCAACCTTGTTTGGCCTACTCGGTCGGCATCCCCGCCGTGACGCTCCTCGCCGCGGCGGACGCGGTCGCGATGCAGGCCGGGATGCCGACCCCGTGCAGCGCGGCGCCGGTGACCGCGAGCCCGCCCGCCTCGGCGACCGCGCGTTCGATGCGGGCCACCCGGTCGCCGTGCCCGACGGAGTACTGCGGGAGGCCGCCACCCCACCGCGTCACCGCGACCTCGATCGGCGTGGTGGCCAGCCCCGTCGTCTCGGCCAGATCGCGCCGGACGAGATCGGCCAGCTCGTCGTCGTCGACCTGCAGCGACGCCGTCTCACCGAACCGGCCGACGGACCCCCGCAGCAGCACCGGGCCGTCCTTTTCGCCGTGGTGGCCCCATTTCCTGGCCGAGAAGGTGAACGCCTTCGCGGTCAGCGGGGTGCCCGACGGGGCGCGCTCCCCCGACCCGATCAGCAGCCCGGACGCAGCCGGCAACTCGGTCCCGCGCGGGAACGCCATCGCGACCACGGCCATCGACGCCAGCTCGATCCCGGCGAACGCCTCCGCCGCGGCGGGCACGGCGTCGGCGAGCAGCCGCCTCGCCGCCGGTGCGGGCACCGCGAGCACGACCGCGTCGACGTCGAGCACCGACTGCTCCGGCGCGTGCGCCTGCGCGGCGGCGCCGAGTTCCAGCCGCCACCCGGTCGCCGTCCGCCGGAGCGCACGGGCCGGGACGCCGAGCCTGATCCGGGCGCGCGACAACTCCGCGAGCCTCGTGATGACGGTGCCGAGGCCGCCTGTGAGCGTTCCGAAGACGGGGGCGCCGCTCGGGGACGGCGGCATGATCGACGCGGCGGCCTCGGTGAGCGAGCTCGCTCCCCCGTCAATCGCCTTCGCCAGCCCCGGCATCGTGGCGCGCAGGCCGAGACCGTCGGCACCGCCCGCGTACACGCCGCCGAGCAACGGGTCGACGAGCCGGTCGACCAGCTCGTCGCCGAACCGCCGTCGCAGCAGGGCGCCGAGGTCGACGTCGTGCTCGCCCAGTTCGACGGGCGGGAGCTCCGCTTCGGCCGCGACGAGGTTCACCGCCTCCGGCGAGAGCACCCCCTTGACCGCCTCGGCCGAGGTGGGCACGCCCAGCACCGTCCCGGCGGGCAACCCGGTCGCGTGCCCGCCGGCGAGCACCGTGGCGCGAGCGCCGGTCGGATGGGTCAGCCGGTCGCCGAGGCCGATCTCCGCCACCAGGTCCATCGCCTCGGGCCTGCGGGCGAGGAAGGCTTCCGCGCCCACGTCGTAGGCGCGGCCCGCCAGGTCGATCGTGCGGAGCTTGCCGCCGAGCCACGGCGACGACTCGACGACCGTGATCTCCGCGCGGTCGCCGAGCCCGGCGCGCAGCCGGTAGGCGGCGGTGAGCCCGGAGATCCCACCGCCGACGACCGCGACACTGGTCATGGCTGGATCTGGTGAATCAGTTCGACCACCCTGGTCAGCACGTCCGGGTCGGTGCCGGGAAGCACGCCGTGGCCGAGGTTGAACACGTGCCCCGCGGCGGCCCTGCCCTCTTCGGCGATGCGCCGCACCTCGGCCTCGACGACCGGCCACGACCCCAGCAGCAGCGCCGGGTCGAGGTTGCCCTGCACCACCACCGGCTTCTCCGACGGGGACAGCCTGCGGACGGCCTCGTCGAGCGGCACGCGCCAGTCGACGCCGACGACATCGGGCCCGGCGT
Organism: Amycolatopsis minnesotensis; assembly: GCF_039529815.1. Lineage (NCBI taxonomy): Bacteria > Bacillati > Actinomycetota > Actinomycetes > Pseudonocardiales > Pseudonocardiaceae > Amycolatopsis > Amycolatopsis minnesotensis. Next base: position 259,625 of record NZ_BAAANN010000003.1, on the reverse strand, counting down.
CGCGCATCGAGGTGAGCAGTTCCCCTGTCCCGACGCCGAAGTGGATCCGCGGCACGCCGTAGGCGGCCACCCCGTCGAAGACCCGCGCCGAATGCGGCAGCACGAATTCGCGGTAGTCGCGCGGCGAGAGCGCGCCCGCCCAGGAGTCGAAGAGCTGGATCGCGTCGGCACCGGCGTCGAGCTGGGCGGTCAGGAAGGTCAGCGCGACGTCGGCGAGCTTGCCCGCGAGCTCGTGCCACACCTGCGGCTCGGAGTGCATGAGCGCCTTGGTGTGCTCGTGGTTGCGGCTGGGCCCGCCTTCGATCAGGTAGGAGGCGAGGGTGAAGGGCGCGCCCGCGAACCCGATCAACGGCGTCGTGCCGAGCCGCTCGACGAGCAGGCGCACGCCGTCGGCGACCGCGGCGACCTGCGCCGGGTCGAGTTCGGGCAGCGCCGCGACATCGGCGGCGGAGCGGATCGGCGAGGCGACGACGGGACCGGTGCCCGGCACGATGTCGATGTCGACGCCTGCCGCGCGCAGCGGGACCACGATGTCGCTGAACAGGATCGCGGCGTCGACCCCGTGCCTGCGGACCGGCTGCAGGGTGATCTCGGCGAGCATCTCGGGGTCGAAGCACGAGTCGAGCATCGCCACGCCTTCGCGCAGCGCCCGGTACTCGGGCAGCGACCGGCCGGCCTGGCGCATGAACCAGACCGGCAGCCTCGCCGGCGTGCCACCGCGCGCGGCGACCAGGAAAGGGGCGTCGGGCAGCACTCGGCGAGCGGGGCTCGAGCCGGGTGCGGCGACCTGCGCGGCGGCCGGGCCGGGCGCGGGTGAAGCTGGCGTCGTAGGCATCGGTTCAATCATTCCACGCCCGCTTTGCCGCCTGTTTCCCCGGCGCGTCTGCCCGACCGCCGCGCCCTTCCCGCCTTACAGTCGAGCGGTGACCGCGATGACGCATGCGCCCGAGCTCTTCCGTGAAGCGGTCGCGGCGCTGCAAACCGTCCGGCCCCGGCCGGAGCTGACCCTCGACAGCGTCCGCGCGCCGCAGCGCCTCGCCCCCTGGTCGTACGCGCTGAGCGGCGAGACCACCGGCCCCGCCGACGTGCTGGCCTCCGGCAGGCTGGTGCTCCTGCACGATCCCGACGGCCAGGAGAACTGGAACGGCGTGCTCCGCATGGTCGTCTACGCCCGTGCCGAACTGGACCGCGAGCTCGCCAGCGACCCGTTCCTGCCGGCGGTGGGCTGGTCGTGGCTGACCGACGCGCTCGAGGGCGCGGGCGCGAACCTGACCGCGCTGGGCGGCACGGTCACCGAGACCTCGTCCGCCCGCTTCGGTGACATCTCCGGCCCGCCGAGGACCGACGACCTCGAACTACGGGCCTCCTGGACGCCCACCGACGCCGAACTGCACTCCCACGGCGAGGCGTTCTGCCAGATGATGGCCAGCATGGCGGGCCTGCCGCCGGTCGGCGTGACCCTGTTCGAGCACCGGCAGAGTTCCTGAGGCCGCTCGCCCGGCACCGCTGAGCGGGGATTTTGTCGGTCCCCGGCCGTAGTGTCCGCTCCAACCGAACCGGGAGGAGCGCCCCATGGCCACGTCCTACGCCTACCTGTACGTCACCGATACGCTCGCCGACTGGGAGATCGGGTACCTGACCGCCGAGCTCGACAGCGGCCGGTACTTCGCCGAAGCCGGTGCCAGGATGCCGGTCAGGACCGCGGGGCTGAGCCTCGACCAGGTCACCACCAAGGGCGGCCTCCGCCTCGTCCCGGACACCACCGTCGACCGGATCACCGCCGAGGACGCCGGGGTGCTGATCCTGCCCGGCGGGGACACCTGGCTCGACCCCGTGCACGACCCGGTACTGGCCAAGGCGGTCGAACTGCTCGAGGCGCGCGTACCGGTCGCCGCGGTCTGCGGCGCGACGATGGCGCTGGCAAATGCCGGAGTGCTCAACGAGCGTCCGCACACCAGCAACAACCTGGGCGCCCTGCAGGCCGTCTGCCCGGGCTACGAGGGTGAAGATCACTTTCGGGGCACGCCCGCGGTCACCGACGGTGACCTGATCACGGCCAGCGGCGTGGCACCGCTGCACTTCGCGAAGGCGGTGCTGGAGCGCCTCGGGGTGTTCTCCGCGACGGCGCTCGACGCCTGGTACCGATTGAACGCCGAACAACAGGAATCGGCCTATTTCGAGCTGATGAGTTCGCTTCCGCAACCGGTCACGGCACACTAGCCGGACGTCTCGCGAACTGGGCTCACGCGTTTGCACGGCTCATCTGCACGCGCCGTCAGCGAGTGCCAACCCTTGTTCATCGCGCTTGTTCGGCGGGATGTTAGCCACCGGCCGTGTACTAGCCCGATCGTGTGACTTCGACACCGGAACGTAACTACTCGATCAAGAGAGATACCCGTTCGATCCCCCCGCAGACCCTCTCGGGCGGCTAGAGTGCCTTCGACGACACCACTTTCGGTCTAAAGCTGGCGCGGCTGATTGGCCGAAAGTCCCGGTGCCGGTCGGGGGGCACGACCGACTCCAGGGAGGTAGTGACGTGGCTGCCGTCGGCTTATCTCAGGCCGTCAGATCCACGCCAGCCGGCGCTTTGCCGGCCAGCATGGTTCCGCATCCGCGGGAAGAACTTTTTTCCGTGCTGGTGGTCGATGACCACCCGCTTTTAAGGGAGGCGATTGCCGCTCGACTCGCACAGATGGGTGCGGGCACCGTTCACGAGGCCGCCACGGTGGCGGAGGCTCGAGCGAGGGCCACGGCCACTGGGCCGTGTGACCTCGCGATTCTCGACCTCGGCCTGCCCGATGGCAGTGGCATAGAGCTGGTTACGGAACTCCGTAGCCACGGCTGGCCCCGTGTCGTGGTGCTCGCTTCGTCCGACGACCCGTACGCGGTGCGGTCGGCGTTCCAGGCCGGTGCTCAGGCATACCTGCTCAAGTCCGCTTCGCCGGTGGTTGTCACCGACGGGGTTCGCAGGGTGCTCGAGGGCGGCGTGTACGCCGATCCCAGCGTGGCACCGGTACTGGCCACCGGCACCAGAGTCGCCGGCACCGACAACACCCCGCGCGAGCTTTCCGCGCGCGAGGTCGAGGTGCTGCAACTCGTGGCCGACGGCCAGTCCAACAAGGAGATCGGCGAGGAGCTCAGCCTCTCCGCACTCACCGTCAAGTCGCATCTTTCCCGGATCGGGCGCAAGCTCGGCACCGGCGACAGGGCGCAGATGGTGGCGTTGGCGATGCGCGCAGGCGTGATCCGCTGACGGAACGGAACGACCCGGTGGGACGGGCGGACCAGGCGCGGTGCGCCCGTCCCGTAGGGTCGTCAGCTGTGTCGACAGCGGAAGAGCACGGACAAGGCGAACCACCCGCACCGATCCTGCTGCGGGAGCCGGCAACCGGCACACCGCCGGTGGTCGCCGACCCCGTGGCGCTGGCGCGCGCCGTCGAGCTGATCGCGGGCGGGACGGGCGCCATCGCCGTCGACACCGAACGGGCCTCCGGGTACCGGTACTGGCCGAAGGCCTACCTCGTGCAGCTCAAACGCGAGGGCGCGGGCACCTTCCTGGTCGACCCGATCCCCCTCGAAGGCGAGCTCACCCCGCTCGCGGACGCCATCAACGGCGCCGACTGGGTGCTGCACGCCGCATCACAGGACCTGCCCTGCCTCGCCGAGCTGGAGCTGCATCCGGCGAGCCTGTTCGACACCGAGCTCGCGGGACGCCTCGCCGGGCACGAGCGGGTCGCACTGGGCACGCTCGTCGAGAAGCTGCTCGGCTACCGGCTCGAAAAGGGGCACAGCGCGGCGGACTGGTCGAAGCGGCCGCTGCCGGTGGACTGGCTGAACTACGCCGCGCTCGACGTCGAACTGCTGGTCGAGCTCCGCGAGAAGCTCGAAGCCGAACTCGAGACGCAGGGCAAGCTCGACTGGGCCCGCGAGGAGTTCGAAGCCGTCCGGACCGCACCCCCCGCCCCGCCGCGCGCCGAACCGTGGCGCCGGACCTCGGGCATCCACAAGGTGCGCACCGCACGCGGGCTGGCCGGGGTGCGCGCGCTGTGGGAAGCGCGCGACGAACTCGCCCGCAAACGCGACCGCGCGCCGAGCAGGGTGCTGCCCGACGCGGCCATCGTCAACGCCGTGCTCGCCGAGCCGAAGACCGTCGCGGACCTGCAGGCCCTGCCGGTGTTCGGCGGCAGGGTGCAGCGCCGGTACACCGCGAGCTGGCTGCGGTACCTCCAGGAGGCGCGCGCGCTGCCGAAGGACGCCCTGCCGAGCGCGGCGCAGCAGAACGACGGCCCGCCGCCGGCGAACCGGTGGGCGGACAAGGACCCCGACGCCGCGGCTCGCCTCGCCGCCGCCCGTGCGGCGCTGAACGGCATCGCGGCCGAGCTGAAGCTGCCCGTCGAGAACCTGCTGCTGCCGGACCTGGTGCGGCGGACCTGCTGGAAACCGCCCGCCGACCGCGACGAGGACGGTGTCACCGAGGCGTTGCGCGCGGGCGGGGCCCGCCGGTGGCAGCGCGAGCTGACCGTGCCCGCGCTGAGCAAGGCGTTGCAGGCCACCGCGTCCTGAGCCGCGCCCGGTCCCGTGCCGGCGGCACGCCCTCACCAGCTCGTGTGGTTTGCCCCACCCGACGGGGCCACCACCCTGGTTACCGACGGGTAACCAGGGCTAGGGTGCGGTGGTCGGCGATCCGTCAACCGGTTCGCCGTACCCGCAGATCTCATACGCAGAGGAGCACCCGTGTCAGCACGCGCAGTGCGCAATGTGGCCTTCGTCGAGGGGGTGCGCACCCCGTTCGGCAAGGCAGGCGAGAAGGGCATCTACGCCCAGACCCGCGCGGACGACCTGGTCGTCAAGGTGATCAGGGAGCTGCTGCGCCGGCACCCCGAGCTGCCGCCGGAGCGCGTCGACGAGGTGGCCGTCGCCGCCACCACGCAGATCGGCGACCAGGGCCTGACCATCGGCCGCACCGCCGCGCTGCTCGCCGGGCTGCCCAAGTCGGTACCGGGCTTCGCCATCGACCGGATGTGCGCCGGCGCGATGACCGCGGTGACGACGACCGCGAGCGGGATCGGCTTCGGCGCCTACGACATCGCGATCGCGGGCGGCGTCGAGCACATGGGCCGCCACCCGATGGGCGAGGGCGTCGACCCCAACCCCCGCATCGTCGCCGACAAGCTGGTCGACCCGACCGCGCTGGTGATGGGCCAGACCGCGGAGAACGTGCACGACCGGTTCCCCGAGATCACCAAACGGCGCACCGACGCCTACGCCGCGCGCAGCCAGGAGCGCTTCGCCGACGCGGTCAAGGCGGGCAGGATCGGGCCGGAGCTGGTGCCGGTGGCCACCCGCCACGCCGAGCTGGGCTGGGGCCTGGCCACCGAGGACGAGCCGCCGCGGCCGGGCACCACGGTCGAGCAGCTCGCCGGGCTCAAGACGCCGTTCCGCCCGCACGGCAGGGTCACCGCGGGCAACGCGGCAGGCCTCAACGACGGCGCGACCGGCGCCATCCTCGCCGACGAAGACACCGCGCGCGAGCTGGGCCTCCCGGTCGCCATGCGGCTGGTCGGCTACTCGTTCGCCGGGGTCGAGCCCGAGGTGATGGGCATCGGCCCGGTGCCAGCCACCGAGAAGGTGCTCGCCCGCACCGGTCTGTCCATTTCGGACATCGGGCTGTTCGAGGTCAACGAGGCGTTCGCCGTCCAGGTGCTCGCCTTCCTCGACCACTTCGGGATCGCCGAGGACGACGAGCGCGTGAACCCGTGGGGTGGCGCGATCGCGTGCGGGCACCCGCTGGCGTCGTCCGGCGTGCGGCTGATGACCCAGCTTTCGCGGCAGTTCGCCGAGCACCCCGAGGTGCGCTACGGCATCACCACCATGTGCATCGGGATCGGCATGGGCGGCACGGTCATCTGGGAGAACCCGGCTTGGGAGGGTGGAAAGTGATCACCGAGGAACAGGCCGAGCAGGCCTTCCCCGACGAGGTCGTGACGAGGGCGGCCACCAGGCTCGTATCGGTGCCCGGCCTCGACGGCCAGGTCGCGCTCATCACGATCGACAACGGCCACGACCACACGCGGCCGTCGACGTTCGGGCCGCAGAGCCTGGTGAGCCTCAACGCCGCCTTCGACGAGGCGGTCGCGGCGAAGCCCGCCGCCATCGCGGTCACCGGCAAGCCGTTCATCTTCGCCGTCGGCGCGGACCTGTCCGGCGTGGAGCAGGTCTCCGACCCGGAACTGGCCACCCAGATCGCGCAGAGCGGGCACGACGTGTTCCGCCGCTTCACCGAGTCCGAGATCCCGACCTTCGCCTTCGTCAACGGCGCGGTGATGGGCGGCGGGCTCGAACTGGCGCTGTCGTGCCACTACCGGACGCTGTCGGAGAACACGGCGGCGGTGTCGTTCCCCGAGGTGTTCCTCGGTCTCTTCCCCGGCTGGGGCGGCACGCAGCTGCTGCCGAACCTGATCGGGCCGGACGCCGCGGTGACCGTGATCATCGAGAACGCGCTCAACCAGAACAAGATGCTCAGCGTGGCGAAGGCCGCCGAACTCGGCATCGTCGACGAGGTGCTCGGCTCGGCCGACTACCTCGAACAGTCGCTGCTGTGGCTCGCGAAGGTGCTGCGCGGCGAGATCACCCCGCAGCGCAAGGAAATCGACCGCGGCGCGGGCTGGGATGCCGCGATCGCGCGCGCCAAGTCCATTGTGGATGGACGGACGAAGGGCGCGTCGCCCGGCGCGGTGAAGGCGGTCGAACTGCTGGAGCTGGCCAGGGCGAACGATCTCGACCGCGGCTACGCGGCGGAGACCGAGGCGCTCGCCGGGCTGCTGATGACCGACACCCTGCGCGCGGGGCTCTACTCGTTCAACCTCGTCAACAAGCGCGCGAAGCGCCCGGCCGGCGCGCCGGACAAGTCGCTCGCGCGCAAGGTGGGCAAGATCGGCATCGTCGGCGCCGGCCTGATGGCCAGCCAGATGGCGCTGCTGTTCGTGCGCAGGCTCAAGGTGCCGGTGGTGCTCACCGACGTTGACCAGGCCCGTGTCGACAAGGGTGTGTCCTATGTGCACGATGAGATCGACAAGCTGCTGGCGAAGGGGCGCACCTCCCCCGACAGCGCGAACCGGTTGAAGGCACTGGTTTCCGGCTCGCTGGACAAGGCCGCGTTCGCCGACGCCGACTTCGTGATCGAGGCCGTGTTCGAGGAGCTCGGCGTCAAGCAGCAGGTGTTCGGCGAACTGGAGCAGTACGTCCGGCCCGACGCGATCCTCGCCACCAACACCTCGTCGCTGTCGATCAGCGCGATGGCCTCGAAGCTCGAACACCCCGAGCGGGTCGTCGGCTTCCACTTCTTCAACCCGGTCGCGGTGATGCCGCTGCTGGAGATCGTCCGCGCGGACAGGACCGACGACGAAACGCTCGCCACCGCGTTCTCCCTCGGCAAGCAGCTGAAGAAGTCCAGCGTGCTGGTGAAGGACGAGACCGCGTTCGTGGTGAACCGGCTGCTGCTGCGCTTCGTCGGCGAGGTACTGGTCGCGGTGGACGAGGGCACCCCGTTCGAGGTCGCCGACGCCTCGCTCGACCCGCTCGGGCTGCCGATGTCGCCGATGACGCTGATGCAGCTCGTCGGCCCGGCGATCGCGCTGCACGTCGGCGAGACCCTGCACGGCTCGTTCCCTGACCGGTTCTCGGTCAGCGAGAACCTGCGCCGGTTCGTCGAAGCGAAGAAGACCGCCGTCTGGCAGTGGGACGACAAGGGCAACCAGAGCGTCGATCCCGAGGTCGCCGAGCTGTGGCAGCAGGGCGACCGGCCGTCCACGGCGGAGCAGGTCAGGGACCGCGCGCTGGCCGCGATCGCCGAGGAGATCCGGATCATGCTCGACGAGGGCGTGGTCGCCGAGGCGCAGGACATCGACCTGTGCCTGCTGCTCGGCGCGGGCTGGCCGTTCTGGCTGGGCGGCATCACGCCGTACCTCGACCGTTCCGGAGTGTCCGAAAAGGTCAACGGCAAGCCGTTCCTCGCCCCGGGAATCGCTTCGGTTCCCGCGCGCTGACCCGATCGGTCCACAGTAGACAAGACGCCCACCGCCGCACCGGCGGTGGGCGTCTTCGTGCTGGCCGGACTCAGGAACCGAGGCGGTCGGGATCCGGGCCGAGCCGTGTCCCCGACTCCAGCGTGGCGATGCCCGCGATATCGGACGAGTCCAGTTCGAAGTCGAAGAGCGCGATGTTCTCCTCGATCCGTTCCGCGGTCACCGACTTCGGGATCACCACGTGGCCCATCTCGATCTGCCAGCGCAGCACGACCTGCGCCGGTGTCCTGCCGTGCTTGCGCGCGACCGTGGTGATCACCTGCTCGCCGAGCAGATCGCCGCCGCGGGCCAGCGGGCTCCACGCCTCGGTCACGATCCCGTGCTCGTCGTGGAACCCGCGCAGCTCCGCCTGTTGCAGGAGCGGGTGCAGCTCGATCTGGTTCACCGCGGGCACGACCCCGGTCTCGTCGATCAGCCTGCGCAGGTGCGGGGGCTGGAAGTTCGACACCCCGATCGCGCGGGCGCGCCCGTCGCCGAGGATCTTTTCCAGTGCCCGCCAGGTTTCGACGTAGCGGTCCCGCGCGGGCAGCGGCCAGTGGATCAGGTACAGGTCGACGTAGTCGAGCCCCAGCTCCGCCAAGCTGGTGTCGAACGCCTTCAGCGCGCGGTCGTGGCCGTGCTCGGTGTTCCACAGCTTCGTCGTCACGAAGACCTCTTCGCGGGGCAGCCCGCTCGCGCGCACGGCCGCGCCGACGCCGCGTTCGTTCGCGTACAGCGTCGCCGTGTCGATACTGCGGTATCCCGCTTCGAACGCGGTGCGCACCGCGCGTTCGACCTCGTCGTCCGGGATCTTGTACACCCCGAACCCGAGTACGGGCATTTCGACTTCGTTGTTCAGCTTCCGCACGGGGACCATGCCCTCGAACCTAACCCCGGCCCGCCCTCACGGCACGGCGGGGAACCGCACGATCACCCGCAACCCGCCGCCGACCACCGGCTCCGCGGTGACCGAACCGCCGTGCGCCTGCACCGCGGCGCGCACGATCGACAACCCGAGCCCCGCGCCGGAACGCGCCGTCCTGGCCACGCCCGCCCGCCGGAACGGTTCGAACAGCTCGGGCACCACGGCCGGGTCGACGAGCCCGCCGGAGGACCGCACGACCAGTACCGCACCGTCCTGCCCTGCCTGCGTCGTCACCTCGATCCAGCCGCCGTCGACGTTGTGACGCACCGCGTTTTCGAGCAGGTTCCCGGCGACGCGTTCGAGCAACGCGGGATCGCCGATCGCGAACGCGGGCGCGGTGGCGAACTCGCTGCGCAGCCGTCGCCGTTCGGCCTCCCCGCGCGCGGCGCGCCACGCGCTGTCCACCACGGCGGCGAGGTCGACGTGCTCGGCGACCACCAGCCCGGCGCCGTCGGTGCGCGCCAGCAGCAGCAGGGAGCCGACGAGCTGCTCGGCGCGCTCCGTGGCGTCGCGCACCACCCCGGCCATCCGGCGCAGCTCGGCCTCGTCGGCGTCCTCATCGGACAGTGTGACGTCGAGTTCGGTCCTGATCACCGACAACGGCGTGCGCAGCTCGTGGCTCGCGTTCGCGACGAAGTGCCGCTGCGCGTCGAACGCGGCCTGCAGCCGGTCGAGCATGGCGTCGAAGGTGGCGGCCAGCTCGGCCAGCTCGTCCTTCGAATCGAGCTCGCCGATCCTGGCACCCATCGATTCGATCGAGAGCCGCCTCGCGGTGCCGGTGATCTCCCGCAGCGGCCGCAGCACGCGCGAGGTGAACGTCCAGGCGAGGATCGCGGTGGCCACCACCACGCAGCAGAACGCGATCGACCCGGCCAGCAGCACCTTGTCCCTGGCGTGCTCGCGCAGGTGCGCGGCGAGCTCGGAGGCGTCGACGTCGATGCCGTCGACGCGCACCGTGGTGTTGGGCGGCATCTGCGGGACGGCCGCGACCGAGTCGCCGACGAGGGTCCACGCCAGCCACAGCAGCACGAGGCTGACCGCGGCGGCGAGACCGGTCGCGAGGAGGGTGATGCGGGCACGCAGGCTGCGCGCGCCCACCAGGCCCGCCGAAAGCTCGCGAAGGTTCACCCGGCTTTCGTACCAGAGCCGGGAACGCGGTATCCCGAGCCCACCACGGTTTCGATGATGCCGGGCTCGCCGAGCTTCTTCCGCAGGGTCATCACGGTGACCCGCACGGTCGTGGTGAACGGGTCGGCGTTCTCGTCCCACACGCGTTCGAGCAGTTCCTCGCTGCTGACCACCGATCCGCTCGCCGACAGCAGGACTTCGAGCACGCCGAACTCCTTGCGGGTCAGCTCGACCGGGCCGCTTTCGCGCCGCACGGTGCGCTTCGCCGGGTCCAGTTCGACGTCACCGGCGACGAGCAGCGGCGGCGCGGCCGGGGTCGCCCTGCGGCCGAGCGCGCGCACCCTGGCGACGAGTTCCGGGAACGCGAACGGCTTCGCGAGGTAGTCGTCCGCGCCGAGGGAAAGGCCCTCCACGCGATCGGACACGGTGCCGCTCGCGGTGAGCATGAGCACCCTGGTCAGCTCGCCGGAGGCGACGATCTCCTTGCACAGCTCGTCGCCGGGCATCCCGGGCAGGTCCCGGTCGAGCAGCACCACGTCGTACCGGGTGACCGTCGCCTTCTCGTGGCCGTCGTCGCCGTTGAGGGCGACGTCGACGGCCATCCCCTCGCGGCGCAGTCCGCGCGCGATCGCCTCGGCGAGGGGTTCTTCGTCTTCCACTACCAGAATCCGCACTTCACCAAGGTGCCACACGATCCTGAGAACCAGTTAGGTGACCGCACCGCCGGTGTCACCTGGCGTCACGGCTGTCGCGAGTGGACAGCCAGCGCAGCGCGAACCACAGCTCCATCCTGGTTTCCGGGTCGGCGAGATCGGCGCCGAGCGCGCGCTCCACGAGCCCGATCCGGTGCCGGACGCTGTTGCGGTGCACCCCGAGCGCGGCGGCCGTGCGATCCCATCCCCCGTGCTGGGCGAGCCAGGTGCGCAGCGTGCGGACCAGATCGGCGTCCCGCTCGCGATCGAGTTCGAGCACCGGTGCCAGCAGACGGCGCGCGAAGTCCCCGGCGGCGTCCGCGCTGACGAGGCTGACGAGGCCATCGAGGCCATCGAGGCCGGTCTTCCGTTCGGCGACCACCGGACGGCCGAGCGCTCGCGCGCGGGCGAGGATTCCCTCGATCTCGGCGTGGGCGTCGCCCAGTTCGCCCGCCGGGCGCGGGGTGCCGACGGCCGTAAGCCACCCGTTCGCGCGAAGGTGTTCGAGCCGTCCCAGCGCCGGTTCCTCGTCGACGATCGCGATGAACCGCGCGCCGGACACCTCGACGAGCGGGGTGCCGAGATGCGTGCGCAGCCAGTCGTAGCCGCGTTCGACCGCGCCGGGACCGCGCCGGTGCGGTGTGCCCGCCACGACACGCCACTCGGCGCCGCGCAGCAGTCCCGCGATCGCCGTGCCCGGTGGTGCCGTGCCGAGCAGGAGCGCGGTGAGTCCGCCGCCGAGCCCCGCGGTGTCCGAGCCCGCCCTGCTCGCGAGGCCGAGCAGCGCCGCGCCGACCGCGACGATCGCGCGGTCGGCGCCGTCGAAGCGGCGCCGCCTGCCGACCGCGAGCAGCTGCGACGCGGTGGCCTGCGGGTAAACCGGTTGCGCCAGCACGACCGTGCCGTCGGCGAGTTCGGTGGTGGCACTGCGGATGCCGGTGCCCGCCCGCAGCGTGCCGAACAGCTCGACGACCCCGCCGGGCAGCGGCCGCGGCGCCCCGTGCTGGACGGCGGGCTCCGCGCCGTCGCCGACGAGCGCCACCCAGCCGCCGACGCGGGCGGACAGGCTGCCGGCCAAGGCGGCGGTGCCCTCCCCCGCCGCCTTGGTCAGCGCTTCGCGGGCTTCGGCGACGCGGCGCTGTTCGCGCTTCCCGGCGGTGGCGAGCGCGACCGCGACGGCCTTGCTGATGGCCAGGAACGGCGTGCGCGGCCAGACCACGAGCAGGGGCAGCCCGTGCCGGACGCAGGCGGCGCGGAGGTCCTCCGGCAGCGCTTCCCGCATCGGCGGGGTGACCCCGAACCCGAGCGCGGTGATGCCTGCCGCGCGCAGGCCGCGGACGTACCGGTCGAGCTCATCGGGTTCGGCTGGCAGGTTGACGCCCGCGGTGAGCAGCAGCTCCTGGCCGACGAGGTACGGCCCGGGGTCGCGCAGCTCGCTGACGTGCGCCCAGCGGACGGGCAGTTCGAGCGCGCCGGCGCGCAGGCTCTCGCGGACCACCTCGAGCGCGAGGCCGGGGTTGTCGACGACCACGCGTAGCGGAACCTGCGCCTCGGTGTCGTGAGAATCGATGAGCGAGGTCATTTCATCTCAAGTCTAGGTCAAACTGGGACGATCTATCCACGGTGCGGTGCACCCGCCCGGTCCCTACGGTGTCCCGAACAGCACTCCCCAAGCGCTCCCTGAGGAGGACACCGTGGCCGGTGACTATGCGGTGATCGCGCTCTACATCGCGGGCATGATCGGCATCGGCTGGTTCGGGCTCCGCCTGGCGAAGACGAAGTCCGACTACCTGGTCGCCGGGCGGCGGCTCGGCTGGTTCATGTACTCGGGCACCATGTCGGCCGTCGTGCTCGGCGGCGCGTCCACGGTCGGCGGGGTCAAGCTCGGCTACACCCACGGCATCTCCGGCGCCTGGCTGGTGCTCACCATCGGCATCGGGATCCTCCTGCTGCACGCGCTGTTCGCGAGGCGGCTGGTGAAGCTGCGCGTCTACACCGTCGGCGAGATGCTCGACCTGCGCTACGGCGGTTCGACGTCGGCGATCTCGGGCGTGGTGATGTGGGCCTACACGCTGATGCTCACGGTCACCTCGACGCTCGCCTTCGCGACGATCTTCAAGGTGCTCTTCGACGTCCCGTCGATCGCGGGGATCGGGATCGGCGGCGCGATCGTGGTGCTGTACTCGGTGCTCGGCGGCATGTGGTCGATCACGCTGACCGATATCGCGCAGTTCGTGATCAAGACGATCGGGATCCTGTTCGTCCTGCTGCCGGTGTCGATCAGCGCGGCAGGCGGCTTCGACGGGCTCCGCGCGCGGCTCGACGCGACGTTCTTCGACTTCACCGGCATCGGCGGCGAAACGATCTTCACCTACGTGCTGGTCTACGGCTTCGGCCTGCTCATCGGGCAGGACATCTGGCAGCGCGTGTTCACCGCGCGCACACCGGCGGTGGCCACCGGCGGCGGCGTGCTTTCCGGCGTCTACTGCCTGGTGTACGGCATCGCGGGCGCGTTGATCGGCACCGCGGCGAAGGCGCTCTACCCATCGCTGGCGAGCGCGCAGGACGCGTTCGCCACGATCGTCGAGAACCTGCTGCCCGCGGGCGTCCGCGGGCTCGTGCTCGCCGCCGCGCTGTCCGCGATGATGTCGACCGCCAGCGGCGCGCTCATCGCCTGCTCGACGGTCAGCACCAGCGACCTGCTCGCGAAGCTGCGCCGGGGCCGGACCGCGAGCGACGACGCCGAACTCCGCCGCAACCGGTGGACCACGCTCGCGCTGGGCCTGCTGTCGATCGGCATCGCGATGATCGTCACCGACGTCGTCGCCGCGCTCACCGTCGCCTACAACATCCTCGTCGGCGGCCTGCTCGTCGCGATCCTCGGCGCGCTGTTCTGGAAGCGCGGCACGCGGGCCGGCGCGCTCGCGTCGATGAGCACCGGGTCGGTCGTCGTGATCGTCTCGATGATCACCGCCGGGCTGGACGCCAACGAACCGATCTACTTCGGGCTCGGCGCGAGCCTCGTCGCCTACGTGGCCGTGAGCCTCGTGACGAAGCGGACGCCGCCGGAGGTGCTCGGCACCTGGACCGCGCGCCTGAGCGGCGAACCCGCTCCCGCGCTCGAGAACAACGTTTCCTGAAGAACGGTAAGGAGCAGCAAGTGAGCAGTCAGACCCCGATCGGGCCCGCCGACTCGTCGAAGGTCCCCCGGTTCGCCGGTTTCGCGACCTTCGCCCGCCTGCCGAGGGCGGACCAGGTCGAGCGGGCGGATGTGGCCGTGGTCGGCGTCCCGTTCGACTCGGGCGTGTCCTACCGACCGGGCGCCCGGTTCGGACCGGCGTCGGTGCGCGAGGCGAGCCGTCTGCTGCGGCCGTACCACCCGGACCTCGACGTCTCCCCGTTCGCGACCGCGCAGGTGGTCGACGCGGGCGACATCGCGCTCAACCCGTTCAACATCGGCGAAGCGATCGAAACCCTGCAGCACGGGGCCGAAGCGCTCACCGCCGGCGGGACGAGCCTGGTGACGGTCGGCGGCGACCACACGATCGCGCTGCCGCTGCTGCGGGCGGCCGCGAAGAAGCACGGCCCGGTGGCACTGCTGCACTTCGACGCGCACCTGGACACCTGGGACACCTACTTCGGCGAGCCGTACACGCACGGCACCCCGTTCCGGCGCGCGTCCGAGGAAGGGCTCCTCGACACCAGCGCGCTCTCGCACGTCGGCACGCGCGGGCCGCTGTACGGCAAGCGGGACCTCGAAGAGGACCGCAGGCTCGGCTTCGGGATCGTCACCTCCGGCGACGTCCTGCGCCGCGGCGTCGGCGAAACCGTCGACGCGCTGCGCCAGCGCATCGGCGACCGGCCGCTGTACGTCTCCGTCGACATCGACGTGCTCGATCCCGCGCACGCGCCGGGCACCGGCACCCCGGAGGCGGGCGGCATGACCAGCAGGGAGCTGCTGGAGATCCTGCGCGGGCTGCGGGGCTGCAACCTGATCGGCGCGGATGTGGTCGAGCTGGCCCCGGCATACGATCACGCGGAGATCACCGCGATCGCGGCCTCGCACGTGGCGTACGACCTGGTGAGCCTGCTGAGCCTGCGGAAGAACGAGAACCAGGGGACGGAACGGTGAGCGGAGAAGACCGGATCGGCGGCGACGTCGTCGTCGAGACGTTGCGCGCGCTCGGCGCCGAAACCGTGTTCGGCCTGCCGGGCCAGCACGCGCTCGGGTTGTTCGAGGCGCTGCGGCGCGCTCCCGACCTCGCGGTGATCGGCGCGCGGGTGGAGAACAACCTCGCGTTCGCCGCCGACGGGCACGCCCGCGCGCGGCTGGACGCGGACCCGTCCGGCCCGGTGCCGGTCACCCCCATGATCGTCTCGACCGGCCCCGGCGCGCTGCTGACACTGGCGTCGCTGCAGGAGGCGAAGGCGAGTTCGGTGCCGGTGCTGGGGATTTCCAGCCAGATCCCGGTGGCCGGGCTCGGTGGCGGGCGGCACGGGTACCTGCACGAGCTGCCCGACCAGCAGGCGAGTTTCCGCGGCGTGGTGAAGTCGGTGCACACCGTGCGGACCGCGAGCCAGATCCCGACGGCGCTGCGGGAGGCGTGGGAATCCGCGGCGACCGCGCCGTACGGGCCGGTGTGGGTGGAGATCCCGCAGGACGTGCTGCTCGAACCGGTGAGCCTGCCGCCGATCACCTCCGCGGCGGCCGCTCCCCCGGCGAAGGCGCCGTTGCCGGAACTGGTCGCCGCGGCGGCGGAACTCCTTGCCGCCGCGGAGAACCCGGTCATCCTGGCCGGGGGCGGCGCGGTCCGGTCGGGTGCCCGCGAGCCGCTGCGCACGCTGGCCGAAGCCCTGCGCGCGCCGGTGCTGTCCACGTTCGGCGGCAAGGGCGCGTTCGCATGGGACCACCCGCTGTCCGGCCAGTCGTGGGCGGAGGACTGGCATTCCACCGAACTGCTCGCCGGCTCCGATGTGCTGCTGGTACTGGGTTCCGGGCTCGGCGAGCTGTCGAGCAACTACCGCGAGTTCGCCCCGCGCGGCCGGATGATCCAGGTCGAAGCCGACGCGGGCAAGATCGAGTCCAACTACGCCGCGCTCGGGATCCACGCCGACGTCGGGGCGACGCTGGAGGCGCTGCTCCCGCTCGTGCCCGCGCGCGAACCCGACGGGCGCGCGGAAGCCGCCGTCGCGGAGTTGCTGAAGAAGGTGCGCGCCAGGCTCGACGCGCAGCCGCTCGACCGGGAACGGCAGGTGCTCGCCGACGTCCGCGCCGCGGTGCCCGAGGGCACCCCGTCGTTCTGGGACATGACGATCCTCGGCTATTGGGCATGGTCGGCCTGGAACGCCGACGGCGCGCCGATCCACACCTCGCAGGGCGCGGGCGGGCTCGGCTACGGGTTCCCCGGCGCGCTCGGCGCGGCCGCCACCGGCAGGCGCGCGCTGGCCGTTTCCGGTGACGGCGGCGCGATGTACGGGATCGCCGAGCTGGCCACCGCGGTGCAGCACGGGCTCGACGTGACCTGGCTGATCGTCGACGACGGCGGTTACGGGATCCTGCGCGAGTACCTCACCGGCGCGTTCGGCCAGTCGACGGCCACCGAGCTCGCCCGCCCCGATTTCGTCGCGCTCGCCGAGTCGTTCGGGGTGGCCGCGAAACTGTCCAGTGTGGACACCGTCGGCGCCGATCTCGCCGAGGCGCTGCGCACCCCCGGCCCGAACGTGGTGGTGCTGCCCGCCCTGCTCCGCATGTTCGCCCCGACCCACCTCGACCGCACGGAGTCCTGATGACCTTACGGAACTTCGTCGGCGGCGGGCTCGTCCCCGCCGCGGGCGACCGCACGCTGCCCCTCGTCGACCCCGCGACCGGAGAGGTCACCGGTTCGAGCGTGCTGTCCGGACAGTCCGATGTGGACGCGGCGATGGCCGCGGCCGCTCGCGCGTTCGGAGTGTGGCGGCGCACCACCCCCGCCGAGCGCCAGCTCGCGCTGCTGCGGATCGCCGACGCGGTGGAGCGCAGGGCCGGGGAGTTCGCCGACGCCGAGATCGCCGAAACCGGCAAGATCCGGCGCGTGGTGCTCGACGAGGAGATCCCGGAAAGTGTCAGCGCGCTTCGGTTCTTCGCCGGCGCGGCACGTCAGCTCGACGGCACCGCCGCCGGGGAGTACCTGGCCGGCCACACCTCGGTGATCCGCCGCGAACCGATCGGCGTCTGCGCGCAGATCGCGCCGTGGAACTACCCGCTGATGATGGCCGTGTGGAAGATCGCCCCCGCGCTCGCGGCGGGCAACACCGTGGTGCTCAAACCCGCCGAGACCACGCCGAGCACGGCCGTGCTGCTCGCCGAAGTGGCCGCGGAGTTCCTCCCCGATGGCGTGTTCAACGTGCTGTGCGGCGACCGCGAAACCGGCAGGGCGCTGGTGCGGCACCCGGTCACCGACCTCGTCTCCATCACCGGCTCGACCAGGGCCGGGATCGATGTGGCGACGGTGGCCGCCGCCGATCTCAAGCGCACCCACCTCGAACTCGGCGGCAACGCGCCGCTGCTGGTGTTCCCCGACGCCGACCTCGCCGCCACCGCGGAGGGCATCGTCGGCGCCGCCTTCTACAACGCCGGTCAGGACTGCACCGCGGGCAGCAGGGTGCTGGTGCACGAGTCGGTGCACGACGAGTTCGTCGCCGCGCTGACCGCGACCGCGGCCGCGACCGTGCCGGGCACGGACTTCGGCCCGCTGAACAGCGCGGCCCAGTTCGACCGGGTGCGCGGGCTGATCGACCGGCTCCCCGCGCACGCCCGCGTCGAAACCGGCGGCACGCCTGGCGGGAGCAGCGGATTCTACTTCGCTCCCACCGTGGTTTCCGGGCTGCGGCCAGGTGACGAGATCGTGCAGGAGGAGATCTTCGGGCCGGTGCTCACCGTCCAGTCCTTCGCCGACGAGGACGAGGCGCTTTCGCTCGCCAACGGGGTGTCGTACGGGCTCGCGTCCTCGGTGTGGACGAAGGACCACTCGCGCGCGGTCAGGGTGTCCGGGCTGCTCGACTTCGGCTGCGTCTGGGTGAACACGCACGGGCCGCTGGTCGCCGAGATGCCGCACGGCGGTTTCGGCCACTCCGGGCACGGAAAGGACCTGTCCGGGTACGCCTTCGCCGAGTACACGCGCGTGAAGCACGTCATGACGGCGTTCTAGGGCACTCCCACGCGGTCACCACGGCGTCGCAGATTTCGCGCTGGGCCTGCCCGGCGAGAAAACCGTGGTGCCCGCCGGGAAACAGGTGCACGGACGCGTCGGGCGCGATATCGGCCAGCGCTTCGGCGAACTGGCGCGAGGAGTCGCGTTCGCCGGTGAACAGGCGCAGTGGCACCGAAATCTCCGACGGGGTGAAACCCCACCCCTGACGGCCCCACAGCACCAGGAGATCCCTCGCGGTGGCGGCCGAACCCTGGCGGGCGGCTTCGCGCGCCATCGCCATGAAGGTCTCCTGGCCATCCACTGTGGACCATAACTCGGCGAGGAGCGGCCGGTCGACGGCCGGGAAGTAGCGCAGGATCCGTGCGCGCGCCGCCGGATCACGCACGCGTTCCGGACGCGACAACGCCTTCGTCATGAGCGGGGCGACCACGCGGCGCACCAGCCATGGCATGCGGCGAGCCAGTCCGGCGATGGCGCGCTGCCGGCGATCCGGTCCGGGAGCACCCTCGGGCGTGGCGGTGTTGACGAGCACGCCGCCGCGAACCCGCCGCGGCAACGCGTACGCGCACGCCATCGCGTGCGCCGCGCCGGAGGACCAGCCACCGACGACGAAACCGTCGAGGCCGAGGGCGTCCGCCACCGCCGTCACATCCCGCGCCCAGTCCAGGATGTCGTGCCCGGGGCCGGGTGTGGACCCGCCGATCCCCGGCCGGTCCGCGGCGAGCACCCGGACTCCGCGATAGCGGGCGGCGCCGTCGAAGAGGCGGCCCTCCGCGCCCGCGGAATTCGTGCCGTGGAAGTACAGCCACGGCACGCCACCGGGATCGCCGAACTCCTCGACCGCGATCACGCGCCCCGCACCCGCTCCGAACAGCTTCGTCACGTTTCCCCCTATATGACGTACAGAACGGTATCATCGGCAACTATACGCCGTACAGGTCCGGTGAAGGATTCCGAAGTCGCTCACGGTCGCGTGGTTCGCGAACGCGATTCGTCGAAGGGGTGTGACAAGTTCGGGGTTCCGGCGCCGGAGATCGCGGCGATAATTGCCGCGAGATGTCCAACGTGCGAACATCGCTTTCACTCTTCCACGGCGGGGTGGAACGCTTGGAGGCCCCATGCGCATGAGCGGTTCGAAACGTGGTGCGGCGGTGGGCAAGATCGGTGCCTCCCCGCTGGGCATGTCGGTGCTCGTCACCAACGGGCTGGTGAAGCCGATGAGCCCGGCGAAGCTCCTGCGGATCCGTGACCTGTACCGGAAATTCGGGCTGACGGTCACCTTCGCGGTGGGCGCGGAGGCCGTCCGCCATCCGGCCAGACCCGCCGTGATCGACGATTTCGGCACGATGACGTACCAGCAGCTCGACGAGTCGTCGACCAGGCTCGCCAACGGGCTCCGCCGCATCTGCCCCGCGCACGGCCTGCTCAAGATCGGGCTGCTCGCCAAGAACCACCGCGCCGCGGTGCAAACCTGCCTCGCCGCCGGAAAGCTCGGCGCCGATCTCGTCGTGCTCAACACCGGGCTGGCGGAAAAGCAGATGCGCGCTGTCGTCGAAGAACAGCGCATCGACATCGTGGTGGTGGACGACGATCTGCTGCACGTGCTCGACCAGTTCCCGCGCTCGCTGCCCACCGTGCTGCACCGGCCGACCGGGTACGAGGCGCCGGACACCGGCGTGCCGCGGCCGCGGACGCTCGACTCCCTGATCCGCCGGTCACCGGCGGCGCCGCTGCCCGCACCCGCGCGCGGCGGGCGGACGATCCTGCTCACCTCCGGCACCACCGGAATCCCGAAGGGCGTGGTGCGCCCGGATCCGACCGGCCTCGCCCCGATCGCCGAACTGCTGCACCTGCTCCCGCTGCGCGCCGGTACCACGATGATGCTGGCGTCGCCGTTCTTCCACGTGCTCGGCTTCTCGCTGCTGCAGCTCGCCATGATGCTCGGCGACACCGTCGTGCTGCACCGCGAGTTCGACGCGGCGCGCACCGTCGCGGCGATCGGGCGGCACGGCTGCGCCACCGTGGTCGGATCGCCGATCATGCTGCGCCGGCTCACCGAAGTCCCGGCCGCCGACCGGGAGCGGATCGACACCGGCTCGCTGCGGATCGCGCTCGCGGGCGGTTCCGCGTTGCCGGGCAAGCTCGTGCCGCGGTTCACCGAAGCGTTCGGGCCGGTGCTGTACAACATCTACGGCTCCGCGGAGCTGTCCTGGGCGACCGTCGCGACGCCGCAGGACCTCGCCGAGGACGAGAACACCGCGGGCACGCCACCGCGCGGCACCAGGGTCGCGATCCTCGACGCGGCGGGCAAACCGAGCGCGCCGGGCCAGATCGGCCGGATCTTCGTCGGCAACGAAATGCTCTTCGACGGCTACACCCGCCGTGGCGAGGAAAACGAATTCCGCGACGGTGCCCTCTACAGCGGCGACCTCGGCTACCTCGACACCCACGGCAGGCTGTTCGTCTCCGGCCGGGAAGAGGACGTCGTGGTGACCGGCGGCGAGAAGACCTACCCGATCGAGGTGGAAAACCTGCTGTGCGCCAGGGACGACATCGCCGAAGCCGCCGTCGTGGGCGTCCCGGACGACCACGACGGGCAGCGGCTGTGCGCCTACGTCGTCCCGGAACCCGGCTCCGAGATCTCGCCGGAGGAAGTCCGCACCTGGGTGGCCGCGAACCTCGCGCAGTTCTCGGTGCCACGGGACATCGTCATCGTGGACAACCTGCCGCGCAACCCTGCCGGGAAGATCCTCTACCGCGAACTCCGCGCCCGCCCGTCGGCTTCCGGCACGAACCGGTGGCGCGCTTATCAGCGACTCGCCTCCGGCGGGTGACCTTCGGAAACGCGCACCTGTTCGGTGAGCACGTTTCAGGCACGCCTTCGGCGCGCCGAGTGAAACCGCCGCTCCTCGGTGCGGGTCGCGTCGTTGGTCACCGGCGACAGTTCCCCACGGAACGGACAAGATGGCCACCTTCACTGCCGTACCGGCTGGCGGTGGCGGCGGCGCCTGCGGGTTCGGACGGTGGCGCGTTCGTGCTGTTCTTCACCGGAGAGCTGAAGAACCAGGTTCTGTTCGGCAGTCCACCGTGGACATCGACCACTGCCGCTAAGAGCGTTGGGATGTCAGGAAACTCGGGATTGAGCGACGGGGATGCGGCGGGTGGTTCTGCGGCCTCCGCCAGGGACCAACGCCCACCATCCGTGTTTGTGTTGCCCAGGTCAGTCTTGCCACCGGCGTACCAGGGCAGCACGTGATGCGCCTCGCAATGACGCGGCCGCCTCGAGCACCCGGGAAGCAGCATCCGCGATCGCGGATGGCGAGCATGAGCCGGATCGCCTCGGTCACCAGACGCCTGGCTCGCCCCATCGCCAACGGCTGCCCCGCACCATCGAGGATGGCGGGAATGACCTTGCAATCACACGCCAAGATCCGGGCCTCACTGGCGGTGATGTCGGTGACCATGTCCAGACACGCCGCGCCCAGCTCCCTCTTCAGGTCAGCCAAGGGGATCGTCACGATCAGATCCGCGCGACCACCACTGCGGTTCGGAGACTCCGGGCGACTCGCGGCGAGGGCGACCATCTCCATGAACGCGTCCCCGTACCGCTCCGCCCGCCCCCGCAACAGCGGGTTATCGGAAGGGTCATCCGGCTGGGCCAGAGCGAGCGGGTCGAGCAGGGCGAGAGTTTTCGCGGCGGAGATCGGGTCGAGGTAGCCGTCGAACTTCGCCGAACCGTCCTTGCGCTGATGAATATTCAGGGCACGTTTCGGTTCGGGGGTGTCGCGGGGTTCGGTGCCGTCGGGGGGAACGAGGCCAACAAGTCCACAATGGACAAATGAAGAAATCGCGCCACGCCACCGAAATCAGCATCCCGCGATCGAACCGGACCACAGCCAGACCGCCACCCGGACAACGAAGTCCGCGCTTCCCGTCCAAAGCCATCAGTAGATCGCAGCCCGACGCGGCGAACCAACCACAGAAACCTAAACCCAATCATCCGGCCGAGGCCAGGTCAGAAACCCGCCCAACTCCCCCTCCACCGGCACCACCGA
The DNA here is from genome assembly GCF_039529815.1 of Amycolatopsis minnesotensis. Classification (NCBI taxonomy): domain Bacteria; kingdom Bacillati; phylum Actinomycetota; class Actinomycetes; order Pseudonocardiales; family Pseudonocardiaceae; genus Amycolatopsis; species Amycolatopsis minnesotensis. The sequence goes on along the minus strand of NZ_BAAANN010000003.1, from coordinate 237,572 downwards.
AGGCTCCGTGACCGTGTAACCACCCCGATGGAAGAGCAACGGCCGTTCGCCCGACTCCTCCCCGAGCGCCGTCACCCTGCCGACCACCACGTAGTGATCACCGGCCTCGTGCACGGTTTCCAGTGTGCAGTCCACCCATGTCAACGCACCCGCCAGCAGCGGGGCCCCGGAAGGAGCCGGACGCCAGTCCACCGTCGCGAACTTGTCGGCTCCACGGGCACCGAACACGGTGCTGAGGCCGCGCTGCGCGTGCGACAGGACATTGACGGCGAAGGCACCGGCGTCCCGCAACACGGGCCAGGTGCGCGAGGTCTTCGCGGGGCAGAACAGGACCAGCGGCGGGTCCAGCGAGAGCGCGGCGAAGGACTGGCAGGCGAACCCGACCGGTGCGCGGCCGTCGTGCCCGGTGACCACGGCGACGCCGGTGCAGAAGTGGCCGAGCACGGCGCGGAAGCGCGCCGCCTCGACCCCGGCCGCCACGGTCATCGGCCACCTACCGTGAAGTCGTGTCCCCACAGGGAAACCGCGGTGCTTTCGCGGGCGATCCAGCTTTCGTCGTCGACCTGGCGGCCCTCGCAGCCGAACTCGACGTCGAAACCACCGGGGGTCTTCATGTAGAACGACAGCATCAGGTCGTTGACGTGCCTGCCGAGCGTAGCCGACATCGGCACCTTCCGGCGCAGTGCGCGGTCGAGGCACAGGCCGACGTCGTCGGTGTTCTCGACCTCGACCATCAGGTGCACGATCCCGCTCGGCGTCGGCATCGGGAGGAACGCGAGGCTGTGGTGACGCGGGTTGCAGCCGAAGAATCGCAGCCACGCGGGCGGGCCGTCTTCCGGCCTGCCGACGAACTGGGGCGGCAGGCGCATCGAGTCCCGCAGCCGGAAACCCAGTACGTCGCGATAGAAGCGCAACGCGGACTCGTCGTCGTGTGTGGACAGTACGACGTGGCCGAGCCCCTGCTCGCCGGTGACGAACTTGTGCCCGTACGGGCTCACCACGCGCCGGTGCCGCAGCGCGACGCCGTGGAACACCTCGAGGGTGTTGCCGGAAGGGTCGTCGAAGGTCACCAGCTCGTCGACGTGACGGTCCGCGAGCTGGTCGGCGGTGCCCTCCTTGTACGGTACCTCGTGCGCGGCAAGGCTTTTCCGCACCTCCTCGAGCTCCGCGGCGGTGGCCACCTCCCAGCCCATCTGGGCGAGCCGGTCGGACTCGCCGGGGAAGACCACCAGCCGCGCCGGGAAGTCGTCCATGCGCAGGTACAGCGCGTCCGGGTTGGTGCCATCGCCCTCGATCATGCCCAGCACCTTCAGGCCGTACTCCCGCCACGCCGCCATGTCGGTGGCTTCGATCCGCAGGTACGCCAGCGAACGGATGCCCATCACTCACCCCCGAGGAAGTCGAGTGCCAGCCGGTTGAACTCGTCGAACTTCTCCAACTGCGCCCAGTGCCCGCAACGGCCGAACACGTGCAGCCGCGCGCGCGGGATGGTCTTCAACGCGAGCAGCGCGCCGTCGAGCGGATTGACGCGGTCTTCCCTGCCCCACACCAGAAGCACGCGCTGGCGGAGCCGGTGCGCCTCACGCCACAGCATGCCTTCTTCGTAGCTTTCGGGCTGGGTGAACGACTTCCCCATCGCCCGCATCGCGGCGAGCGACTCGGGCGTGTTCGCCGCGGCGAACCGTTCGTCGACCAGCTCGTCGGTGACCAGCGACTGGTCGTGGACCATGACGCGCAGGAACGCTTCGAGCTTTTCCCTGCTGGGGCTCATGCCGAACTTCCCGAGGTTCTTCACGCCCTCGGTCGGATCGGGGGCGAACACGTTGACGCTCAGCCCGCCCGGACCCATCAGCACGAGCCGCCCGGCCCGCGTCGGATGGTTCAGCGCCAGCCGCACCGCCGCGCCCCCGCCGAGCGAGTTGCCGACGAAGTGCGCGCGCTCGATGCCGAGTTCGTCCATCAGGCCGACGACGGCGTCCGCGCTGTGCCGGAAGTACTGCGGGTGCTCGACCGGCTTGTCCGAGCGGCCGAAGCCGGGCTGGTCCACGGCCAGTGTCCGGTAGGACTTCCCGAACACGGGCAGGTTGCGGCCGAAGTTGCTCCACGCGGACGCGCCCGGCCCGCCGCCGTGCAGCAGGATCACGGTCTCGTCGTGTTCCTCGCCCGCTTCGTGGTAGTGCAGGCGAAGCCCGTTTCCCGAGGCGTACTTGCCTTCCGGTGCCATCAGACCATCGCGTTCTCTACGGGGAGCCCGAAGGCGCCGGTGCCGAACATGACGTACGCGCGCTCCGCGTCGTTCGCCGCGTGCACCCGCCCGGCGTGCGCGTCGCGCCAGAACCGCTGGATCGGCGTGCCGTTGCGCAGCGCCCTGCCACCGGAGTTTTCGAAGAGCCGGTCGATCGCGGCGATCGACCGCTCGGTGCCGCGCACCTGGTCGCGCCGGACCCGGAGCCGGGTGGAGAACGGCAGCTTCTCGCCCGCGCACGCGAGCTGGTACAACTCGTCGATGTTGTGCGTGAGCTGCAGCCACGCCGCGTCGATCTCACTTGCCGCCTCGGCGATCCTGATCTTCGCGAACGGGTCCTCCTTGGCCTGTTCACCGGCGTAGGCGGCGCGGACGCGGTCGCGCTGGTAGGCGACGTGGGCGTCGTAGGCACCCTGTGCCATGCCGATGATCGGCGCGGTGATCGTGCTGGGGTGCACCGAACCGTAGGGCAGCCGGTAGAGCGGGCCGGGGTTCGCCTCCTGCCCTGGCGTCTTGCACTTCGACGTGGCCAGGAAGCTCAGCGCCCGGTGCTGCGGCACGAAGACGTCCTTGACCACGATGTCGTTGCTGCCGGTGCCCCGCAGCCCGACGGTGTCCCAGACGTCTTCGATCGCGTAGTCGGCGATCGGCAGCAGGTAGGTGCAGAAGTCCACCGGTTTGCCCTCGGCGTCGAACGCGGGCCCGCCGAGCAGCACCCAGGTCGCGTGGTCGCAGCCGGAGGAAAAGCTCCAGTGCCCGCTCAGCCGGTAGCCGCCGTCGACGACGGTCGCCTTGCCCATCGGCGCGTACGAGGACGAGATGCGGACGTCGAAGTCGTCCCCCCACACCTCTTCCTGCGCGCGCACGTCGAACAGCGCGACGTGCCACGGGTGCACGCCGAGGATCGACGCCACCCAACCGGTGGATCCGCAGGCGCTCGCGATGAGCTTGACCGCGGTGTAGAAGGTCACCGGGTCGGACTCGTAACCGCCGAAGCGCTTCGGCTGCAGCAGCTTGAAGAACCCGGCCTCGGCCAGCGCCTTGACGGACTCGTCGGGAATCCGCCGACCGTCCTCCGTCTCCTGCGCCCGTTCGCGCAGCACGGGGAGAAGCTCCTCGATCGCGCTGATCACCTCGTGGGTCATGCCGTCTCCCTCATTCAGATACCGAAGGCAAGACTAGAACACGTTCTCGTTTTTGTCGATGTGGCCCTGCTCCCTCGCGCCGTTCAACCCAGCACGGCGACCGGAAAAGACGCAGTCAGCCAAGGACAGGCCGCTGACATAGGACCTAGAACAGATTCCGACGGCGGTCCGGCCCGCCGCGTAGAGCCCGCGCACGGGACCGGTGTCGCCGAGCACCGCCCCGGTGTCCTCGTCGACCACGAGCCCGCCGAGGGTCAGCATCGGGCACGGGTAGCCGAGGCTGGGCTTGATCGAGACGTCGATGAGCGAGTACGGCGGCCGGTCGAGCGCGCGGACGAACTCGTCCGGCTTGCCCATCGGATCCGGCCCACCCGAGCGGTACGCCTCGACCGTCGCGGCCAGGCCCGCCGCGTCGACGCCCGCCTTGCGCGCGACCTCATCGAGGGTGTCCCCGACGACGCGGCCGCGCCGCAGCAGGTACAGCGCTTGAAGCCATTGGAACCATTGACTTTGCCCGCGCACGGAACGCCGGGCCTCGCGCACGAGCGTGTCGTCGACGAGGAGCCAGCCCTTGCCTTCGTGCGCGGTGATCATGCGCTCCCCCGTGGCGGCGCCGTAGCGCGACTCGTCGATGACGCGCTTGCCGTGGATGTCGACGAGGACACCGCCGAGGAAGGCGCTCGGCGGGACCAGGAACCGCCACGCCGAGATCCGGTCCAGCTCGGCGGTGCGCCCACCGGCCGAGGTGCCGAGCCGGATACCGCTGCCGTCGTCGGCCGCGGTGCCGAGCGCGAGGCCGCCCCGGTACGCGGGCGCGTGTTCGCGCACCAGTTCGCGGTTCGCGATGAACCCGCCGGCGGCGAGCACGACCGCGCGCCGCGCGCTGATGGTCACCTCGCGGCCGTGCTTCCGTTCGATCCGCTCGACCCCGCGGTGCAGCGCCTTGCGGACCATCGGCACGTAGATCCCCGGCTTCGCGGACCACTGGCCGTAGAGCCGGTGGCGCTTGCGCGCGAGGAACGACGCGTCCCGCAACGTGCGCACCTCGACCCCGCGCACCACACCGGAGCCGTCGACGACGAGCGAGGTCGCGGTGGTCCCCGGCAGCACGCGCACCTTTCGCCGCCGCACCGCGTCGGCGAGGCGCCCGAACAGGATCTTTCCCGAGGTGCCGCGCCCCTTCGCCCGGTGCCCGCGCGGTGCGGGCGTGGCGGCGTCGCGGAACCCGCCCGCGGCCTCGCTGCCCGAGTAGTACAGGTAGTAGTCGTCGCTGGGGTACGACGTCTTGTAGGGGCAGAGACTGCCCTCGAACGGCACGCCGTTGCCCTCCAGCCAGGTGACCATGTCGCGGCTGCCCTCGCAGAAGGCGCGCAGGGTGCGCTCGGAGACCACGTCGCCGACCTCGAGCCGCAGGTAGTCGTACATCGCCTCCGCCGTGTCCGGCACGCCGGCGTCGCGTTGCTGGGCGGTGCCACCACCCGCGTAGACGACGCCGCCGCTCACCGCGCTCGCACCGCCGCCGGTGAACCGGTCGAGGACCAGCACATCGGCACCGGCGTCGGCGGCCTCGATCGCGGCGCACGCGCCCGCCGCACCGAACCCGACAATGACCACATCCGCCATCAAGTCCGTCACGCCACTGTTTGTCACAACCCAGTACCCTAGAACTGAAACACGTTCTCGTCTATGGTGACGACTGAGCCAGGGAGCTGGCCCTGAGCCATCTGGAACGCGTTATAGGTTCTCGATGACCGGAGGTAGGAGTGACCGACGAATTCGACGTCGTGGTCGTCGGCAGCGGCGCGGCGGGCATGACCGCCGCGCTCGCCGCGGCCGAGCACGGGCTGAGCGTGGTCGTCGCCGAGAAGGCGGCCTGCTTCGGCGGCTCCACGGCGCGCTCCGGCGGCGGCGTCTGGATCCCCGGCAACGAGGCGTTGCACGCCGCCGGCATCGACGAGCCACCCGAGCGAGCCGAGGAGTACCTGGAGGCGATCGTCGGCGATGCCGTGCCGGGCGAGCGGCGAGCCGCCTTCCTCGGCCGCGGGCCCGAGGTCGTGGAGTTCCTGCACCGGCACACGCCGCTGCGGCTGCGCTGGGTCCGCGACTACGCCGACTACCACCCCGAAGCACCCGGCGGGCGCGCCGGCGGCCGGTCGGTCGAGCCGAGGGCGCTGAACGCCCGTGTGCTCGGCGACGAGCTGGCGAACCTCGAACCGCCCTACAGCGCCCCGCCGCTCGGCGTCCCCATCACCCAGGCGGACTACCGGTGGCTCAGCCTCATCGGCAGGCACCCGCGCGGCGTGCGGACGCTGTTCTCGCTCGGCGCGCGCTGGCTCGCCGGGCGCGCGGCAGGACGGCGCGAGCTGACCATGGGCCAGGCGCTCGCGGCGGGGCTGCGGGCCGGGCTCGCCCGCGCCGGGGTGCCGGTGCTGCTGAACACCCCGATGACCGGGCTGCACGTCAGCGACGGGGTCGTGGACGGCATCCACACCGGTGACGGCTTCCTGCGCGCGCGCAGGGGCGTGATCGTCGCCTCCGGGGGCTTCGAGCACAACGAGGAGATGCGCCGGAAGTACCAGCGCGCGCCGATCGGCACCGAATGGACCGTCGGCGCGAAGGCCAACACCGGCGACGGCATCACCGCGGGCCTCGCGCTCGGCGCCGCGCACGACCTGATGGACGACGCGTGGTGGGGCCCGACGATCCCGCTGCCCGGCGGGCCGTGGTTCGCACTCGCCGAGCGGTCGCGGCCGGGCTGCCTGCTCGTCGACACCCGCGGCGAGCGCTTCGTCAACGAGTCCGCACCGTACGTCGAGGCCGTGCACGCGATGTACGGGCGCGGGGACGGCCCCGGCGAGCACGTCCCGGCCTGGCTGGTGTTCGACCAGCGCTACCGCGACCGGTACATGTTCACCGGGCTCGGGCCGCGCCAGCCGCTGCCGGGGCGCTGGTACAAGGCGGGCGTCGCGGCGAAGGCGGGCACGCTGGCCGAACTGGCCGAACGCACCGGCCTGCCCGGTGACGCGCTCGAAGCGACCGTCGGCCGGTTCAACGGGTTCGCGCGGGCCGGTGTCGACGAGGACTTCCACCGCGGTGACAGCGCCTACGACCACTACTACGGCGACCCGCGCAACCGCCCGAACCCGAGCCTCGGCGCGCTCGAAAAGCCACCGTTCTACGCGGTGCGGGTCGTGCCGGGTGATCTCGGCACCAAGGGCGGGCTGCGCACCGACGAGCACGCGCGCGTGCTGCGGGAAGACGGCTCGCCGATCGAAGGGCTCTACGCGGCGGGCAACGCCAGCGCCGCGGTCATGGGGCACACCTACGCCGGACCGGGTGCGACGATCGGCCCGGCGATGGTCTTCGGGTACCTCGCGGCCGAACACCTTGCGGCCGCGGGCGAGGCGACCAAGAATCAGGGTAGGCAAGATCCTCCGGGAGGCAGGCGATGACGCAGGCAGGACCCGACGCGGTGCGCACGATCGACGTGGGCGCGCCACCGGCGCGGTTCGCGCGGGGCTGGCACTGCCTCGGCCTCGCGGACGGCTTCCGCGACGGGAAACCGCACGCCATCACCGCGTTCGGCACCAAGCTCGTGGTGTTCGCGGACTCGGAGGGCAAGCTCAACGTCCTCGACGGCTACTGCCGTCACATGGGCGGCGATCTCACCCAGGGCACCGTCAAGGGCGACGAGATCGCCTGCCCGTTCCACGACTGGCGCTGGAACGGCAACGGCAAGTGCGCCTCGATCCCTTACGCCAAGCGGGTTCCGCTGCGGGCCAGGACCAAGGCGTGGCTGTCGCTGGAGGAGAACAAGCAGCTTTTCGTCTGGCACGACCCCGAGGGCAACCCGCCGCCGGACGACGTGGTGATCCCCCGCATCGACGGGGTGTTCAGCGGCGAGTGGAGCAACTGGACCTGGGACTCGGTGCTCATCGAAGGATCGCACTGCCGCGAGATCGTGGACAACATGGTCGACATGGCGCACTTCTTCTACATCCACTACGCCTTCCCGACCTACTTCAAGAACATCTTCGAGGGCCACATCGCGACGCAGTACCTGAACACCAAGGGCCGCCCCGACATGGGCATGGCGTCCAACTACGGCGGCGAAGAGAACCTGCTGCGCTCGGAGGCGTCCTACTTCGGCCCGTCGTACATGATCAACACGCTGCTCAACACCTACAAGGGCTTCGAGATCGAGAACGTGCTGATCAACTGCCACTACCCGGTCACCGAGAACTCGTTCATGCTGCAGTGGGGCGTGAGCGTGAAGAAGCTCCCCGGCGTGTCCGACGAGCAGGCCGACAAGATCGCGGGCAAGTTCGCGAAGAGCATCGGCGTCGGCTTCCTGCAGGACGTGGAGATCTGGCGGAACAAGACCAAGATCGACAACCCGCTGCTGTGCGAAGAGGACGGTCCGGTCTACCAGCTCCGCCGCTGGTACGAACAGTTCTACGTGGACGCCGCGGACGTCACCGAGGACATGACCCAGCGGTTCGAGTTCGAAGTGGACACCACGCGCGCGAACGAGGTGTGGTCGGCCGAGGTCGCCGAAAACCTGCGGCTGCAGGCCGAAACGGCAACTGAAGTGCCCGCACCATGACTGCCGAGCGCGACGAATTCCTCACCGGCGGGATGCGCCCGCACGCGTGCCGGATGTGCGGCACGAAGGTGCTGGTGAAGAAGAACAGCGAGAAGCACACCAGCATCCAGTGGACCACCGACGCGGCGAGCAGCTGCCCGGTGTTCGCCGAGCGGGTCGCCGAAGGCGCTACCTCGGCGCTGCTGGACACCTGCGAGCACCTCGGCGACAGCATCGCGCACGCGGTATCCGACGGCACGCTGCCGCATGCGGTATCCGACGGCACGCTGCCGCATGCGGTGTCGGATGGCACGCTGCCGCATGCGGTATCCGACGGCACGCTGGCGGTCGCCGATGGCTGAGGCGCACACCCTGGCCGTCGCCGAGATCGTGCACGAGACCGCCGACGCGTGTTCGGTGGTGTTCTCGGTGCCACCGGAATCCGCCGAGGCGTTCCGGTACTCCCCCGGCCAGTTCCTGACCCTGCGGGTGCCCAGCGACCGGACCGGTTCGGTCGCGCGCTGCTACTCGCTGTCGAGCGCGCCGCACGAAGGCCGGGTCCAGGTCACCGTGAAGCGCACCGCGGACGGGTACGGCTCGAACTGGATCTGCGACAACCTGCGCGCCGGGAGCGAGGTCGAGGTGCTGCCGCCCGCGGGCGTGTTCACCCCGTCCTCGTTCGACGAGGACCTCCTCCTGCTGGCAGGCGGCAGCGGGATCACGCCGGTGATGTCGATCCTCAAGACCGCGCTCGGCAAGGGCACCGGGCAGGTCGTGCTGGTGTACGCGAACCGCGGCCAGGACTCGGTGATCTTCGCGGGCGAACTGGCCTCGCTCGCCGCACGGCACCCCGACCGGCTGGTGGTCATCCACTGGCTCGAAACGGTGCAGGGCATCCCGAGCGTGGCGCAGCTCGGCGCGCTGCTGCGCCCGCACGCCGGGCACGAGGCATTCCTTTGTGGACCGGCGCCGTTCATGGCCGCCGCGAAGCAGGCGCTCACCGAACTGGGCGCGCCGCGCAAGCGCGTCCACCTGGAACGGTTCATCTCCCTCGGCGGCAACCCGTTCGAGGTGGCCACCGCCGCCGCACCGTCTGCGGAGGACACCGGCTCGGCAGGGCTCACCGTCGAACTGGACGGCGACACCCACTCGCTCGACTGGCCGCGCCAGCGCAAGCTGCTGGACTTCCTGCTGGACTCCGGGATCGACGCGCCGTTCTCGTGCCGCGCTGGCCAGTGCAGCGCCTGCGCCTGCCGGATCACCTCGGGCGAGGTGAAGATGCTCAACAACGAGATACTGGACTCCGAGGACCTCGCGGACGGGATCGTGCTGGCCTGCCAGTCGCTCCCGCTGACCGACGACGTCTCCGTCACCTATGAATGAGGTCGCCTGATGCCCATCGACCCGTCCGTCGCGATCGGCGCCGACCTCGGTGAGGTCACGTTCTCCTGGACCGCGTCCGACGTGCTGCTGTACCACCTCGCGCTCGGCGCCGGCGCCGACCCGCTGGCCGAACCCGAACTGCGCTACGCCTACGAACGCGATCTCCAGGTGCTGCCCACGTTCGCGACCGTCGCGGCGAACCTGCGGGTCTTCGAGCCACCGGCGGTGTCGTTCCCCGGGGTGGAGGTGGATCTGGCGAAGGTGCTGCACGGCAAGCAGGAGGTGATCGCGCACCGGCCGCTCCCGGTCGAGGGCAAGGCGGTGGCGCGCTCGCGGATCGCGGACGTGTTCGACAAGGGCAAGGCCGCGGTGATCGTGCAGGAGACCGAGGTCTCCGACACCGAGGGAACTCCACTGTGGACGGCCCGGTCGACGATCTTCGCCAGGGGCGAAGGTGGTTTCGGCGGCGAGCGCGGGCCTTCGGACCGGCAGGAGCCGCCGTCGCGCGAGCCGGACATCGTCGTCGACACGCCGACGCTGCCGCAGCAGGCGCTGCTCTACCGGCTCTGCGGTGACCGCAACCCGCTGCACGCCGATCCGGAGTTCGCCAGCGCCGCCGGGTTCGACGCGCCGATCCTGCACGGGCTCTGCACCTACGGCATGGTCGCCAAGACCGTCGTGGGCGCGGTGCTCGGCGGGAACACCGCGCTGGCGGGCAGATTCGCCGCGAAGTTCGCCGGGGTCGTGTTCCCGGGCGAAACCCTGCGCACCCGCATCTGGCGCGACGGCGACACCGTGACCTCGATGACCACCTGCCCCGCCAGGGACGACGCGCCCGTGCTGACCGACGCGGTGCTCACCATCGCGCAGCCGTAAGACGAAAAAAAAGGGGGCGGCCGCTTTCCAAGCGGCCGCCCCCTTTTTTTTCGTTCAGGCTCCGTTGAGCCGCGCCACGGTTTCCCCGTACTCCCGCACCAGATCGCCGAGCACGTCGGCGACCGGTCGCACGCGGTCCATCCTGCCCACGATCTGCCCGACCGGCATGGACACCACCGACGGGTCCGCCGCGGCGTGGATCCGGTTGTGCGCGTGGGAAACGAGCAGGTTCTGCAACGGCATCGGCAGCGGTTCCGGCGCGTCCGGCGCGGCCCACGCCTCGGTCCAGCGGGTCTTGAGCAGGCGAGCGGGCTTGCCGGTGTAGATCCGCGTGCGCACGGTGTCCGAAGAGGACGCCTCGACCAGTGCCCGCTGCATCGCGACGGATCCGGTCATGGTCTGGAGGTACTCCTCGGTGGCGAGCCAGAAGGAGCCCATCCACACCCCGGAGGCACCGAGCGCGAGCGCGGCGGCGGCCTGGCGTCCCGAGCCGATCCCGCCCGCGGCGAGCACCGGCGCGCGCTCGCCGACCGCGTCCACGATCTCCGGCACGAGCACCATCGAGGCGATCTCCCCGGTGTGCCCGCCCGCCTCGTATCCTTGCGCCACGACGAAATCGACGCCGTTGTCGACGTGCCGCACCGCGTGCTCGGCCTTACCGGCGAGCGCCGCGACCGGAACCCCGCGACCGTGCGCCTGCTCGATCACGTCGACCGGCGGCGAGCCGAGCGCGTTCGCGATGAGCCTGATCGGGTGCTTGAGCGCGACCTCCACATGCGACCGCGCGACCGAGTGCAGCCAGCCGAGCACGCCCTCGCGTTCACCGGTCTCGTCCGGCAGCGGCGGCACACCGAGCTCGACGAGCGTCTTGTCCACAAAGGATCGATGGCTGTCCGGGATGAGCTTCGTCAGGTCCATCGAGGACCCCTCTTCGGGGATCTTCGACGGCATCACGATGTCCACGCCGTACGGTTTCCCGCCGGTGTTCTCGTCCATCCAGCCGAGCACCGCGTCCAGCTCGGCGGCGTCGTTGAACCGGACGCAGCCGAGCACGCCGAGCCCGCCCGCCCTGCTGATCGCGGCGGCCACGTGTTCGGAAGGGGTGAACCCGCACACCGGGTACTCGACGCCGAGGGTGTCGCACAGGGAGGTCCGCATGGCCGTCACCGTTCCACCGCGGGCGCGTGCGCGGCCGCGTAGTCGCTCGCCCACCGGTAGTCCGGCTTCCCGCTCGGCGACCGCCCGATCTCGTCGGCGAGCCAGATCGTGCGCGGCACCTTGTACCCCGCGACCTCGTTGCGCACGTGCGCTTCGATCGCCTCGAAATCCGGGCTTTCCCCGTTCCTCGCCTGGACCACGGCGGCGACCCGCTGCCCCAGCCGGTCGTCCGGCACGCCGATCACGAGCGCGTCGAACACGTCCGGATGGGACTTGAGCGCGCCCTCGACCTCTTCGGGGTACACCTTCTCCCCCGCGGTGTTGACGCACTGCGATCCGCGGCCGAGCAACGTGACCGTGCCGTCTTCCTCGTAGCGCGCGTAGTCGCCGGGCACCACGTACCGCACGCCGCCGATTTCGACGAAGATCGTCTTGGTCTTGGCGGGATCGTTGTAGTAGCCAAGCGGCACGTGCCCGCGCCTGCCGATCAGGCCGACCGCGCCGGGTTCTTTCGCGATCTCGGCTCCGTTCTCGTCGATCAGGATCGCGTCCTGCCCGAACGTCACCCGGGGGCCCGCCGTGTGGTCCGCGTCCTTGCTGACCATGCCTATCCCGGTGAAGCCGCTTTCCGACGAGCCGATCGCGTCGGTGATCACCACGTTCGGCAGCTCGGTGAGGAACTGCTGCTTGACGCTGTGGGAGAACAACGCGGCGTGGCTGGACACCGCGGCCAGCGACGACGCGTCGTAGCCGCCTTCGCGGTAGGCCTCGATCAGCGGGCGCGCCATCGCGTCGCCGACGATCGTCAGCACCTGGACCTTGTTGTCCTGCACCGCTTTCCAGATCTCGTGCGCGTCGAACCTCGGCACGAACACCACCGGGCTGCCGGTGAACAGCGCGCCGAACGCCGCCCACTGCGCGGCGCCGTGGATCATCGGCGCAGCGGGAAGCCGGACGAGGCTGCCCTGCTTGCCCTGTTCCGCGAGCGTCCACTCGTCCGGCACGTACTCGCCGGTGATGAAGTTGATGCCGCCGCCGAGCGCGCGCCAGATGTCCTCGTGGCGCCACAGCACGCCCTTGGGGTACCCGGTGGTGCCGCCGGTGTACAGAATGTACAGGTCGTCGGCGCTGCGCTCGTCGAAGTCGCGCGCGGGCGAGCTTTCCGCGAGCGCGGTTTCGTACGCCACGCCGCCGTAGGAGGCGAAGTCCTGGCCGCTGCCGTCCTCCACGACAAGAACGTGTTTCAATTTCGGACAGTCCGGCAGCACGGCGGCGACCTTGTCCGAGTATTCGCGCTCGTGCACCAGTGCCACCAGGTCGGCGTTGGTGAACAGGTACTTCAGCTCACCGTGCACGTAGCGGTAGTTGACGTTGACGGCGATCGCCCGCAGCTTGTACGCCGCGAACATCGCCTCCAGGGTTTCGATCGAGTTGCGCGAGTACACGCCAACGTGGGAGCCGGCCCGCACCCCCTGCGCGGCGAGGTGGTGCGCCAGCCGGTTGGCCCGCTCGTCGAGTTCGGCGAACGTGACGCCGCGATCGCCGCAGACGACCGCGATCCGGTCCGGCACGGCGTCGACGGCGTGCTCGAGGAGATCCGCGATGTTGAGTGCCACTCAGCCAAAGTAGAACATGTTATCGTTGTGGGCAATAGCGTTCACCGACCCTGGAGGTTCGCCCGATGGCGGAACCGCACGCGCTGGTCCGGCAGGACGGGCACACGCTCGTCGTCACGATGAACCGGCCCGAGGCCCGCAACGCGCTCACCGGCGAAATGCTCTCGATCATGGTCGAGGCGTGGGACCGCGTCGATGCGGACCCGGAGATCCGCGCCTGCGTGCTGACCGGCGCGGGCGGCGCGTTCTGCGCGGGCGCCGATCTGAAGTCGATGTCCCGCAACGCACCGGACAAAGCCTTCGAACGCGGCACGTTCGACCCGAGCCGCATCGAAGGTCTGCTGAAAGGGCGGCGGCTGACGAAACCGCTCATCGCCGCCGTCGAGGGGCCCGCGATCGCGGGCGGCACCGAGATCCTGCAGGGCACCGATATCAGGGTCGCGGGTGAGAGCGCCAAGTTCGGTGTCTCCGAGGCGCGCTGGGGCCTGTTCCCGATGGGCGGGTCCGCGGTGCGCCTGCCCCGGCAGATCCCGTACACCCTCGCCGCCGACCTCCTGCTGACCGGGCGGCACCTCGGGGCGGCCGAAGCCCGCGAAATCGGGCTCATCGGCCACGTCGTGCCGGACGGCACCGCACTGGACAAGGCGATGGAACTCGCCGGTCTCGTCGCGGCGAACGGGCCCTTGGCGGTGCAGGCGATCCTGCGCACGATGCGGGACACCGAAGGGATGCACGAGGAGGAAGCGTTCAAAGTGGACGCCCAGTACGGAATCGCGGTGTTCGCGAGCGAAGACGCGAAAGAGGGGCCGCGCGCGTTCACCGCGAAGCGGCGCCCGGAGTTCCGCGGGATCTGAACCTCCCTGGCACTGGCGGCGGAAGCCGCACGCCTGCCGCCGCCAGTACCTGCCGTGCCGCGGCCTCAGCCGAGGGTGAGGGTCACGTCGTGGGCCGCGTTCAGGTCCGGCGCGCCCGCCTTTTCCGCGTCGAGCGCCACCCCGACCGCGGCGGAGTCACCGGTGGTGAACTCCGTGGCGTCGTTGTCGTTCTCCACCGAGATGTCCGCGGTGTGGCTGGTGCCGTCGCAGGTGGCCGCCGTGTCGTCGCTCCCGCCGAAGGCCGACGCGGCGACATCGTTGACGTAGGCGTAGATCGTGCCGGTGTACCCGGAATCGCAGGCGTAGGTGACGACCACGTCGACCGAGTCGTCGTCCTCGCCCTCGTCGGACACGGCGGCGCTGACGATGGTCAGCGTCGCCGCCTGGGACGACGCGGCGACGGCGGGGGTGGCGGCGAGCAGGGCGAGCGCGGACGCGCTCACCGCGGCGGCCGCGGCGATCCCGGTCCTGGCACGGGCAGATTTCATGGCGATCACTCCTTGTCCCGTTCTCACGGGGTTTCGTGGACGGGCATGGCCCGGCGCACGGCAGCGGGTCGCGCTGTGCCGTGGGCGGCGTGGGGCCGTGGCCCGTGTGGGGGTGGTTCCGCCCGGCGTCGCGATCGCCGGGCGCGGCCGATTCCGCGCGGGAACCGCAGGCAAGCGGCCGGTCGTCCTCCGGTGCACCCGGCCGGTGGCACCGTTGCCACCGCGAGGCCGCCAGAGAAGCATCCAGCCTCACCGGCCCGCCCGACACCGCCGTTGCGACACCACGGGTTCCGCTGCGTGGCTCATACCTGGACAACACTTTTGCGCCGGGACCACTACAACACCTGTCGGCGCGACCGACGTCAGAGCGGACCGCCGCCGTTGTGCCTGAGCGCGGTCACGGTGCGCGCCGGCGGATGCATGCTCCACAGCCGCCCGCCGCGCCGCACGTCTTCGGCGCCGGCCTCCCGCAACGCCCCCGCGTAGGCCTCGGTGCCCTGGAAGTCGAGGATCACCAGCCTGCCCCCTGGCGCGAGCACGCGGTGCAGCTCGCGGATGGCGCCTTCGCGTTCCCCCGCGGGCAGGTTGTGCACGACGAGGCTCGCCAGCACGATGTCGAACCCGCCGTCCGGGAACGGGAGAGCCCGCACGTCACCGTCGACGACCTCGACCCGGTCCTCGACACCGGCGGCGGCCAGGTTCGCCCCCAGCGCCGCCCGCGAGTTGCCCGCCTGGTCCTTCGCGCGCCAGACGTCGGCGCCGACCACCCGTCCCATCGGCACCCGCCGCGCCACTTCGACGAGCACGGGCCCGGTTCCCGGACCGACTTCGAGCACCCGCTCGGTCCCCTTCAGCCGCAACGCGTCGAGCAGGCGCCGCCACTCGCGCCGCTTGCCGATCAGGCTCCCCAGCACGCCCCAGCCGAACTGCACCCACGAGGCAGCGGCCCACCCGGCCAGCACGATCACCACGACCGTCCACACCGGACCGTTCGCGGTCACGGCGGTCACTACCGCCGCGACCGTGCACACAACTCCCAGCGCCCCGAACGTCGCGAACACACCCGGCGCGTCGATCCCGTATCGCTCTCGCATCTTTACATCGTAAAGCCATCTGCTTTACGATGTAAAGATGCGGGGTGAGCTGAGCAGGGACGGCATCGTGCGCGCGGCGCTGCGCCTGGTGACCGAGGACGGGCTGGCCAGGCTGACGATGCGGCGGCTCGGCGCCGAGCTGGGCGTCGAAGGAATGGCCGTCTACCACCACTTCCGGAACAAGGACGAGTTGCTGCAGGCGCTCGCCGAGGCCGTGTTCGAGGATCCTCCCCCGCCGTCGGGCGACTGGCGCGCGGACTTCCGCGCGCTGAGCCACGCGGGCCGCGCCGCGCTGAACCGGTACCCCGAGGTTTTCCCGCTGCTCCTTTCCCGTCCGCTGACCGGGAAACCCGCGCTACGCCACCGGGAAGCCCAGTACGCGGTGCTGCACGCCGCCGGCCTGCGCGACGAACGCCTGCTCGACGCGAGCCGCACCTGGGGCTCGTACCTGCTCGGCTACGCGGTGGTCGAGCACGAGGCGCGCACCGGGACGCGATCCGGCCGGGACTGGAGCCCGCCTCCCGCGGCGGAGTTCCCGCTCATCAGCGCACTCGACCGGTTCCAGGCCACGCGCACCTTCGACGAACAGTTCGACATCGGCCTCGGCCACGTCCTCGCCGCGATCGAACAGCTCGCTCGCGGCTAGATCGCGGCGCGGCCCGCCCAGTAGGGATCGCGCAGCTTTCGCTTGTACAGCTTGCCGTTCGGGTCGCGGGGCAGCTCGTCGACGTAGTCGATGCTCTTGGGCAGCTTGAACTTGGCGAGCCTGCCCTTCGCGTATTCGAGGAGTTCCCCGGTCAGCTCGGCTCCCGCGACGGCGTCCGGCGCGGGCTGCACGACGGCCTTGATCTCCTCGCCCCAGTCGTCGTGGGGCACCCCGAACACGGCGACGTCGGCGACCTTCGGGTGCATCACCAGTTCGCCCTCGATCTCGGCGGGGTAGATGTTCACCCCGCCGGAGATGATCAGGTCCGCCTTGCGGTCGTGCAGGAACAGGTACCCGTCCTCGTCGAGGTGCCCGACGTCGCCGAGGGTGAACAGGTCGCCGACGCGCGCCTTTTCCGTCTTCGCGCGGTCCTTGTGGTACTCGAACGTGGACCCGCCCATCTTCAGGTAGACGGTGCCGATCTGGCCCGCGGGCGCCTCGGCCCCCTCGTCGTCGAGGACCTTGACCGTCGAGCCGGGCCACGGCCTGCCCACCGAACCCGGTTTGCGGAGCCATTCCGCGCCGGTGATCGTGGTGCCGCCGCCTTCGGTCGCCGCGTAGTACTCGGTGACGACCGGGCCCCACCAGTCGAGCATCCGGCGCTTCACCTCCAGCGGGCACGGTGCGGCGCCGTGGATCATCGACCGCAGCGACGAGACGTCGTAGGCGTCGCGGACCTCGGGCGGGAGTGCGAGCAGGCGGCGGAACTGGGTCGGCACCATGTGGCTGTGCGTCACGCGGTACCGCTGGATGAGCCGCAGCATCTCCTCGGCGTCCCACCGGTCCATCAGCACCGCGGGGTGGCCGAGCTGGATCGAGATGGCGACGAAGTTGAGCACCGCGGTGTGGTACAGCGGCGACCCGCACAGGTGCACGTGATCGTCACCCGGCGCGAGCCCGAAGATCCCGAAGAACCAGGTCGACGCGGCGGGCACCTCGTCGGGATCGGCGCCGGTGAGCGGGCGGCGCACGCCCTTCGGGCGGCCGGTGGTGCCCGAGGTGTAGAGCATCGGCGACCCCGCGGTCCGCTCGGCCGGCCTGCCGTCACCCTCCCCCGCGCCGAGTTCCTCGATGCGCCGGAAGCCTTCGACCCGCCCGACGGCGAACCGGGCGCTCGCGGGCAGCCCGGCTTCCTCCGCCGCGGCCACGGCGACGCCGGCGAACCGCTCGTGCGCGAGGAACGCCTTCGCGCCGCTGTCGGAGAGGATGTAGGCGACCTCCGGTCCGACGAGGTGCCAGTTGACCACCACGACGTACAGGCCGGACTGGATCGCGGCGAAGTACGCGGCGAGGAGTTCGTCCCCGTTGGGCTGCAGCACGACGATCGAGTCGCCCGCTTCCAGGCCCAGCGCCCGCAGCCCGCGCGCGTAGGCGTTCGCCTTCGCGGCCAGGCCCCCGTAGCTCACCTCGGTGCCGTCCGGCGTCACCACGGCGACTCGCTCCGGGGACTCCCCCGCGATGTTCCACAGGCCGATCGTCTCGGCCCCAGCGCTGCTCACGGTAGTCGACATGCCCCCAAATCTAGAACGCGTTCCACGTCAAGACAAGGGTCCAAGGCAGACGCTTGCCGAGATATCGAGAACGTGTTTCACTTCATTCGTGACTGTCGCCGACAAACCCCTTTCCGCACCGCTGAACGTGGGATTCGACTACACCCGCTCGGTGGGGCCGGTGCTGGGCACCTTCGTCAACGGCCTGCGCGAGCGCCGGATCCACGGTGTGCGCGGCACCGACGGCAGGGTGCACGTGCCACCCGTCGAGTACGACCCGGTGACCGCGGCCCCGCTGAGCGAGTTCGTCGAAGTGGGCACCGAGGGCACCGTGCTGTCCTGGTCGTGGGTCGCCGAGCCGCTGGACGGCCAGCCGCTGGCGCGCCCGTTCGCCTGGGCACTGGTCCGGCTCGACGGCGCGGACACCGCGATGCTGCACGCCGTGGACGCGGGCGCGCCGGAGCACGTCCGCACCGGCATGCGGGTCCGGGTCCGGTGGGCGGCCGAAACCGTGGGCCACATCAGGGACATCGCCTGCTTCGTCCCGATGGGCCAGAAGACCGACGGAGCCGTCCCCGATCCCCCGCCGGTCGCGAAGCGCGAGGACGGCGACCCGGTGTCCATTGTGATCACTCCCGTGCACCTGAAGTACCAGCATTCGGTGTCACCAGGGGAAAGTCGTTACCTGCGCGCACTCGGCGAGGGCAGGATGCTCGGCCAGCGCTGCCCGTCGTGCGAGAAGGTCTACATCCCGCCGCGCGGATCGTGCCCGACCGACGGTGTGCCGACCACGGACGAGGTGGACCTGCCCGACACCGGGATCATCACCACGTTCTGCATCGTCAACGTGCCCTTCCTCGGCCAGCGGATCAAGCCGCCCTACGTCGCGGCCTACGTCCTGCTCGACGGCGCCGACATCGCGTTCCTGCACCTCGTGCTCGGCTGCGCCGCCGACGAGGTGCGGATGGGGATGCGGGTGCGCGCGTCGTGGAAGCCCCGCGAGGAATGGGGAACCACGCTGGAGAACATCGACCACTTCGAGCCGACCGGCGAGCCGGACGCGCCGTACGAGTCGTTCGCCCACCATCTCTGAAAGGGGACCGGGATGGAAGACGTAGCGATAGCCGGGTTCGCACAGGCGCCGAACGTCCGCGAGACACCGGGGACGACGAACGGCGTGGAAATGCTCGTGCCGATCTTCGCCGAGGTCTTCGCGGCCACCGGACTGTCCAAAAAGGATATCGGCTTCTGGTGCTCCGGCTCGTCGGACTACCTCGCCGGGCGCGCGTTCTCGTTCATCGCGGCGGTGGACGCGATCGGCGCCTTCCCCCCGATCCACGAGTCGCACGTGGAGATGGACGCGGCGTGGGCGCTGTACGAGGCGTGGCTGAAGATCAGGATGGGCGAGGTGGACACCGCGCTCGTGTACGGGTTCGGCAAGTCCTCCGCGGGTCAGCTGCGCCGGGTGCTCTCCCTCCAGCTCGACCCGTACGTCGTCGCTCCACTGTGGCCGGACTCGGTGAGCATCGCCGGGTTGCAGGCCAGGCTCGGGCTCGAATCAGGGCGGTGGAGCGAAAAGGACCTCGCCGAGGTCGCGGCACGGAGCCTCACCGACGCGACCAGCAACCCGCACGCGCAGCGCACCCGCGCGGTGGACGCCGCCGAGCTGCTCGGCATGCCCTGCGTCGCGGATCCGCTGCGGGCGCACGACATCGCACCGGTCACCGACGGCGCCGCGGTGATCGTGCTCGCCTCCGCCGGCCGCGCCGCCGATCTGGTCGACCGCCCCGCCATCATCCGCGGGATCGAGCACCGGGTCGACTCCCCCGTGCTCGGCGCGCGTGATCTCACGCGCTCGCCGTCGGCAGGGGCCGCCGGGCGCGCGCTCGACCTCGACGGTGTCGAAGTCGCCGAGCTGCACACGCCGTTCTCCCACCAGGAACTCATCCTGCGCGCCGAACTGGGGCTCGGCGACGACGTGCGGATCACCCCGTCCGGCGGCGCGCTCGCCGGCAATCCGATGTTCTCGGCCGGGCTGGCGCGGATCGGGGAGGCGGCGAGGCGCATCCACGACGGCAGCGCGCGCAAGGCGCTCGCGCACGCCACCAGCGGGCCCGTCCTGCAGCAGAACCTCGTCGCCGTCATGGAGGGCGTGAACTGATGGGCAAGCAGCTCGCCGCGGTGCTCGGCACCGGTCAGACCCACCACCGCGCGAAGCGGACCGACGTGTCCATGCCGGGCCTGGTGCGCGAAGCGGTCGACCGGGCGATGGCCGACGCGGGCACCGGCTGGGCCGATATCGACGCGGTGGTGCTCGGCAAGGCACCGGACCTGTTCGAGGGCGTGATGATGCCCGAGCTCTTCCTGGCCGACGCGCTGGGCGCGACCGGGAAGCCGCTGCTGCGCGTGCACACCGCCGGCTCGGTCGGCGGGTCGACCGCGCTGGTCGCGACGAGCCTCGTGCAGGCCGGCATCCACCGCAGGGTGCTGACCGTGGCGTTCGAAAAGCAGTCGGAGTCCAACGCGATGTGGGGGCTGTCGATCCTGCCGCCGTTCCAGATGCCGGTCGGGGCCGGCGCGGGCGGCTACTTCGCCCCGCACGTGCGCTCCTACATCCGGCGGACCGGGGCACCGGAGCACATCGGCGCGATCGTCGCCGCCAAGGACCGCCGCAACGGCGCGCTCAACCCCTTCGCGCACCTTCGGCAGGCCGACATCACGGTGGAATCGGTGCGGGCTTCGCAGATGCTGTGGGATCCGATCCGCTACGACGAAACGTGCCCGTCCTCGGACGGCGCCTGCGCGATGGTCCTCGGCGACGAGCGGTCCGGTGACGCGGTGCCCGGCGGCGCCGCGTGGGTGCACGCCACCGCGATGCGCACCGAGCCGACCACCTTCGCCGGGCGCGACCAGGTGAACCCGCAGGCTGGCCGCGACGCGGCGGCGGCGCTGTGGGCCGAGGCCGGGATCACCGACCCGTTGTCCGAAGTGGACACCGCGGAGATCTACGTGCCGTTCTCCTGGTTCGAGCCGATGTGGCTGGAAAACCTCGGGTTCGCCGCCGAGGGCGATGGCTGGAAGGTGACCGAGGCGGGGGAAACCGCGCTCGGCGGCCGGATGCCGGTGAACCCCTCCGGCGGCGTGCTGTCGTCGAACCCGATCGGCGCGTCGGGCATGCTCCGCTTCTCCGAGGCGGCCAAGCAGGTCATGGGCCGCGCGGGCGACTACCAGGTCGACGGCGCGCGCACCGCGCTCGGCCACGCCTACGGCGGCGGCTCGCAGTACTTCTCGATGTGGGTCGTGGGGTCCGCGAAACCGGGTTCGTGATCATCCGGCCGGTGATCGTTTCCCCCTTCACTGCCCCATCGGGAATGGTTTCCCCGTACCGCTCGGAATGGTGAATTCCCTGCGGTACAACGGAATTCCGCCGCCAGGAAGCGGTGGAAACCGAGGGGAAGGAACCACCCATGCGCACACTGCTGCGATCCGCGCTCATCACCGGAGCGGCCGCGCTCGCGATGCTCGGCGTCGGGGCCACCGCTGACGCCGCCACCGCCGCGCCCGCGAGCGGCTCGGCCGCCGCGTCCGCGCGGAGCTGGCTCATCATGGGCAACTGGACGCTCTACGGCGACTGCCAGGCCGCCGGGTACCAGGGCGTGCTCAGCGGCCAGTGGACGAACTTCACCTGCGACAACCGGTACTACCCCGGCTGGTTCACGCTGGTCGTCTACGTGCCGTGACACGAAAACGCGGTGGCGGGGAAACCCGCCACCGCGTTCCCGCATCCGTCACTCGTAGCGGACCGGGTAGTGCTTGATCCCGTTGAGCCAGCTCGAACGCAGCCGCACCGGCGGCGCCACCTCGGCGATGTCCGGCATCTCGTCGGCGATCGCGTTGAACATCAGGTCGATCTCCAGCCGGGCCAGGTTCGCGCCGATGCAGTAGTGCGAGCCGGTGCCGCCGAACCCGACGTGCGGGTTGTCCGCGCGCATGATGTCGAACCGCTCCGGGGAGTCGAACACCTCGGGGTCGAAGTTCGCGGAGCTGTAGAACATGCCGACGCGGTCGCCCTTGCGGATGTGCTGCCCGCCGAGCTCGGTGTCCGCGGTCGCGGTGCGCTGGAACGCGACCACCGGCGTGGCCCAGCGGACGATCTCGTCCGGCGCGGTCTTCGGCCGCTCGCGCCGGTAGAGCTCCCACTGGTCGGGGTGGTCGAGGAACGCCTTCATCCCGTGCGTGATCGCGTTGCGCGTGGTTTCGTTGCCTGCCACGGCGAGCAGGATGACGAAGAACCCGAACTCGTCCGAGGCCAGCGACTCACCGTCGACGTCGGCCTGCACCAGCTTCGTGACGATGTCGTCCATCGGGCACTTGCGGCGCTCCTCCGCCATGTTCCACGCGTAGCCCACCAGCTCGGCGGACGCGGCAACCGGCTCGACCTCGTACTCGGGGTCGTCGTAGGAGATCATCTGGTTGGACCAGTCGAAGATCTTCATCCGGTCTTCCTGCGGGATGCCGAGCAGCTCGGCGATCGCCTGCAGCGGCAGCTCGCACGCGACGTCGGTGACGAAGTCGCCCGTCCCCTTCTTCTTCGCCTCCGAGACGATGCGCGCCGCCCGGTCGCGCAGCGCGTCTTCGAGGCGGCCGATCGCCCTCGGCGTGAACCCCTTCGAGACGATCCGGCGCAGCTTCGTGTGCTGTGGCGCGTCCTTGTTGAGCAGCACCAGGCGGTTCGCGTCGAGCCCTTCCTCGGTCATCGACTCGTCGAACCGGATGATCGCGGTCTTCTCGTGCGAGGAGAACAGCTCGCTGTCGCGGGACACCGCCTTCACGTCCTCGAGCCGGGTGACCACCCAGTAGCCCTCGTCGCCGAACCCGGCGAGGTTGTGCGGCTGGGGGTTCCACCACACCGGCGCGGTCCGGCGCAGCGCGGCGAATTCCTCCAGCGGCATTCTGGTGGCGTAGAGATCGGGATCGGTGAAGTCGAACCCGGCGGGGATGAGCGGTGTGGCCACGGCCACCTCCTGCGATCTTCTGGCGGGCTTACAACGGTGGAGTCCTGCCTGGAACGCGTTCTACCCCTGATTAGAGCATACGGCGTTAACTCAGTAAACGGCTTTCAGTGAAACCTGTTTACTTGCTCGATCAGGATCTGGAAACTCCTGGTAGGGCACGCCCGAGTGGACGGTCACCGAATGGCGGTTGACCTCGGCGATCCTTGCAGTAAACAGAAACATGTTCTAGTTTTGGGTCACAGGGCGTACCGGGCGACCGTGGAGAAAAGGAGACGCGCGTGGGCAATCCCGTCATCGTCGAGGCGGTCCGCACCCCGATCGGCAAGCGGGGCGGCTGGCTCTCCGGCCTGCACGCCGCCGAGATCCTCGGCGCGGCCTACCGCGCGCTCCTCGACCGCGCGGCACTCGACCCGGCCGAGGTCGAGCAGGTGATCGGCGGCAGCGTCACGCAGGCGGGCGAGCAGGCAGGCAACATCAGCCGGACCGCGTGGCTGCACGCCGGGCTGCCCGAAGGCACCGGCGCCACCACGATCGACGCGCAGTGCGGCTCGGCCCAGCAGGCCACCCATCTCGTCGCGGGGCTGATCGCCGCCGGCGCGATCGACTGCGGGATCGCCTGCGGGATCGAGGCGATGAGCAGGGTCCCGCTCGGCGCGAACCGCGGCACCGGCGCGGGCGCCCCGCGGCCGGGCACCTGGGCCATCGACATGCCGAACCAGTACGGCGCCGCCGAACGGATCGCCGAACGCCGCGGGATCACCCGTGCCGACGTCGACGCGTTCGGGGTGGCCTCCCAGCGCAAGGCCGCCGCCGCGTGGGCGGACGGGCACTTCGAGCGCGAAGTGGCGCCGGTGAAGGCACCCGTGCTCGCCGAAGACGGCACCCCGACCGGCGAAACCCGGCTGGTGGCCAAGGACCAGGGCCTGCGGGAGACCACGGTGGACGGCCTGGCCCGGCTGAAGCCGGTGCTCGAAGGCGGCGTGCACACGGCGGGCACGTCCTCGCAGATCTCCGACGGCGCCGCCGCCGTGCTCGTGATGGACTCCGACCGGGCGCGCGAGCTCGGGCTGCGGCCGCGGGCGCGCATCGTCGCGCAGGCGCTCGTCGGCGCCGAGCCCTACTACCACCTCGACGGGCCGGTGCAGGCCACCGAGCGCGTGCTCGCCCGCAGCGGCCTGCGGATGGGCGATCTCGACCTGTTCGAGGTGAACGAGGCGTTCGCGTCGGTCGTGCTGTCCTGGCACCGGGTGCACGAGCCCGACCCGGACCTGGTCAACGTCAACGGCGGCGCCATCGCGCTCGGGCACCCGGTGGGCAGCACCGGAGCGCGCCTGCTCACCACCGCCCTGCACGAACTCGAACGCCGCGACGCGAGCACCGCGCTCGTCACGATGTGCGCCGGTGGCGCGCTGTCCACCGGCACCATCCTCGAACGGCTGTGATCCCAGCCCTTCCTCAGCTCTCCGTGCGCACCACTTCCCCGGTGTTCTTCCGTTCGAACCGGACCCGGGGCAGCCCTTCGCGCCACGAGTCGATCACGATCGTCTCGCCCGCCACCGAGGTGTGCACGGCCTCGGTCATCCGCAGCAGGAACACGTGGCACGGGTCCGAATTCCCTTGCAGCCGCGCCACTTCCGCCGGGTCGGTGACCTCGACCGCGACCCCGGCCACTTTCACGTCCCCGTCACCCAGCTCCGCACCCGGGTTCGCGTGCACCGCGAACCTGCCGTCCCCCCGCAGATCCCTCGCCTTCACCGCGCCGGGCATCGATCCCAGTGCCAGCTCGGCTCCGACGAAGTCCACCTCCGTGCCGCTGACCCGCGGCGAACCGTCACGCCGCAGCGTGGCCAGCACGTGCGTCTCCGCCGCGGCGAAGCACGCCCGCACCGCGCGCGCCAGATCCGGCGCCGCTGTTTCGAACTTCTCCCAGGTGACCGCCATGCCCGCAGTTTTCCACCGGGCACCGACAGTTCCGGGTCCTCAGCCCAGGATGCGCCGGACGAGTTCGGGGGTCCACTCGACGTATTCCGCCTCCGCGCCGCCCGCGTGGCGGGCGTAGAGGAAACGCCCCGTCGGTCCCGCGGTCTTGGCCGTCGTGATCGTCGCGCCGGCGGCTTCCAGGGTCGCTTCGGCCGCGTCGAGATCATCGACGAGGACGGTCGCGGACGCGTGCGCGTACTTCGCGCGCTCCCCGGCCGGGCCCGCGATCACGAGGAAGTCGCCGACGGCGCCCAGTTCGACGCCCTCGAACGCCAGGCGCAGGTGCGGCTCCTGCCCGGTCAGGTCGCGCAGGAGGGGCAGTGCCCCGTCGAGGTCGTCCGCCCACAGCCGCGCGTAGGTCTTCAGGATGGTCATCCGTGCTCCCGTGCTCTCTTCCAGTTACCCGGGAACCGTAAGGAACTATGCTGCGGGCTGGAAGAACGCACTTCCCGGTGAGAGAGGAACCCCGTGGTAACCGAGCAGCTCAGGCACACGGCCGACGACGGCGATGTGACGCGCGCCGACTCGCTCGCCCGCGAGATCTTCTCGGGCGTGGCCACCAAGTGGGCGCTGCTGATCATCAACGTGCTCGCCGACGACACCCTGCGGTTCACCGAGCTGCGGGCCGCCGTCGACGGCATCAGCCACAAGATGCTCACCCAGACGCTGCGCGGGCTCGAACGCGACGGGCTGGTGCACCGGACCGTGTACCCCACGGTGCCGCCCCGAGTCGACTACTACCTCACCGAACCGGGCCAGGAACTGCGCGCGACGGTCAACGGCATGTGCGCGTGGACGCGCAAGCACCTCCGCGCGATCGAAGCCGCGCGGCGCCGGTTCGACGGTCAGGCACCGTAAACGGGTTCGGGGGACGGCGCCTCGCCGATGAGCCCCGCCACCACCGGCCCGAGTTCGCCCGGCCTCCAGCGAGCGCCCTTGTCCACCTCTGGCCCGTGGCGCCATGCCTGGGCGAGCGAAACCCTGCCACCGTCCACTTCGAACACCCGGCCGGTGACCGCGGCGGACTCCTCGCTGCCGAGCCAGACCACCAGCGGTGACACGTTTTCCGGTGCCATCGCGTCGAATCCGCTCTCCGGTGCGGCCATGTCCTCGGCGAACGCGCCCTCGGTCATCCTGGTCCGCGCGGCGGGCGCGATGGCGTTGACCGTCACCCCGTATCGTGCGAACTCGGCCGCCGCCACCAGGGTGAGCCCGGCGATCCCCGCCTTGGCCGCCGAATAGTTCCCCTGCCCGATGCTGCCGAGCAGGCCGGCGCCGGAACTCGTGTTGACCACGCGCGCCGCCCGCGGCCTGCCTGCCTTGTGCTCGGCGCGCCAGTACGCGGCCGCGTGCCGCATCGGCGCGAAGTGCCCCTTGAGGTGCACGCGGACCACCGCGTCCCATTCGTCCTCGCTGAGGTTGACCAGCATCCGGTCGCGCAGGAAACCCGCGTTGTTCACCAGCACGTCGAGTCCCCCGAAGTGGTCGAGCGCGGTCCGCACGAGCCTGCCCGCGCCGTCCCAGTCGGCGACGTCGTCGGTGTTCGCCACCGCGCGCCCGCCCTCGGCCTCGATCTCGGCGGCCACGTCCGAGGCGGGACCGCCGGAACCGCCGTCACCGTCGATCCCGGCGCCGATGTCGTTCACCACGACCAGCGCGCCTTCGCGTGCGAACGCCAGCGCGTGCGCCCGCCCGATGCCCCGGCCCGCGCCGGTCACCACGACAACCCGTCCGTCCACGATCCCGTTCCGCATGATGGAGCGCTTCCTCCCTTCGGTCGTCACCGCTCGTCTCCCCCTTTCCACACCGCCGTGCTCTCCCGCAGGAACGCCGGCACCTCGCCGCCGCCGTGCACCGCCATCGTCGCGCCGCTGACGTAGGAAGCCAGCGGCGAAGCCAGGAACACCGCGCACGTGCCGATCTCGTCCGGTTCCGCCAGCCGTCCCAGCGGGACGGTCGAGCCGACCGCGGCGACCCCGGCCTCGTCGCCGTAGTGCAGTTCGGCCAGCTCGGTCCGCACCATGCCGACCTCGAGTGCGTTGACGCGGACCTTCGGCGCCCATTCGACGGCGAGGCTGCCGGTGAGGCTCACCAGCCCCGCTTTCGCCGCGCCGTAGGACGCCGTTCCCGGTGACGGTCTCGCACCGCTGACACTGCCCACGTTCACGATCGCGCCGCCGGAATCCTGGCGCTGCATCACGGAGTTCGCGTAGCGCGCGAGCGTGAGCGGCGCCAGGAGGTTGAGGGCGACGACCCGGTCGTGGAACCGCGGCGACGCGGTCGCGGCCTCCGCGAACGGCGCGCCGCCCGCGTTGTTCACGAGCACGTCGAGCCTGCCGTGGCGATCGGACACCTCGTCGACGAGCTTCGACACCTGGTCGGGCTCCCGGACGTCGCACGGCAGGAACTCTGCGGATTTTCCTTCCACCGCAACGAGTTCTTCCGGTTCGTTCCGCGCACAGACGACGACCGACGCCCCGGCGGCGAGGAACGCCCGCGCAATCCCGGCGCCGACGCCGCGAACTCCGCCGGTGACCAACACGACCGAGCCGCCGAGCCGGAGATCGAGAGCCACCCTCGCGCACCTCCTCGCGAACCTGTACCCGGTGCCGGGCACCCTGCTAACGTACCAAGCAAGTGCTAGGTTTGGAAGCGGAAGGGGTGCCGCATGCCGGTCACCACGAAGTACCCCGAGCCGGGGGTCGCCGTGATCACCGTCGACGAGCCACCGGTCAACGCGCTTCCGGTGCGCGGCTGGTTCGACATCGCGCACGAGGTGACCGCGGCGGGCCAGGACACCGCGTGCCACGTCGTGGTCCTGCGCGCGGAAGGCCGCGGCTTCAACGCGGGCGTGGACATCAAGGAGATCCAGCGCGACAGCGGGTACGACAAGCTCGTCGGCGCGAACCGGGGTTGCGCGGCCGCCTTTTCGGCCGTGTACGACTGCCCGGTGCCGGTGATCGCGGCGGTGCGGGGGTTCTGCCTCGGCGGCGGGATCGGGCTCGTCGGCAACGCGGACGTGGTGGTCGCCGCCGACGACGCGACCTTCGGCCTGCCGGAGGTCGACCGGGGCGCGCTCGGCGCCGCGACCCATCTCGCGCGGCTCGTCCCGCAGCACCTGATGCGCGCGCTGTACTACACGGCCAGCACGATCGACGCGCACCAGCTGCACCACCACGGCTCGGTGTACCAGGTGGTGCCGCCGGACCGGCTCGACGAGGCCGCGCTCGCGCTCGCGCACCGGATCGCGGCCAAGGACACGCGCGTGATCAGGGCGGCGAAGCACGCGATCAACGGGATCGACCCGCAGCAGGTGCACCGGAGCTACCGGTACGAACAGGGGTTCACCTTCGAGCTGAACCTCACCGGTGCCTCCGACGAGGCACGGCGGCGTTTCGTGGACGAGGGCAAGGGAGCGTGATGGCGGACAAGCGGACCACCCCGGACGAGATCGCGGCGGAGCTGCGCGACGGGATGACCGTCGGGATCGGCGGCTGGGGCTCGCGGCGCAAGCCGATGGCACTGGTCAGGGCGATCCTGCGCAGCGGCGTCCGCGACCTGACCGTGGTCTCCTACGGCGGGCCGGACGTCGGGCTGCTCGTCTCGGCAGGCCGGATCCGCAGGCTCGTGTTCGGGTTCGTCACCCTCGATTCGATCCCGTACGACCCGTGGTTCTCCCGCGCCCGCGAAGCCGGTGAGATCGCCGTGACGGAGTACGACGAAGGCGTGCTCGGCACCGGCCTTTCCGCTGCGGCGCAACGGCTTCCGTTCCTGCCGACGCGAGCGGGCCTCGGCTCGGACGTGCTGACCTTCAACCCCGGCCTGAAGACCGTGCGCTCCCCCTACGGCGACCCGGGCGACGGCGAGGAGCTGCTCGCCGTCCCCGCGCTGAACCTCGACGTCGCACTGGTGCACCTCAACCGGGCGGACGCGCGCGGCAACGCGCAGTACCTCGGTCCCGACCCGTACTTCGACGACCTGTTCGCGCTCGCCGCGGACCGGTGCTTCGTGTCGGTGGAGCGGATCGTGGAGACCGCGGAGCTGACCGGGACCGCGCCCGTGCAGAGCCTGCTGCTGAACCGGGCGAGCGTGCACGGCGTCGCGGAAACGCCGCGCGGCGCGCATTTCACCACCGCCGCACCGGACTACGGCCGGGACGAACGGTTCCAGCGCCACTACGCCGAAGCCGCCAAGGATCCCGGCGCCTGGCCGGGGTTCGTGGACCGGTTCCTCAGCGGCTCCGAAGCGGACTACCAAGCGGCCGTGAGCAAGTTCCACGAGGAGGCAGCATGAGTGTCACGCGCATGGAGATCGCGATCGCGGCGTGCGCCGACCTCTTCCGCGACGACGGGGAGATCGTGGCGAGCCCGATGGGGCTCATCCCGTCGCTGGGCGCGAAATTGGCGCGGTTGACGTTCGCCCCGGAGCTGCTGCTCTCCGACGGCGAGGCGTACCTGCTGGACGAGAACGGCGTGGTCGAGGGCTGGCAGCCGTTCCGCAAGGTGCTCGACACCGTGGTGCCGGGCGGCAAGCGGCACGTGGTGATGGGCGCGAACCAGATCGACCGGCACGGCAACCAGAACATCTCCGCGATCGGCCCCCACGAAAAGCCGCGCAAGCAGCTGCTCGGAGTGCGGGGCGGGCCGGGGAACACGGTGAACCACCGCACCAGCTACTGGGTGCCGCGCCACAGCACGAGGGTGTTCGTCGACGAGGTGGACGTGGTGTCCGGCGTCGGCCGTGCCCGCGCACTGGCCGCGGGGGCCGGCCGGTTCCACGAGGGGCACCGCGTGGTGACGAACCTCGGCGTGCTCGCCTTCGGCGACCGGCCGAGCCTGGTCTCGGTGCATCCCGGCGTCACCGTCGACGAGGTGCGCGCCGCCACCTCGTTCGAACTCGACACCGGCGGGACCGTCGAAACCCGCGTTCCCGACGACGAGGAGCTGCGCCTCATCCGGACCGTGCTCGACCCGGAATCCTTGCGGGACAAGGGATGAGGACCGCACTCACCGAGCTGACCGGCGTGGCGCACCCGATCGTGCAGACCGGGATGGGCTGGGTCGCCGGGCCCCGGCTCGTCGCCGCGACGGCCGAAGCGGGCGCACTCGGCATCCTCGCGTCGGCCACCATGACCTACGACGAACTGGCCCGCGCGATCGCGGAGACGAAGGCGCGCACGTCCCAGCCGTTCGGGGTGAACCTGCGCGCCGACGCCGACGACGCGGCGGACCGGGTCGCGCTGCTGATCCGCGAAGGCGTGCGGGTGGCCTCGTTCGCGCTGGCCCCGCGCAAGGAGATGATCGCGCGCCTGAAGGACGCCGGGGTCGTGGTGATCCCGTCGATCGGTGCCGCGCGGCACGCCGAGAAGGTCGCGGGCTGGGGCGCGGACGCCGTCATCGTGCAGGGCGGCGAAGGCGGCGGGCACACCGGCGGCGTCGCGACCACGCTGCTGCTGCCCTCGGTGCTGGACGCGGTGGACATCCCGGTGGTCGCCGCGGGCGGCTTCTTCGACGGACGCGGCCTCGCCGCCGCGCTCGCCTACGGCGCGGCCGGGATCGCGATGGGCACGCGGTTCCTGCTCACCGCGGAGAGCACCGTGCCCGACGCGGTGAAACGCGCCTACCTCGCCCGCGGGCTCACCGACACCGTGGTGACGCGGAAGGTCGACGGCATGCCGCACCGGGTGCTGCGCACCGAGCTGGTGGACTCGCTCGAACGGTCGGGTCCGGCCACCGGGCTGCTCCGCGCGGTGCGCAACGCGGTCCGGTTCCGGGCGCTGACCGGGGTTTCGTGGCGCGCGATGGTGCGCGAGGGCCTCGCGATGCGCCGCGGCGGGGAGCGGTCGCTGGCGCAGGTGGTGATGGCGGCGAACACCCCGATGCTGCTGCGCGCCGGGCTCGTCGACGGTGACACCGGCGCGGGCGTGCTCGCGTCCGGGCAGGTCGTCGGCCTGCTCGACGACCTGCCCACGGTGCGCGAAGTGGTCGAAAGCGTTGCCGGGGACGCGAACGCGATCATCCGGCGGCTTGGCGGTGCGCACGGCTGTGCTTGACTTTGCCCATGAACTCCGACGTGTCGACGGGTGCCTGCGTTGTCGAGGACGCGGAGCTGCACGTTCGCCAGGAGGGTGACGGCGCGCCGCTGCTGCTGGTCCCCGGTGGCCTCGGCGCGGCCGATTCGTACCGCGCGCTCGCGAAGCGGCTGAGCACCGACCACACCGTGCTGACCTACGACCGCCGCGGCCACTTCCGCAGCACCGACGACTCGACGGGCCCGATCCCGGTGGCGCGGCACGCCGCCGACGCCCGCGCGGTGATCGACTACTTCGGGTTCGGCGAGGTCACCGTGTTCGGCAGCAGCGCGGGCGCGGTGATCGCGCTCGACCTCGCCGCGCGCTACCCGGAAACGGTGTCCGCCCTGATCGCCCACGAACCGCCCGTGGTGGGCCTGCTGCCCGACGCCGAGGACTGGTTCGCCGACGCCGACGCGCAGGTGGAACTGGCGCGCTCCGGCGACGTGCTCGGCGCGTTCACCCGGTTCGTCAGCACCATCGCCGGAGCCGCGCTGCCGGACCTCCGCGCCGTCCGGCTGCCGAACGAAACCGAATGGGCGCGGCTGTTCGACCGCGAGATCCTGGAGTTCTACCACTACCTGCCGGACATTCCGGCGCTGCGGAAGTCCTGGGTGGACGTCACGCTCGCCGCGGGCGAGGGCAGCAGGGGCCACTTCCACTACGCCCCCGCCCGCGCGCTCGCGCTCGAACTGGGCCTGCCGTTCGCGGAGCTGCCCGGCGCGCATCTCGCGCCGCAGCGGAACCCGGCCCAGTTCTCCGACGCGCTACGCCGCCTGCTGCCCTGAAACCGCGCCGACGTCGCGAAGGTAGCCGAGCACGCCATCCGCGTCACTAGCCTCGGTGATCATCGCGACGTGGTTGTCGGGGCGGACGAGGACGAGCGCGTCCCCGTCGATCCCGTACGCGCGCCGGGCGTGGCGATCGCTGTCGATGAGATCTACCTCCACCACGCGGCCGACGACGTCTTCTCCGGCAAGTCGCCGCACCGCGGCGGCGGTTCCCGCACCGAACCCGAGAAGGGTGAAGTGCGGCCCGGCGAACACCTCGAAGAACCGGACGGCCCGGCCGTCGCGGTCGTGGCACGGGGCGTCGGGTGCGCGGTCTCCCGGTTCGAGGCAGTGCGTGCCGCGGCCCCGCGCCAGCGAGCTCCACCGGTATCCGATCCGCAGCCCCCTGCCCTCGTCGGTGACCACCTTTTCCAGTCCCACACCGGGTTTCTCCAATGCTTCCCCGACCGCGTCCAGCAGGGTGCCGGTGAAGTCGAGGGTCCACGCCGCGATCGGCAGCCGCTCCTCCTGGTAAGTGTCGAGCAGTTCGGCACCGGCGCGCCCGCCCGCCGCGAGCGCGAGCTTCCAGCCGAGGTTCCAAGCGTCCTGGATCCCGGTGTTCATGCCGAGCCCGCCCGCGATCGGGTGCACATGAGCGGCGTCGCCAGCCAGGAAGACGTTTCCGGCGCGGTACCGGTCCACCATGCGGACGTTCACCCGCCAGGTCGACGACCAGGTGAGGTTCCGCAGCCGGACGCCGGTCTCGCCGGCGCGGAGATCGAGCCGCCGCTGGAAGCCAGCCAAGGACGGCTCCAGCACAGTGCCGTCCGCGTCCCGCTCGACATCGGCCTGGATCTGCCACGACCGCGAATCGCGGAACGGCGACAGCAGCACCGCGCCCTCGCGGTCGAACCACTGGTGCCACACGCCGGGATCGAGGCCGTCGGCTTCCACGTCGCCGCAGATCATCGACTGCTCGCTCGCCGTCTTCCCCTCGAACGAGACGCCGAGGAGCTTGCGAACCGTGCTGCGGCCGCCGTCGCACCCCACCAGGTACCGGCTTTCGGCCCGGCCGCCGCCGGCGAAGGCCGCGGCCACCTTCCCGTCCGCCTGCCGGAGCCCGGTCAGTTCGGTGCCCAGTTCCACCTTCACCCCGAAGGCGGCCAGCCGGTCGCGGAGGATCTCTTCGAGCCGCCACTGCGGGAGGAACAGCATGCCGTCGTACGGCGCGTCCGCGGTCGGCCCCGGCTCGGCGAACGGGTCCAGTTCGGAGACCCGCACGCCGTCGTAGTACTTGCGGTACCGCAGATGCGTGAGGCCCACGGCGGCGACCACCTCCCCGACCCCGAGATCGGCCAGCACCTCCAGGCTGCGCGGGTTGAGCGTCTTGCCCCGCGAACCGTGCCCGTGCGCCACCGAGCGGTCGACCACCCGAACGTCCAGCCCCCGTCTCGCCAGCTCGCACGCCAGGGTCAGCCCGGTCGGGCCCGCTCCCACGATCACCACATCGCTCATCTCGTCCTCCTCGTCTCCGTGCACCCGGCCAGCAGAACACAACTCGGACACAAATACAACTGAGTTAAATATTTATCTTGGTCTCAATCATGCTAGGGTCACGGCCATGGCGGAAGGACTGCGCGAGCGCAAGAAGGAACGGACGAGGCAGGCGATCTCCGACACCGCGATCGCGATGTTCCTGGAGCGGGGCTTCGACGAGGTCGCGGTGTCCGACGTGGCCGCCGCCGCCGAGGTGTCCAAGCCCACCGTGTTCCGCTACTTCCCGGCGAAGGAGGACCTCGTGCTGCACCGGTTCGCCGACCACCGCGGTGAAACGGCACGGGTCGTCCGCGCGCGCGAAACCGGCGCGACCCCGCTGGCCGCGGTGCGGCGGCACTTCCTCGACGGGCTCGACCGGCGCGACCCGGTGACCGGGCTGTGCGATTCCGCGGACGTGCTCGCCTTCCACCGCCTGGTGTTCACCACGCCTGCCGTGACCGCGCGGCTGGCCGAGCTGGAAACCTCGAACCTCGACGAGCTCGCGGACGTCCTCCGCGAGGCCGCCGGTGACCGGGACGGCTCCCCGCGGCCGCGGCTGGTGGCCGCCCAGATCCTGGCCGTCCACCAGGTTCTGGCGCGGGAGAACTGGCGCAGGCTCACCACCGGCGGCACCGCGGACGACACCTGCGCCCAGGCCGTCGCCGACGCCGAAACCGCCTTCGCGCTGCTGGCGCGGGGCGCGGCCGAGGACGGCTACTGAGCGGCTCACCCCGGCGTGCGGTAACGCCGAACGGGCGATCGCCGACTAGCAGGTGCCGGACGGACAGCCCCCGGCCGTTCACCATGGGGAGAATCCGTGTCAGAGTCGTCGGCGTTCCCTGCCTTCCCGCCGCCACCCGTGCCGTCGCCGAACCCGCCACCGGCCGGGGCCGGCCGCGACCTGATCGGGCTGGCGGTCACCGCGCTCGTGCTCGGCATCATCTCCGCCTCCGGCAGCCCGATCCCGATCCTGAACAACGTGACCGTCGTGGCCGGGTTCATCGGGATCGTCTTCGGGGTGGCCGGGCTCTTCGGCGCGCACCGCGTGATGTCGGCGGCCGGGCTCGTGCTGGCGATCGCGGGCGTGGTGGTCGGGCTCGTGCTGCAGGCGCAGTGGAACGAGCGGGTCGACAAGCTCAAGGACGACCTCGACCGGCTGATGTCCCCGCGCGCGCCCGCGACGTCCACCTTGCCGCGGCTGTCCACGGCGCCGGGCGCGCCGGCCGTCCCGGTCACACCGAGCCTGCCCTCGATCCCGGCGACACCGAGGAACCCGGACGCGAACGAACGCGGGAACGTGCCGAAGAAGCCCGGTGAAGAGGTGACGATCGGCGCCGGGAAGTTCGTCGTGGACAAGATCGACGTCGACCCGAAGTGCGGCAAGTACATGCCGAAACGCGCGGCGGGCAAGCATTCCGTCGTGTTGCACGTCCGCGTGACGACCGGGCCCGACGCCGCGGCGAACCGCGACCTCGAGGCGGTGCTGAGCCCCTACGGGGCCAAGGTGATCGGCTCCGACGGCGTCACCGTGAACGCGATGGGCGGCTCCTGCGCCGACATCTCCGGCGTGCTCCCGCCAGGGCTCGGCGCCAACCAGCGCGCGCAGGGCACGGTCGACGTGGAAACCTCGACGCCGCACGGGGTCCTGCTCCTCGAAGGCTACAGCGGTGCCGGTGGCTGGGAGTACGCCTTCTAGCCCGGTCCGATGTAGACACCCATCGGGCGGAACCGCAGGCGCGGCTCGGCGTACTCCTCCAGCGCGTGTGCGATCCATCCGGCGGTGCGGGCGATCGCGAAGATCGCCTCGCCCGTTTCGGGCGCCATGCCGTTGGCGTGCATCAGCGCGGCCAGCGCGAGGTCGACGTTCGGGAACGCCCCGCCCCGTTTCGCCAG
Source organism: Amycolatopsis minnesotensis (assembly GCF_039529815.1). Lineage (NCBI taxonomy): Bacteria > Bacillati > Actinomycetota > Actinomycetes > Pseudonocardiales > Pseudonocardiaceae > Amycolatopsis > Amycolatopsis minnesotensis. Next base: position 202,647 of record NZ_BAAANN010000003.1, on the reverse strand, counting down.
CTCGCGCGAGACGATCTCGACGGTGTCGAGCACCGGCGCGCCATCGAGCAGTCCGAAGAGGATCTCGGCGCGCGGGTCGCGCCGCCGGTACACGCGGTGGCCGTACCCGGGGACCCCGCCCGCGCGCAGGTGCTCCGACAGCGCGCCGATCGGATCGCGCATCGCCTCGGCCAGAAACCGGTACGCGAGCGTGCTCGCCGCGCCGTGGTAGGGCCCGTCCACGGCACCGAGTCCCGCCGACACCACCGCGTACAGGTTCGCACGGGCGCTCGCCGCCACGCGGGCGGCCACAGTGGACACCGCGAGCCCGTGGTCGGCGAGCAGCACCAGCACCGCGTCGAGCAGCTCCGGCCGCGGTGGCAACGCGGAAACCTTGGGCCACAGGCGTTCCGCGAGCGTGCCGGACGCCGTTCGGCCGGGCGCGAGGCCGGGAAGCGCGTCCACGAGGACCCCGAGCAGTGGTTCGCCCGCCGCCACCACCGCGTCGGCCGACACGTCGAACCGCAGCGGGTCCGCGGACCCGAGCGCGGCCACCGCGACCCGGAGCCGGTCGGTCAGCGACGCCGTCTCCGGCAGCGCCTCGCCCACCGCGGCCGCCAGCGCGACCTGGTCCGGCGGCGCGGGGAACGGCCGCCCGGCCAGTTCGCCCGTCCACAACAGACTCGCCACGGCCTCGAACCCGTTCGTGCCCACCAGATCCCGCACGCGATGCCCGCGATAGGCCAGCTCGTCGTCGTCGATCCTGGTGAGCCGCGTGCGGATGCGCTCGACCGATCCGGACGGCTGCTGCCCCTCGCTCCCCCGCTGGGCGAGCCGGTCGACCTCGCCCAGCGGGAACAGGCTCCCCCGCCGTCCCTTCGCGCGGACGCTCGTGAGGAGACCGCGGCTGACGTAGGTGTAGACGGTTTCCGCCTTGACGCCGAGGCGGCGGGCGACCTCGGCGGTGGTCAGGTAACGCTCGTCACCGGAGGAGGTCATGACCTGCGCTTTCCTGGTTAACATCGACTCGATCGACATTGACAATACTCGATCGATGGTTCGAGGCTGGAGCCACATTCGAGGAGGTACCGATGTCAGTCACCGTGGACGGACCGGTCGAGGTCCCACCAGGACTCCGCAACGTCGTCGTCACGACCACCGAACTGGGGGACGTGCGCGGGCGCGAAGGCTTTTACCACTACCGCCAGTACTCCGCGATCGAACTCGCGGAGACGAAGACCTTCGAGGACGTCTGGTTCTTCTTCCTCGAAGGAAGGCTGCCGGACGAGACCGAACGCGCGCGTTTCGCGGACGAGGTCGCGCCGCTGCGGCACCTGCCAGCGGAAGTGCGCGCGGCGCTGCCGGGCATCGCGCTCGCCGGGGACTCGTTCCTCCCGCTCGCGGGCCTGCGCACCGCGCTGTCGCTGCTCACCGCCGCGCGCGGGCTCCCGCCGCTGTGGGACGCCGATCCGGCCCGGCGCAAGGCGGACGCCATGCTGGTGTGCGCCGTGACGCCGACGATACTGGCCGCGCTGCACCGGCTCCGCCACGGCGAGGAACCGCTCGAACCGCGCGCCGACCTGTCGGCCGCGGCGAACTGGCTGTACCTGGTGACCGGCGAGGAACCGGACCCGGCGAAGGCGAGCGCGCTGGAGCGCTACCTGGTGGCCACGATCGACCACGGGTTCAACGCGTCGACGTTCACCGCGCGCGTGGTGGCCTCCACCGGTGCCGACGTGGTGTCCGCGGTCGCGGCCGCGATCGGCGCGTTTTCGGGGCCCCTGCACGGCGGCGCGCCCGATCGCGCGCTGGCGAGCATCGACGAGATCGGCACCCCGGACCGGATCGACGGCTGGGTCCGCGAAAAGGTGCGCTCTGGCGAGCGCATCATGGGGTTCGGGCACGCCGTCTACCGCACCGAGGACCCGCGGTCGCTGATGCTGCGCGACATCGCGCTCGGGCTCGGCGGCGATCTCGCCGAGTTCGCGGCGACCGTGGAGCGGCGCGTCGTGGAAATACTGGCCGAGGAGAAGCCCGGCCGCGAACTGCACGCGAACGTCGAGTTCTATGCGGGCGTGGTGATGGAGCGCTGCGGGATCCCGCGGAGCATGTTCACCCCGACGTTCGCGGTGAGCAGGGTGATCGGCTGGTGCGCGAACATCCTCGAACAGGCGGCGGACCCGAAGATGATCCGGCCCGCCGCGCGGTACGTCGGCCCGCCCGCGCCGGAGCCGCTTCCTCGCTGAGCCCTATGATCCGGGGCCATGAGCGGCGAATCGCGGAACCCCGTCATCGACGACTGGCTCTCCGATCAGCACGGTGCCGCCGTGCTGATGGAGACCGCCCCGCTGACCGGGCTGGCGATGGCCTCCTACCGGGCAGGCGAGGTGCCCGACGGCGTGCTCGGCGCGTGGGCACTGGAAATCGTGCGCGCGCGGCGGATCGTGAACCAGTCCGAGCCGACCTTCATCCGCCAGGCGCGCGAGCAGGGCTGGTCGTGGCAGCGGATCGCGGACCGGCTGGGACTGCCGACCGCCGAAGCGGCCGAAGCGCGCTGCGACGAACTGGATGCCGAGCTGGCCAGGACCGACCCCGCCACCGACACCCGCCCGTGGCAGGGCTGAGCGTCACAGCCGTTCGATGATCGTGACGTTGGCGGTGCCGCCGCCTTCGCACATGGTCTGCAGGCCGTACCGCCCGCCTCGGCGCTCCAGTTCGTGCAGCAGGGTCGCGAACAGTTTCGTGCCGGTGGCGCCGATCGGGTGCCCGAGCGCGATCCCGCCACCGTTGACGTTCACCCGCGCGGGATCGGCACCGGTCTCGTCCAGCCAGGCCAGCACCACGCTCGCGAACGCTTCGTTGACCTCGAACAGGTCGATGTCGCCGATCGCGAGCCCGGTGCGGCGCAACGCGTGCGCGGTCGCCGGGATCGGGCCGGTGAGCATCCACACCGGATCGGCGGCGCGCACCGAAAGGTGGTGGATCCGTGCCTTCGGGGTCAGCCCGTGCTCGGCGACGAACGATTCGGAGGCGATGAGGGTCGCGCTCGCGCCGTCGGAGATCTGGCTCGCCACGGCCGCGGTGAGCGGGGAGCCCTCGGCGAGCGGTTTCAGCGCCGCCATGCGCTCGGCACTGGTGTCCCGCCTCGGCCCCTCGTCGTGGCGGAAGTCCCCGAACGGCACGGTTTCCGCGTCGAAGCGGCCCTCGTCGATCGCCGCGATCGCGCGCTGGTGGCTCGCGAGCGCGTACTCCTCCATCTGCTGGCGCGTGAGGCCCCAGTGGTTCGCGATCATCTCGGCGGCGCGGAACTGCGAGATTTCGGCCGCGCCGTAGCGCTCCTGCCAGCCCGATGAACCGGTGAACGGGTCGTCGAAACCGTATTCGCGCCCGGCGAGCATGGCCGCGCTGATCGGGACCATGCTCATGTTCTGCACGCCACCGGCCAGCACCGCGTCCATCGTGCCGGACAGCACCGCCTGCGCGGCGAAGTGCACCGCCTGCTGGCTCGACCCGCACTGCCGGTCGACGGTCACCCCCGGCACGTGGTGCGGGAAACCCGCCGCGAGCCACGCCGTCCTGGCGATGTTCCCCGCCTGCGGGCCGAGGGTGTCGGTGCAGCCGAGGATCACGTCGTCGACCAGTGCCGGGTCCAGCCCGGCGCGAGTGACCACCTCGGCGAGCACGTGCGCGCCGAGGTCCGCGGGGTGCACCGCGCTGAGCGCGCCGCCCCGCCTGCCGACGGGCGTGCGCACCGCGTCCACCACATACGCTTCGGCCATCAAGGATCCTTCCTGACCCGCTTGCGTTTCGCCGCGATTCCCTCCAGCAGGATGCCGAGGTACTGCTCGGCCACGGCGTCCGCGGAGAGCGCGCCGTCGGGGTTGTACCAGCGCACCGCGACCCACACCGTGTCGCGGATGAACCGGTAGGTCAGCTCGACGTCGAGATCGGCGCGGAACGCGCCTTCGGCGACGCCGTCGGTCAGTATCGCGTTCCACAGCCCGCGGAACTCCGCGTTGCGCTCGGTGAGGTAGGCGAACCGCGGCAGCTGCATCAGGTGCTTCGCCTCGGTCTGGTAGATCGCCACCTCGGCGGGCCTGCGGTCGATGGCCTCGAAGGACGCCGTCACCACGGCTTCGAGCGTCTTCCTCGGGCCGAGCCCGGCGGCCATGATCTCCTGGTAGCTGCCGAACAGCTCGTCGAGGAACCCGGTGAGGAGCTCGTCCGCCATCGACTCCTTCGAGTCGAAGTGGTGGTAGAGGCTGCCGGAAAGAATGCCCGCCGCGTCCGCGATGTCCCGCACGGTCGTCGAAACGTATCCGCGTTCGGCGAACAGCTTCGCCGCCAGCGAAAGCAGTTCCGCCCGCCGTGACGAGCCCCGCCCCTTGGTGTTCACGCCTTCCTCACGCATGCTGGGAGCTTACGGAGAGCACCTCACCGGTGAGGTACGAGGCGTAGTCACTGGCGAGGAAGACCATCACGTTGGCCACCTCCCACGGTTCGGCCGCGCGGCCGGACACCTCGCGCGCGGTGAGCTCGTCGAGCAGTTCGTCGGTGGTCACCTTGGCCAGGAACGGGTGCATCGCCAGGCTCGGCGCGACCGCGTTGACCCGGATCCCGTGTTCGGCGACGTCGACCGCGGCGGACCTGGTCAACGCCATCACCCCGGCCTTCGCGGCCGCGTAGTGCGCCTGCTCGCCCTGCGCGCGCCAGCCGATCACCGAAGCGTTGTTGACCACCGCTCCCCCGCCGCCCTGGGCGATGAACCGCCGCAGCGCCGCGCGGGTGGCGCGGAAGGTGCCGGTGAGGGTCACGTCGAGCACGCGGAACCACTCCTCGTCCGTCATGTCCACAAGGGACTTGGATCCGCCGAGGCCCGCGTTGTTGACCACCACGTCGATCCGGCCGAACCGCGCCGCGGCACCGTCGAACAGCGCCTGTACCTGCCCCTCGTCGGTGACGTCGCAGCGGATCGCGTGCACGGGGCCGAGTTCGCCCAGTTCCGCGGCCTTCTCGGCGAGCCTGCGCTCGTGCCAGTCGCTGAGCACGACACTGGCGCCCTCTTCGAGCGCGCGCTTCGCGACCGCGGAACCGATCCCGGTTCCCGCCGCCGCGGTGACCACCACGACCTTGTCCCGCAACAGGTTCGCACCTTCGGGGTACTTCGGCACCGCGATCACGGACGGACCTCCCTCGGCAGGCCGAGCACCCGCTCGGCGAGCACGTTTCGCTGGATTTCGTTGGAGCCGCCGTAGATCGTGTCCGCGCGGCTGAACAGGTAGAGCCGTTGCAGGTCGTCGAGCCCGGCTTCGCCGTTGCTGGTGACCAGCGAGCGCGCCCCGCGGACCCGCATCGCCAGCTCGCCGAGCGCGCGGTGCCAGTTGGCCCAGACCAGTTTGGACACCTCCGCCACGCCGGGCGAGGAGTCCCCGAGCGTGCGCACGGCGTGCGCGCGCATCACTTCGAGCCCCATCCTGGCCCGCGCCAGCGCGTTCGCCAGCACCGGATCGCCCAGCGCGCCGTTCTCCCGCGCGAGCGCCACCAGTTCGTCCAGTTCGCGGCGGAAACCGACCTGCTGGCCCAGTGTGGCGACCCCGCGTTCGAAGGCGAGCGTGCCCATCGCGACGCGCCAGCCCTCTCCCGGTTCGCCGACCACGAGATCGCGCGCCGTGCGGGCGCCGTCGAAGAACACCTCGTTGAACTCGGCGGTGCCGGTGAGCTGCCGGATCGGGCGCACCTCGACACCGGGCTGGTCGAGCGGCACCAGCAGGTAGGACAGGCCGTGGTGGCGCTTCGACCCCGGTTCGGTCCTGGCCAGCACGAAGCACCAGTCGGCGACGTGCGCGAGCGAGGTCCACACCTTCTGCCCGCGCAGGACCCATTCCCCGCCGTCGAGCCTCGCCGTGGTGGAGACGGCCGCGAGATCGGACCCCGCGCCCGGCTCCGAATAGCCCTGGCACCACAGTTCGTCGACGCGCAGGATCGCCGGGAGGAACCGGCGCCGCTGCTCCGGCGTGCCGAACGCGATGAGCGTCGGACCGAGCAGTTCCTGGCCGAGGTGGCTCACCCGCGCCGGCGCGCGGGACCGCGCGTACTCCTCGTGGAAGATCACCTGCCGGGCGAGGCTCGCGCCGCGGCCGCCGTGCTCGACCGGCCAGCCGACGCCGTTCCAGCCGCCCTCGGCGAGCCGTCGTTCCCACGCGAGCCTGCGATCGAACTCCTCGTGCTCCCGGCCGGGGCCGCCGAGCCCGCGCACGGACGCGAACTCACCGGAGAGGTTTTCCTCGAGCCACGACCGGAACTCGGCCCGGAACTCGGTGTCGGTCACGCTGGTACCTCCGTCCGGGCTGTCGACAGCGGGCGCCGTCCTGCGTAGGCTACCCTACCAAGCACTTGCTAGGGAGATTTGATGACCGAGCAAACCACGCCCGGCGCGCTCGCCGCCGCCGCACGGCGCTTCGGCGCGCGAGAGGCGCTCGTCGACGGCACGGTCCGCCTCACCTACGAACAGCTCCTCGACCAAGTCCGCCGCTGTGCCGGCTTCTTCGCCGCGCGGGGCGTCCGGCCCGGCGACCGGGTGGCGGTGAACGCGCCCAACACCTGGCACTGGGTGGTCGCCGCGCTCGGCGCGCACTACGCGGGCGCCGCGCTGGTCCCGGTCAACACCCGGTTCACCGCCGCGGAAACGGCCGACATCCTCACCAGGAGCGGAGCGGTCGCGCTGGTCGTCACCGGCGAGTTCCTCGGCACCGACCGGCTGGCGGCGTTGCAGGGCACCGGGACCGTTCCCGGCGTCGTGCTGCGCATCCCGGTCGAGGGCGAGGAACCCCCGCGCGAAGGCGTCACCGAATGGTCCGCATTGGACGGTTTCGACGCGGCACCCGCACCGCTGGTGTCCCCGGACGACGTCAGCGACATCCTCTTCACCTCGGGCACCACCGGCCGCAGCAAGGGCGCGATGAGCAGCCACCGGCAGGCGCTCGGCGTGGCGGCGGCGTGGGCGGACCACGTGGCCCTCACCCCGGAGGACCGCTATCTGGTGGTCAACCCGTTCTTCCACAGCTTCGGCTACAAGGCGGGCATCCTCGCGGCTCTCCTGCGCGGTGCGGCGCTCGTCCCGCAGGCCACCTTCGACGTCGCCGCGGCACTGTGGATCATCGAGCGCGAGCGGATCACCGTGCTGCCCGGCGCGCCGACCGTCCACCAGTCCCTTGTGGACCATCCACGACGGAGCGAGCACGACCTGTCCAGCCTCCGCGTCGCGATCACCGGCGCGGCGACCGTGCCGGTCAGCCTCGTCGAGCGGCTGGGCGGGGAACTGGGATTCGGCACCGTGCTCACCGCGTACGGGCTCACCGAGGCCGTCGTGGTGACGATGTGCGACGCGGGCGACGACCCGCACACCGTCGCCACCACCTCGGGGCGGCCCACCGCGGGCTTCGAGGTCGAGATCGCGGACTCCGGCGAGATTCTGGTGCGCGGCCCCAACGTGATGCTCGGCTACCTCGACGATCCCGAGGCCACCGCCGCCGCGATCGACACCGAAGGCTGGCTGCACACCGGTGACGTCGGCGCCCTCGACGAGCGCGGCTACCTGCGGATCACCGACCGGATCAAGGACCTCTACATCTGCGGCGGGTTCAACGTCTACCCGGCCGAGGTGGAGCAGGTGATCTCCCGGCTCGGCGGCGTGTCCGAAGTGGCCGTCGTCGGGATGCCGGACCAGCGCCTCGGCGAGGTCGGGCTCGCGCACGTCGTGCCGTCGCCCGGTCACGAACTGGACGAGGACACCGTGCTCGGGCACTGCCGCGAGCTGCTGGCCAACTACAAGGTTCCCCGGCGCGTCCGGTTCGTCACGGAGCTGCCGAGGAACGCGTCGGGAAAGGTGCTGAAACGAGTGCTGCGGGAGCGAACCGATGGCTGATGAAGTGCGCTACGAGGTGCGGGGGCCGGTCGCGGTCGTCACGATGAACCGCCCGGACTACCGCAATGCACAGAACTCCGCGATGACCTACGCGCTCGACGCCGCGTTCACCCGCGCCGTCGACGCTGACGCGGTGAAGGTGATCGTGCTGGCCGGGGCGGGAAAGCACTTCTCGGCAGGCCACGACATCGGCTCCCCCGGCCGCGACGCCGACGTGTCGTTCGAGCGCAAGGCGGTGCTGTGGTGGGACCACGTCGGCAAGTCCGGCGGGGACCAGCGGTTCGCGCGCGAGGCCGAGGTGTACCTCGGGATGTGCCGCCGCTGGCGCGAGATCCCGAAGCCGACGATCGCGAGCGTGCAGGGCGCGTGCGTGGCGGGCGCGCTGATGCTCGCCTGGGTGTGCGATCTGATCGTCGCCTCCGACGACGCGTTCTTCTCCGATCCCGTGGTGCGCATGGGAATTCCCGGTGTCGAGTACTTCGCGCACCCGTGGGTGCTCGGGCCGAGGGCGGCGAAGGAGGTGCTGTTCACCGGCCGCCGGTTCAGCGCCGCCGAAGCGAAGGACTGGGGCATGCTCAACCGGGTCGTGCCGAGGGCGGACCTCGCCGACGAGACGTTCGCGCTGGCGGAAAGCGTCGCGGCGATGCCGTCCTTCGGGCTCGCGCTGGCGAAGAAGGCGGTCAACCAGGCCGAGGACCTGATGGGCATGCGGTCCGGAATGGACTCCGTGTTCGGGCTGCACCACTTCGCGCACGCGCACAACGCCGAGGTGTCCGGCGGGGACTCGCTCGGCGGCCAGGACGCGCGCTCGATGCGGGACGGGGCGCGGTGATGGACCTCGATCTCGACGAGCGCACGACCGGGTTCCGCGACGAAGTGCGGGCGTGGCTGGCCGAACACGTGCCGAGGACCCCGCTCGCGTCCTTCGACACCGCCGCGGGCTTCGAGGAACACCGCGCGTGGGAAGCGAAACTGGCCGATGCCCGGCTTTCGGTGGTCTCGTGGCCGGAAGAATTCGGCGGCCGGGACCGGTCGCTGCTGGAGTGGGTGCTGTTCGAGGAGGAGTACTACGCGGCGCGCGCGCCGGGGCGGGTGAGCCAGAACGGCATCTTCATGCTCGCGCCCACCCTGTTCTCGCACGGCACGGACGAGCAGCGGCACCGGATCCTGCCCGCGATGGCGCGCGGCGAGCAGATCTGGGCGCAGGCGTGGTCCGAACCGGAGGCGGGCAGCGATATCGCGGCACTGCGCTCGACCGCGCGCCGGACCGGCGGTGGCTGGCTCCTCAATGGACAGAAGACGTGGAGCTCGCGGGCGTCGTTCGCGGACCGGGCGTTCGGGCTGTTCCGCTCGGATCCCGAAGCGCGGCGGCACCACGGGCTGACCTACGTCATGGTGGACCTGCGCGCCGATGGCGTCACGGTGCGGCCGATCCCGCAGCTCGACGGTGAGCCGGGGTTCGCGGAGCTGTTCTTCGACAACGTGTTCGTGCCCGACCGCGACGTCATCGGCGAGCCCGGCGAAGGCTGGCGGGTGGCGATGACCACGGCCAACAACGAACGCGGGCTTTCCCTGCGCAGCCCCGGCCGCTTCCTGGCCGCCGCGAACGCGCTGGTGCGCGAGTGGCGGGGAGCGGGCGAACCGGCCGGGACGGCCGAGCGCGTCGCGGACGCGTGGATCGGCGCGCGGGCCTACCAGCTCTACACCTTCGGCACCGTGTCCCGCCTCGAAGCGGGTGGGAAGCTGGGGCCGGAATCCAGCGTGAACAAGCTCTTCTGGTCCCGGCTCGACGTGGACCTGCACGAAACCGCGCTGGACCTGCTCGGCCCCGAGGCCGAGGTCAGTCCCGAGTGGACGGACGGCTGGCTGTTCTCGCTCGCCGGGCCGATCTACGGCGGCACCGACCAGATCCAGCGCTCCACCGTAGCCGAACGCCTACTGGGGCTGCCGCGATGAAATTCCTCCTGTCCGAAGAGCAGGACCGGTTCGCCGCGAGCGTCGACGACCTGCTGGCGAATCGGGAAGTCGACTCGGCGACGCGGGCGTGGGCGCGCGGCGAGCACGACGAGGGCCGCAAGCTGTGGCGTGCGCTCGCCGAGATCGGCGTCACCGCGCTGGGCGTCCCCGAGCGGTACGACGGGCTCGGCGCGAGCGATCTCGATCTCGTGGTGGCCTTCGACCGGCTCGGGTACCACGCGGTGCCCGGACCGTGGACGGACACCGTCGCCGTCTTGCCCGCGCTGCTGGACGATGAACTGCTCGCGGGGGTCGCGGCGGGCGACACACTGGCTTCGGTCGCGTTCGGACCGCACGTGCCATACGCGCTGGACGCCGATATCGCGGACACCCGGGTCGCGGTGGACGGCACGGCGCTCCACATCTTCCGCCCCGCGTCTCGACTGTCCTCAGTGGACGGAGCGCGGCGGCTCTTTCGCATCGAACCCGGTGAGCGGATCGGCGAAGCGGATCCGGGGCGCGCCTTCGAACTCGGCGCGCTGACGACCGCGGCGTACCTCCTTGGCGCCGGGCAATGGCTGCTCGACGCTTCGGTCGGGCACGCGAAGCAGCGGCGCCAGTACGGCAAGCCGATCGGGGGCTTCCAAGCGGTCAAGCACCTGCTCGCCGACGTCGTCACGGGGCTCGAACTGGCCAAGCCGCTCGTGCACGCCGCCGCACTGACCCTGGCGCCGCGCGACGTGTCCGCGGCGAAGGTCGCGGCGGGGCGGGCCGCGCACCTGGCCGCGCGGACGGGGCTGCAGGTGCACGGCGCGATCGGCTACACCGGCGAGCACCCGCTCGGGCTGCGCCTGACCAAGGTCCGCGCGCTCCGTTCCGCATGGGGCACCCCGGCCTTCCACCGCGCGCGCGTGCTGGAGTCGGTGTGAACGAACTGGACGCGCTGGCCGAAACGGTCCGCGAGATCGTCGAGAAGGAGCCGGATCCGTGGCCGGTGCTGTGCGAGGTCGGCGTCGCCGCACTCGCGATCCCGGAACGGTACGGCGGCGCGGACGCGGGGTTGCCCGAACTCCAGGCCGTGGCGGCGGAACTCGGGCTCGCCGCGGTCCCGTTCCTGGGCTCGTCCGTGCTCGCGACGAGCGTCCTGCTCGAATCGGGTGACGAGGACGCGTGTGCCAGGCTGCTGCCCCCGCTCGCCGGAGGCGCGATCGGCAGTGTCGCGTGGACGGGACCGGACGGCGGCTGGACCGCCGACGTCGCCTGCCGCACTGGTGGATCCACAGTGGACGGTCACGCGCACTACGTGCTGGACGGCGACCTCGCGGACGTGCTGCTCGTACTGGCCCGCGAAGACGGCGGCATCGGGCTGTACGAAGTGGACACCGCGAACGCGCACCGCGTGCACACGCCGGGCATGGACGAAACGCGGCGGCTGGCCGAGATCCGGTTCACCGGCGCCCCGGCGAGCCGGATCGGCGCCGGCGACTTCTCCCCCGCGCTGGCACGGGCTCGCGACACCGCCTGCGCGGTGCTCGCCGCCGAACAGGCCGGTGCGGCCGCGAAAGCGCTGGCGATGACCGTCGACTACACCAAGCACCGGCACCAGTTCGGCAGGCCGATCGGGTCGTTCCAGGCGCTCAAGCACCGGATGGCGGATCTGCACGTGCTGGTCGAGACCGCGCGCTCGGCCGCGAACGCGGCGGGCGAGTCGGAGCTGCTCGCGCACGTGGCCAAGGCCTACTGCGCGGAGGCGTTCTCCGCGGTCGCGGCGGAGATGATCCAGCTGCACGGCGGGATCGCGATCACCTGGGAGCACGACGCGCACCGCTACTTCAAGCGGGCCCATTCCAGCGCCGCCCTGTTCGGCTCGCCCGACGAACACCTCGCCTGGCTGACCGGTCACCTCTGAGCGGCCGCGAGCCTGGCACCGGGATGCGGCAGCAGTTCGGGCCTGCTCGCCCGGTATTCGAAGTGCCACCACTCGTTGCGGTAGGTGCGGTACAGGCCGTACCGCGCGCCGTGCTCTTCCAGCCAGCGCGCGCCCTCGACCGGCCGCACGTCCAGCGCGATTCCCTTGACGTGCGCGGACTCGTCCGCCGGCAGCACGCGCAGGCGCGCCGCGTGCGGGGAGCCCGCCCTGCCGACCTCGTCGGCGAACATCCCGCGCTGCTCCGCGTGGTCGCGGTGTCCCGAAGTGAGGCCGATGAGCTGGCGGTCCCGCCAGAACGCGACGGCCCGTGCCGCCGTCAGCGCGTCCCGCGTGTGCGCGGTGAGACCGGTCAGGTCCTCCGCGGGGAACCGCATGCCCAGAGCCCATTGGCAGGCGAGGAACCGGGCGCGGCCCGGTGCGGCGCAGTACGCGATCGGCACGAGCACGAGGGCGAGCAACCGGGCCAAGACCGCGAAGACCCTGGCGCGAGCGGAGTCGGAAAGCGTCATGACAGCCAGCGTCGATGGCGAATGTGCGGCCACGACGCGTGTTCCGCGACGGGGCCGCCACGGCCGTGTCACAGTTCCGCACGGCCCGCTCGCCGGCGGGGACTGTGACACAACCATGACATGCCGCGGACGGGCCCGGTACGCCGCGCCGTCATGCTCGAAGCATGACTGGCACCACCCTCGCCCCCGAAAGCCCGCCGCGGCCGCAGCCACCGCGGCAGGCCCCGGCCAGGCGCGCACCGCTCGTCGCCGCGCTGGGCTTCGCCGCCGCGGCGGCCGTGGTGTGCGCCGTGTTCGTGTGGACGCGCGGCGGTCAGGCGCTCGACAGCGCTCTCCTGCCCGCGGCCGAGCACCGCGGGTACGCGCTGCGCACCTCGCTGTCCCGCCCCGCGGCGGTCGTGCTGGAGCTGTTGAGGGACAAGGCGACACTCGTGACGCTCGCGTCGCTGTTCGCCGTGGTGCTCATGGCAGGGGTGGTGACCGGGCGTGCGGCGGCAGGCGTCGCCGGGCTGCTCGTGGCGGGCTGCTCGGCGGTGCTGACCAGCGGGCTCAAGGAAGTGGTCCTGCGGCCCGATTTCGACGGGGCCGGATCCACCTCGCACAACAGCTTTCCCAGCGGGCACACCGGTGCCGCGGCCGGGTTGTTGTTCGGGCTGCTCATCGCCGTGCCGCCGCGGGCGCGGTGGTGGATCGCCGCGCCGGGCGCCGCGGGGGTTTCGGTGGTCGCCGCCGCCACGATGGCGGCCGGGTGGCACCGGCTCAGCGACGTCCTCGCGGCCGTGCTGCTGGCCTGCGCGCTGTGCTGCGTCGCGGTCGCCCTGCTGCCGGGGACCGGCCGGTCTCATGTGGACACCGGTGGCATGCCGTGGCCCGGCGCCGGGCTGGTGCCGCCGCTGGCGCTGCTGCCGGTGTTCTACTCGGCCACGACCACGCCGGGGCCGCCACCGCTGCTGGCCGTGCTGACGGTCACGGGCGTCGTCGTCGCGGGGTCGGTGCTGGCGGTCACGGCACTGCTGCGGGGCGTCGACCTTCGCCGGTCCGCCCCGCTCGCGGCATGACGGACGGGCGAAACCCGCCGGATTTTGGAATGCTTCGGGGCGTGTCCCGAGTACTCCTGATCGAAGACGACCCCGCGGTGCGCGACGGCCTCCAGCTCGCGCTCGGCAGACAGGGCCACGCGGTGGAGGCCGCGGAATCCGGCGAGCGGGGCCTGGCGCTGCTGGCGGCCACCCCCGTCGACGTGGTGGTGCTCGACCTGATGCTGCCCGGCATCGACGGGTTCGAGGTGTGCCGCCGGATCAGGGCGGGCGGCGACCTGCCGATCATCATGCTCACCGCGCGCAACGACGACATGGACGTGGTGGCCGGCCTGGAAGCGGGCGCCGACGACTACGTGGTCAAACCGGTCCGGCCGAGGGTGCTGGAGGCGAGGATCCGCGCGGTGCTGCGCCGGACCACCGCCGAGCGGCCTGCCGAGGACCACCCGGCGCTCGAACGGCACGGCGACCTCGTCATCGACCGGGACGCGCTGGTGGTGCGCAAGGGCGGTGAGCCGGTGAGCCTCGCGCCGACGGAACTGCGCCTGCTGCTCGAACTCTCCGGCACGCCGGGGCGCGTGCTGAGCAGGCGCCAGCTCCTGTCCTCGGTGTGGGACCACGACTACCTCGGCGATTCGCGGCTCGTCGACGCGTGCGTGCAGCGGCTGCGCGCGAAGGTCGAGGACGATTCGGCGGCCCCGGTCTACGTGCAGACGGTGCGCGGCTTCGGGTACCGGTTCGGACCGGTGTGAGCGCTTGCGGAAGCTGACGGAACTCCTGCGGACGCCGTGGGGCCTGCGGAACCGGCTGCTGGCCGCGTTCGCGGTGCTCGTCGTGGTCACCACGGGCGGTGTCGCGGGCGCGATGTACGTGCAGGCCCGGTCGGTGATCCTGCAGAAGGCACAGGACACCGCGGTGCTGGCGCTGGTCGACCGGGTCAAGAAGCTGCCGCCGATCGTCGGGCTGCCGCCGAGCCAGAACCAGCTCAACGCGATCTCGTCCGCGTTGTCCCAGGGGGCCGAACACGCGAGCGCGGTCTACGGCTCGCTGCGATCGTGGTCGAGCGGCGATGTCCGCGCGGCCAGCCCGGAACTGCGGGACACGGTGGCGGCCGGCTCGATCGCGTGGCAGCGCATGGCCAGTTCCGGCCGCGCGGCACTGGCGATCGGCGTCCCGGTGTTCGTCGACGGATCGTCGTACCCGTCCGGGATCGAGGTCTACACCGTGCACGAACTCGACGCGGAGCAGGACGCCATCGGCCAGCTCTCACTGCTGGCGTGGCTGACCGGCGGCGCCGCGATGGTGCTCGCGGTCGGGCTGGCGCTGTTCGCCGCGCGCGGCGTGCTGCGGCCGGTGCGCGAGCTGGGCACCGCGGCGCAGCGGCTGGGCGAAGGCGATCTCGCGACCAGGCTGGAAGTTCGCGGCACCGACGAGCTGGCCGGCGTGGCGAGCACGTTCAACGACACCGCGGGTGCGCTGGAGCGGCACGTCGAAGAACTGCGCCGGATGGAATCCGACGCGCGGCGGTTCGTCGCCGACGTCTCGCACGAGCTGCGCACGCCACTGGCCGCGATGACCGCGGTCGCCGACGTGCTCGAAGAGGACGCCGCGCACCTGCCGGGTGACGCGGGCCGCGCGGCGAGGCTGGTCAGCCAGGAGGCGCACAACCTGACGCGGCTGGTGAACGACCTGATCGAGGTCAGCAGGTTCGACTCGGGCGCGGCGGCGCTCGCGCTCGAAGAGATCGACCTCGCCGAGGCGGTGCGGGCCACCCTGCACGCCCGCGGCTGGGACGACGAGGTGGGGACCGACCTTCCCGGCGGGGTGACCGCGCGGCTCGACCCGCGGCGGCTGGACGTGATCGTGGCGAACCTGGCAGGCAACGCGCTCAAGCACGGCGAGCCGCCGGTGCTGCTCACCCTCCGCGCCGAAACGGGCGAAGTGGTGATCGAGGTCGGCGACCACGGCCCCGGACTCGGCCAGGAGGTGCTCCCGCACGTGTTCGACCGCTTCTACAAGGCCGACGTCGCCAGGGCGCGGTCGGAGGGCAGCGGGCTCGGGCTCGCCATCGCCTGGGAAAACGCCCGCCTGCACGGAGGAAGCCTCGTCGCCGGAAACCGCGCGGAGGGTGGCGCGCTGTTCACCCTTCGCCTGCCGGACCACCGGGAAGGGCCGTCATGATCCGCAGGCCGCTGGCCGCCGTGCTGCTGCTGGCCCTGTTGTGCGCGGGCTGCGGCGTCCGGGCGAGCAGGGTCATCTCCGGTGTCTCCGGCCCGACCGTGCCCGCCATCGGCGCCGCGTTCTATTTGGTGCGCGACGGAAAGCTCACGATGGTGACGCGCTCGCAGTCGTCGAACGACATCGCCACGGCACTCACCCTCCTCGCGAGCGACGTGAGCGCGGAAGAGGCAGCGCAGGGCTTCACCACCGAAGTGCCCCGCTCGGCCGCACCGATCGGGTTCGCGATGGGCGCGGGTGGCGTGGCCACGGTTTCGCTCGCGATCCCGCCGACGGCGCTTTCCGCCATGGCGACGAACCAGATCGCGTGCACCGCGCGGACGGGGGTGTCGCTGACCGGCGGTGGCGTCACCACCCGCCCGGTGTACTGCCCCGGCCGGTGAACGCGTCCGCGCCGCGCGGTAGGGCCAGCCCCCCGAACGACCCGGGTGCGCGCGGGATGGGACGGCGGGGCCCCTGCCACCAGGCTTGGCGGCGTGAGCATCGACGACGACATCGCCAAACCCGCCACCGGCAGCGACTTCGCGCGCCTGTCCCGACGGATCACCGAGGCAGGCCTGATGGCCAGGCGGCCCGGTTACTACACCGCCCGCGTCGCCATCGTCGCCGGGCTCTACCTCGGCGGTATCGCCGCCTTCTTCGCGCTCGGCGACTCGTGGGCCCAGCTCGGGCTCGCCGCGTTCTTCGCCGTCCTGTTCGGACAGGTCGCGCTGCTTTCGCACGATCTCGCGCATCGCCAGGTGTTCCGCACCCGGCGGCCGGCCGAGATCGCGGGGATGCTCGCGGGCAATCTCGGCGTCGGCATGAGCTACGGCTGGTGGATGGACAAGCACACCCGCCACCACGCCAACCCGAACCACGAGGACCTCGACCCCGACGTCGACCCGGACATCCTGGTGTGGTCCCAGAAGCAGGCGAAGGCCAGCAAGGGCCTGCCGCGGTTCATCGGCCGCTGGCAGGCGTTCCTGTTCTTCCCGCTGCTCACCCTGGAGGGCCTGAACCTGCACTTCTCGGGCGTGCGCGCGGTGGTCAAGGGGAACCTGCGCCACCGCGGCCTCGAAGCGGCACTGCTGTGCACCCACTTCGCCGCCTACCTCGCCGTGCTCTTCCTCGTGCTGCCACCGGAAAAGGCACTGCTGTTCCTGATCGTCCACCAGGGACTGTGGGGTGTCTACATGGGATCGATCTTCGCGCCGAACCACAAGGGCATGCCGATCCTCACCGGCGACGACCGGCCGGACTTCCTCCGCAAGCAGGTGCTGACCTCCCGCAACGTGCTCGGCGGCCCGGTCGTCGACGTGGCGCTCGGCGGGCTGAACTACCAGATCGAGCACCACCTGTTCCCGAGCATGCCCAGCCCGCACCTGCGCCGGGCGCAGCCGATCGTGCGCGACTACTGCGCGGAGATCGGGGTGCCGTACTGCGAAACCGGGCTCATCGACTCCTACGCGCAGGCACTGCGCAGCCTGCACCACGCGGGCGCGCCCATCAGGGAAGGCTGAGCACACCCAGTGTCGAAGGCGGCCGGGCGCCGGCCCGGCCGCCACTTCCGCTTCCCGTGCCGCCCTGATCGACGGCACCTTCGTCGACCCCGCGCCCGGCGGTCGTATGCTCACGCCCAGATCTCGAACGACATTTCCCAGACCCTGGGAGGCGGGAGGTGGGCCGGGTGGCCGACACGACGATGGTGGCGGCGCGGCTGGACCGCCTGCCGGTGACGCGGCTGCACCGCTACCTGATCGCGGTGGTCGGCGTGGCCACCTTCTTCGACCTCTACGACCTGTTCCTGGCCAGCTCGATCAGCACGGTGCTGTCCAAGGAGTTCGGCGTCAGCAGCGCCGAGCTGAAGCCGTTGCTGGCGTCGGCGTTCGTCGGCGCGTTCGTGGGCGCGCTGACGCTGGGCAGGCTCGCCGACCGCATCGGCCGCAGGCGCGCGTTCCTGGTCACCCTCGGCCTCTACTCGGTGTTCACGCTGCTCGGCGCGTTCAGCACGGACGTGTGGATGCTGGTGGCCTGCCGGTTCATCGCCGGGATCGGGATCGGCGCCGAACTCCCGCTCGCCGACGCCTACCTCGCCGACCTCCTGCCCGCGAAGTCGCGCGGCCGTGCGACCGCGTGGGCCTACACGGTGGGCTTCTGCGGCGTGCCCGTCGCGGGCTTCCTCGCGAAGGGACTCGTCGGCGAAACCCCGCTCGGCATCGACGGCTGGCGCTGGCTGTTCGTGATCGGCGCGCTCGGCGCGGCGATCGTCTGGGTGCTGCGGGCGGGACTTCCCGAGTCACCGCGCTGGCTCGCCGCGCAAGGCCGCGGCGAAGAGGCCGAAGCGGTGCTCGCGCGGCTGGAAAACGCCGCCGGGCAAGAACTTCCCGAGCCGAAGCCGGTCGACGCGCCACCGGAGCGCGCGGCCCGGTTCACCGATCTGCTCCGCCCGCCGTGGCGCCGCCGCGCCGGGATGCTCTACGTGTTCCAGGTCCTGCAGGCCTTCGGCTACTACGGGTTCGGCTCGCTGGTGCCGATCGTGCTGGCCGCCAAGGGATTCGACCTGACGCATTCGCTGACCTTCAGCGCACTGACCTTCCTCGGCTACCCGATCGGCTCGGCACTGTCCATTCCGGTCATCGAACGCGTGCAGCGCAAAACCCTCATCATCGCCAGCGCGATCGGCATGGCCGTGTTCGGCCTCGCGTTCGGGTATTCGTCCTCGGGTGCGCTCATCGCGGTGTTCGGGTTCGCCTACACCGCGGCGAGCAACGTGTTCTCGAACGCCTTCCACACCTACCAGGGCGAGCTGTTCCCGACGACGCTGCGCGCGACCGCCGCGGGCTCGGCGTACTCGCTCTCACGCCTGGCGACGGCGGCGATGCCGTACCTGCTCATCCCGGTGCTCGACCACGCGGGCGCCGGCACCATGTTCGCGGTGGTCGCGGGCGCGATGGTGCTGCTCGTCGCCAACGTGGCCGCGTTCGGGCCGCGCACCACCGGCCGCTCGGTGGAGGACATCGCGGCCGAAGCCGGTCACCGCAGCGCTTCGGCGAGCTGACGCAGCTCGTCCAGCGCCAGTTCGGCTTCGGGGGCACCGGTCATGACCCCGATGCAGACGTGATCGGCCCCGGCGTCGAACTGGCGCCGGATCCGCTCGGCCACGGCGGCGACGTCACCGGCCGCGACCATCGCGTCGACGAGGCGATCGCTGCCGCCACCGTCGAGATCGGACTCGTCGAAACCGGTCAGCTCCTTGACAAGGTTCCACCTGGACGGCACGACCTCGGCCTGCGCGATCCAGCCCGACACACCGGCGCGCGCGATTTCCTTGGCGCGCACGGGATCCGGGTGCACGGCGACCGCCTGGTGCACGGCCAGCACCGCGCCGGGGCCGGCGATTTCGCGCGCGTAGGCGGTGTGCTCGGCCGGGAGCAGGAAGGGGTGCGCGCCCCAGGTCCGCTCCGCGGCCAGCCGCAGCATCTTCGGCCCCAGCGCGGCCAGCACGCGTGGTGACGGTTCGGCCGGGCCAGGAGCGGTGAGCCGCGCGGCGTCCATCGCGTCGAGGTAGTCGCGCATGGTGGACAACGGCGGGCCCCAGTGGCGCCCGTGCGCTTCGGTGATGCGCCGCCCGCCCACGCCGAGCCCCAGCACGAACCTGCCGGGGAACGCCTCGGCGAGCGCGCGTTCCGCCTGCGCCAGCGTTTCCGGGTAGTGGCGGTAGATGTTGGCGATCCCCGGCGCGACCACGATCCGCTTCGTCGCCGAGAGCAGCAGCGCGGCCTGCGTGGTCGCGTCACGACCGGCCCCCTCGCCGAACCACACGGTGCCGTAGCCGAGTTCTTCCATCTCGGCCACGGCCTCGGCGGCCTTCGTCCACGGCTGCTGGTCGAACGCCCACGTCCACACGCCGAGCCGACCCAGTTCAGGACGCATTTTCCCTCCACAAGTCCAGGTTCTGGTTGCATTCCGGATAAACTGAGGGCCCCTCCGGTTAATATACGGAGGCCCCCTCCGATTTGGCAACCCCGGGAGTGGCATGAGCACCACGGAGAGCGGGCGCAAGCCCCGGCGCGCCGACGCGCGCCGCAACTACGAACAGCTCCTGGCCACGGCGCACGAACTGTTCGCCGAGCACGGCACCGACGCCTCGCTCGAAGAGGTCGCACGCCGGGCCGGGGTCGGCATCGGCACGCTGTACCGGCACTTCCCCACCCGCGACGCGCTGCTCGAAGCACTCGTCGGCGACCGCTTCGACAAGCTGCACGCCGAGGCCGGACGGCTGCTGGCGGCGCACCCGCCCGCCGAGGCGCTGGAGGAATGGCTACGGCGGTTCATCGCGGGCACTTCGACCTACCGCGGGCTCGTCACCACGGTCATGGCCGACGCGCACGGCACCGGGTCCGAACTGGACCACTCTTGCGCACGCCTGCAGAAAGCCGGATCGGATCTGGTGTTCCGCGCCCAGCACGCCGGCGCGATCCGCCGTGACGTCGCGGCGGGTGACGTGCTCGCGATGGCCGCCGGGATCTCGTGGGTTTCCGGCCAGGCCCCCGACGGGGACGACCGGACACGGCGCCTGCTCGACCTGCTCATGAGCGGGATCCGGCTGTGATGAGATGGGACCATGCAGCGCTGGGTCGTCCACCTCGACCTCGACGCGTTCTACGCCTCGGTCGAACAGCACACGCGCCCGACCCTGCGCGGGCGCCCGGTGCTGGTCGGCGGTTCCGGCCCGCGCGCGGTCGTCGCGGGTGCCAGCTACGAAGCCCGCGAGTACGGCGCGCGGTCGGCGATGCCGATGTCGCAGGCGCGACGGCTCGTGCCCGCGGGCGCGGTGACCCTGCCCGCCCGTTTTTCGCTCTACGAAGCCATGAGCAGGCGCGTGTTCGCGATCGTCGGCGAGTACGCGACGGTGCTCGAACGGGTTTCGCTCGACGAGGCGTTCGCCGAACCGCCCGAACTCGTCGGCGCGGCGGCTGAGGACGTCGAGGCGTTCGGCGCGCGGCTGCGGGCCAGGATCTCCGAGGAGACCGGGCTGACCGCGTCGATCGGGGCAGGCAGCGGCAAGCAGGTCGCCAAGATCGCCTCGGACTACGCGAAACCGGACGGGCTGGTCGTCGTCCGGCGCGCGGACGAGCGGGGCTTCCTCGCCGGGCTGCCGGTGCGCGCGCTGTGGGGCGTCGGCCCGATCGCGGAAGGCAAGCTGCGCACCATCGGCGTGCTGACCATCGGCCAGTTCGCCGCGCTCGACGAGCGGGAGGCCGCGTCACTGCTCGGCGGCGCGGTCGGCCGCGAGCTGCACCGGCTGGCCAACGGCCACGACGACCGCCCGGTGAGCGGGCGGGCCGAGGCGAAGCAGGTGAGCGCGGAGACCACGTTCGACATCGACATCGTGGACCTGCCGACGCTGCGCGCGGAAGCGCGGCGCGTGGCCCGTGGCGCGCACCTCAGGCTGGTCAAGTCCGGCCGCGCGGCGCGCACGGTCGGCATCAAGGTCCGGCACACCGATATGAGCACCATCAACCGGTCCGAGACCGCGACGCACGGTTCGACCGACCCGGACCGGCTCGCCGCGGTCGCCGAGCGGCTGCTGCCCGATCCGGCCGAGTTCGGCCCGGTCCGCCTCGTCGGCGTCTCCTTCAGCGGGCTCGTCGAACTACGCCAGGAGCCCCTCTTCGAACTCGAACTCCCGGAAGAACCCGTTCCCGGCGGCGAAACCGCGGTCGCCAGGCCGATGCCCGTCCGGTCCGGCTGGCGCCCCGGCGACGACGTGCGCCACCCCGGGTTCGGCACCGGCTGGGTGCAGGGGGCCGGGCACGGCAGGGTCACCGTGCGGTTCGAGACCGCGCTTTCCGGTCCCGGCAGGGCGCACACCTTCGCCCAGGACGACCCGGCGCTCACCAGGGGTGACGCGCTGGATTCGCTCGGTCCACCACCCCCCGGCGAGCCGGAGGCAGACCCTGAGTAGCCTCGGGCGCACACCGTGCCCGTGGCGAACGGAGAGCGTGGATGCGTGACGACGACAGCGTTCCGGCCGACGGCAGCACGCCGCTCTACGCCCAGATCATGGGACAGGCGACGGCCGTGCGGGTTTCCGGCGACCTGCGGGCCGCCACCCGGATCGAGTCCGCGGCCGAGCGGCTGCGCGACACCTTCGCCGACACCACGGACCTGTGCTCCGCACTCGAACTGCTGCACGAGTGCAGCGGCGACCTGCTCACCACCATGCGCCGCCACTACGTCCCCGATTTCCACGGACACACCAGCTAGCACCCAGTCCGAAGTAGACGGTCGCGCCACGCCGGTGACGGCGCGGCGGCACCGCGGGTCACGCTCGGTACGCTGACCGCGACCGAACGACCGTGACCGGACGAGGGACGCTCGATGGCCGAGGGCTCAGCACGGCCCACCGTGAGCAGGCGACGCGAGGTGAGCCACGCGAGCGCCCGCTCGCTGCTGATGACCGTGCTCGGCGAGTTCGTCCTCCCGCGCGGCGAACCGGTCTGGACCGCAACGCTGGTCACCGCGCTGGGCCTGTTCGGCGTCGAGGAGAAGTCGGCGCGCCAGGCGCTGGCACGTGCCGCCGCGGAGGGCTGGGTCACCTCCGAGCGGTTCGGCCGCCGCGTGCGGTGGTCGCTCACCCCGCCGGGACGGCGGCTGCTGACCGAAGGCGCGCAGCGGATCTACGAGTTCGGCAGCGACACCCCGGACTGGGACGGCACCTGGCTGACGCTCATCGTGTCGGTGCCGGAGCCGAGGCGCGATCTGCGGCACCGCCTGCGCACCCGGCTGACCTGGGCCGGGTTCGGCTCACCGGTCGCGGGCGTGTGGGTCAGCCCGCTCGCGAGCCGTCAGGACGAGGCCCGTCAGATCGTGCGCGAGCTGGCACTGGAGCCGCAGGCGATGTCGTTCCTGTCGCGCTACGGCGAGATCGGCGACGAGGAAGGCATGGTCGCGCGGGCGTGGGACCTCACCGACCTGGAAAGCCGGTACGAGAGCTTCCTCGACCACTTCGGCGGGCCGCGGCCGGCCGACGAAACGGTGCTGGGCGCGCAAGCCAGGCTCGTGCACGAATGGCGCCGGTTCCCGTTCCTCGACCCGAGGCTGCCGCGGCGCCTGCTCCCGGAGGGCTGGAACGGGCTCGAGGCGGCGGAGCTGTTCCACCTCAAGCACGGCGAATGGCGCCCCGGCGCCCAGCGGGAATGGGACGACCTCGTGGCCGAAGGGACCGACTGAACCGTGCACGGGCTCGACTACTACGAGCTGCTCGGGGTGCCGAAGCAGGCTTCGGCCGCCGAGATCAAGTCGGCGTACCGGTCGCTGGCCAAGACCATGCACCCCGACGCCGGGGGCACCACGGGCACCTTCCGGCTGCTCCAGGACGCCTACGAGACGCTGATCGACCCGGCGAAGCGCGCGGGCTACGACGACGAGCACCCGTCCTACGCGCCGGTGACGCTCCCGCCGAAGCCGAGGCGGCCGCAGCGCACCGGCGCCCCGTTCCGGCCGGGCCTGCCGGAGATCGACGTCGACGCGCTTTCCTGGTGGCACCGCGGCGAAGTGGCCGAGGACGGACCCGGCCACGCGCCGGCGGGCCTGGTCGCGGGCGCCGTGCTCGTGCTGCTGCTGATGCTGCTCCTGCCCGGCGGGCTCTCGGGCGCGGTGCTCGCGCTGTGGCTCGCGCTGCTGGCCGCCGCGCTGGGCACGACGGTCTGGCTGATCAGGGGGCGGCTGGCGCTGGCGAGGGCGCGGCGCGAACTCGTCGCCGAGTTCGGTGACGAGGTGGTGTTCGGCCGGTTCGGCGCGGACGCCGACCAGCAGGCCGAACGGTTCACCGCGCGGCTGCTGGAGCGCTACCTGGTGAAGGTGCCCGGCGCCAGGGTCTTCCACAGCCTCGCGTGGCCTGGCTCGGTGTTCGCCGACATCGACCACGCGGTGCTCGCCGGGCGCAGGCTCGTGCTCGTCGAATCGCGCCTGTGGCCGCCGGGGCACTACGAGATCGACGACGACGGATCGTTGTGGCGCGACGGGAACCGGTTCCGCGGTGGTGAGAGCAGGCTGCTCGGCGCGATCGAGCAGTACCGCGAGCTGCTGCCCGGTGTCGAGGTGCGCGGCGCGGTGCTGGTGTACCCGCACCGGGCGGGCGAGGTCACCACCGAGGACGACGCGCCGGACGACCTTCCCGCGCCGATGACCCCGGCCCGGTTCGCCGAGGAGATCGGGTCGTGGCTCGCCGCCGGATCGTCCACAGTGGACCCGTTCGTGTTCAGGACGGTGCTCGGCCGCGTCGTCGGCCGGTGATCACGGGGCAGGCACGCCGACCGGGTTCGGGACCGGGACGGCGGCGGGCACCAGTGCGCGCGCGAGCGGGGTCAGAACCGAGTCCAGCAAAGCGAATTCGTCGTCGGTGACGCCGCGGTACGGGATCGCGGCGAGTTCGTCCGTGCGGCGTTCGACGTGCCCGCGCAGTTTCGCCCCGGCTTCGGTCAGCCCGTCGCCGAGCAGGCCGCGCGCGGTGAGCCCGTCGGCCGCTCGCGCCCACTCCGCTTCGGTCCAGCCCCGGCTGGCCGTGATCATCGCGCGGCTGCCGTCTTCGGCGTCCCTCAGCACGTGCGCCTCGAGCCCGCCGATCCCCTCCGCGGTCAGCACGGCGACATGACCGTC
Source organism: Amycolatopsis minnesotensis (assembly GCF_039529815.1). Taxonomy (NCBI): domain Bacteria; kingdom Bacillati; phylum Actinomycetota; class Actinomycetes; order Pseudonocardiales; family Pseudonocardiaceae; genus Amycolatopsis; species Amycolatopsis minnesotensis. The sequence goes on along the minus strand of NZ_BAAANN010000003.1, from coordinate 178,428 downwards.
GCCGCGGTGCTCGCGCAGCACCGTCGCGGCGTGCCAGAGCGCGGCGAGCGGGTCTTCCGGCATTTCGAGTGCCGCGTTGGCGGCCCCGAGCGCCCCGGTCCACGGCACGTCGGCGAGCACGCGGCGCAGCACCGGAAGCACGCCTCCGAGGCCGTCGCGCGCGCCGGGCAGGTGCGTCTCCAGTGCCGCGACCGCGCCTGCCTCGCGGGCCCGCAGCGCGGCGGCGGGACTCGCCATCTCCCACACCGAGGGCACCGACCTGGCCAGGAAACGGGGCGCGAAGTTGAAGAACGCCGCCGTGACAAGACCGAGGCCCGCCGCGCCGAGCGGTGCCGCCCGCATCGCCACGTAGCCGCGCCAGAACCCCCGCAGCCCGACTTCCTCGTGCGCGGCACGGGCCTGCGGCGTGAAGTAGGTGACGCCGTGGAGGGGTTCGAGCGCGATCCACAGCGCTCGCGCGCGTTCCGGGGTCATCCGCCCATGATGAGGCAGGTGCTCGACGCCGTCGCGAGGAGCTTGCCGCCGGCGTCCCGGATGTCGCCTTCGGCGAAGGCCACCCGCGAACCGCCCTTGACGACCCAGCCGTGCGCCCGGATCTCACCGGTGGACCCGTGGATCGCCCGCACGAAGCTGATCTTCAGCTCGACCGAGGTGTAGCCGACGCCCGCGGGCAGCGTGGAGTGCACCGCGCAGGCGACCGCCGAGTCCAGCATGGTCGCCGCGACCCCGCCGTGCACGCTGCCGATCGGGTTGTACAGCGACTCGTCCGGCGTCACCGCGAGCACCACGTCGCCTTCGGACACGCTCACCCACCGCATGCCGAGGTGGCTCGCGATGGGCGGCGCCGGGATGCGGCCCTCCAGCACCCCGGTCAGGTACTCCAGACCGGGCAGGGTCGCGCCGAGTTTCGCCGTGGGCAAGGGGTCCTGCCACGTGATGGTCTTTTCGCGCGTGCCGGCGGCGACGCTTTCGATCGTCATGGGTCCCCCCGCGAATAGGACGACTGTCTTAGTGCGTCAGCTTCGCCAGGACGGTCGTCATAGTCAAGCGGTAGACTGCCCGGCGTGACCCAGCCCACCACCCGCGACCGGATGATCTCCACGGCGATGCGGCTCTTCCGCCGCGAGGGCTACACGGCCACGTCGTGGCGGCGCCTCGTCGAAGAGGCGGGCACGCCGTGGGGTTCGGCGTACCACCACTTCCCCGGCGGCAAGGAGGAACTGGGCGTCGCGGCGATCGCGCTCGGGACGGAACTGGTGACCGGGACGATCCGGCGCGCGTTCGAGCGGCACTCCGACCCCGCCGACGCGATCCGCTGGTGGTTCGGGAAAGCCGCCGCCGCGTTGGAGCGGGAGGACTTCCGCGGCGGCTGCCCGGTCGCCACCGTCGCGCTCGAAATGGCGCACGGGTCGGACGCGCTCACCACCGCCTGCCAGGAAGCGTTCGAAGCGTGGCGGGTCGTGCTCACCGGTTTCCTCCGCGAACGCGGTTTCGAAGCCGCGCGGGCGAACCGGCTGGCGATGTCGGTGATGAACAACCTCGAAGGCGGCCTGCTGGCCTGCCGCGTGCGACGCGGCACCACGCCACTGGAACGCGCGGCCGAGGACGTCGCTGTTCTTCTCGGCGCGTGAGACGATCGCCGGGTGAGTGGCGATTCCCCTCGACGGGATCACGAGCGGCGGCTGATCGACGCGGCCAGGGTGGAGGACGCGGTGCGCGGCCTCGGCGACCGCGAAACCGTGCGGGACTGGGCCGAACGGTTCTCGGTACTCGCCGACCCGTCCCGGCTCACGCTGCTGGTGTGCATCCACTACGCCAAGGAAATCTGCGTGTCGGACCTCGCCGCCGCCGCGGAGATGACGGACACGGCCGTGTCGCAGGCGCTGCGCCTGCTGCGCGCGCACGGGCTGGTGACCACGCAGCGAACCGGCCGCGTGGTGCGCTACCGGCTCGCCGACGACACGGTGCACGAGCTGATCCACCACGTCCGCCCGCACAGTCCGCTGTAGACACTTCGTCGCCGCGTCTTTTCCCGCCGCACAACAGGAATTTGCCGCAAGAGTGGCGCCGTATAGGACGTTATACACGCCCCGGCGCGTGCTCCTCAGCGGTCCTGCGAGCCGAGCCGGGATGCTCTCGCGTGCCCCGATGGACGCCTTCGGGGACGACCACGCGGCGAGCCTCCGAAGGGGAGCAGGTCAGCTGAGCTGGACGCCCCACGGGAGTTCGAGGCGGTGACCGGCGAGCAGGCCGGTGTCGGCGAGCAGATCCCGCGTCGGCCGGTCCGCGACCACCACGCCGTCGTCGACGAGCACGCTGCGCGGGCAGAGCTGCAGCGCGTAGAGCAGATCATGCGTCACCATCAGCATGGTGCGCCCCAGCCCGAGCAGGACGTCGGCGAGTTCGCGGCGCGCCACCGGTTCCAGGTTCGCCGACGGCTCGTCCAGCACGAGCAGCAGCGGGTCGCAGGCGAGCACGGTCGCGAGCGCTACGCGGCGGCGCTGCCCCTCGGAAAGGTGCGATGGCGGCCGCCCGGCGTGCTCGGCCATGCCGACGGCGTCGAGCGCGGCACGCACCCGCTCGGCCAGTTCGCCGCCGCGCACGCCGAAGTTCGCCGGCCCGAACGCGACGTCCTCGCCGACGGTGGGCATGAAGAGCTGGTCGTCCGGATCCTGGAACACCAGCCCCACCCGGCGGCGCACCTCCCGCAGCGTGCGCGGCCCCAGCCGCAGCCCGTCGACTTCGACCGTCCCCGCCGAGGGCGTGAGCACCCCGTTGAGGTGCAACGCGAGCGTGGTCTTGCCCGCACCGTTGGGGCCGAGCACCGCGACCCGCTCCCCCGCCGCGATCTCGAGGTCGATACCGCGCAGCGCGGGCCGCGAGTCCGGGTAGGCGAAGGTCAGCCCGGACACCCGCAGCGCGGCGGGCGCGGTGCCCTGCCTGCCGACGGCTTCACCCGGCGTCACCTGAGACACAGGCCCACCCCCAGCGCGACCGCGGCGGTCACCGCGGGACTCAGCCCGGCTGCCCACGCCTTCGCCCCGGCCGGTTCGCGCGCCGGTTCGGGCATCGTCCCGGTCCATCCGCGCGCGAGCATCGCCCGGTGCACCCGCTCGCCCCGCTCGTAACTGCGCAGGAACAGCATCCCGACGCCGCGCGCGGTCGCACCCGCCTGCCACAGGAACCGCGGATCGTGGCCGCGGCACAGCCTCGCCACCCGCATGCGATGCGCCTCGGCCGCGATGACCTCGGCGTAGCGCAGCATGAGCGACGCGATCGTGGTGACCAGTTTCGGCGCGCGCAGGCGGTGAAAACCGCGCACGAGATCGCCGGAGTGGGTGGTGGCGGCCAGCGTCAGCGACACCAGGACGCCGAGCGTGCCCTTGGCGAGGATGTTCCAGCCCGCGAGCGAGCCTTCGACGGACACGGACAGCCCGAGCACGTCGACGCGCCGCCCGCCGCCGGTGAACGGCATGACCGCGGCCAGCACGACGAAGGGCAGTTCGATCAGCGCGCGCCGCGCGAACCAGCCCGGCCCGATCCCGGCCGCCCGCCACACCACGCCGAGCGCCGCGGCGTGGACGCCGAAGCCCCAGAACGCGTCACGGGGTGTCGCGACGACGCACAGCACGGCCACGCCCGCGCAGACGATCTTGACCTGCGGCGGCAGCCGGTGCACTGGTGAGGCACCCGGCCGGTAGAGCGCGGGCCCCACGGCTCAATCCGCCCGGGAACGGCGGCGCAGCAACCAGAACAGCCCGCCCGAGACGCCGAGCGTGGCCACCACGCCGAGCACGCCCGCGACGCCGGTGAGCCCGCTGTCGCCGCCGACCGCGTACCCCGCGAGCGGGCCGTTCTCCAGCGGGTGCGGTTTCGCGTGCTGCGCGGGGCACGAGCCGTCGAGGCGTTCGCCCTGCGGCGTTTCGACGGCGGTGCAGCCCTGCCGGGTGACGGAGTCGAGCCCGTCGGGGCTGGAATCGGCGAAGTACGACACGACCCCGGCCAGCACGAGCGCCACCAGTGCGGACGAGACGAAGAACCAGCGCGCCCTCACGCGGCCACCTCCGAACCCTTGCGCAGCAGGTGCACCAGATCGGGGCGCGCGGAGGCGACCGCGGCCACGGTCAGCGCGGTGAGCACGCCCTCGCCGAGCCCGATCAGGCAGTGCACCCCGACCATCGCGGCCGCGACGCCGCCGAGCGAAACCGCGCCCTGCCCGCCGATCGCGTATTCGAGCACGAAACCCAGTGACGCCACGACGGTGTTGACGAACGCCGCGGCGAACGCGACCCCGGTCAGCCCCGCACGGGACCGGCGGGCGAGCGGGCGCAGCGCCACCGCCACCAGGTACCCGGCCGCGGTGCCGATGAGCGCCATGTTCGTGATGTTCGCGCCGAGCGCGGTGATCCCGCCGTCGGCGAACAGCAGCGCCTGCAGCACGAGCACGATGCTCACGCACAGCGCGCCGACCCACGGCCCGGCGAGGATCGCCGCGAGCGCGCCGCCGAGCAGGTGCCCGCTGACCCCGGGCAGCACCGGGAAGTTGAGCATCTGGGTGGCGAACACGAAGGCGGCCACGAGACCCGCCATCGGGGCGGTCCGGTCGTCGAGGTCGCGGCGCGCGAACACCACCGCGAACGAGAGCCCGATCACCGCGACGGCGCCGAAGAGCACCGCGGTCGGCGCGTCGATCAGCCCGTCGCTCATGTGCATCGCCAGTGAGCCGGTCACCGTGGCCCCCTCCCGAAAACAGGTCGTTCGAGGCTAGGCCGGGCGGGGACGCGGCCGGAAGGTCCGTGCGGGTCTATTTCACCAGCTTTTCAAGCGGACAGGTATCCGGGCGCGGCCGTCGGCGGGAATCCGCGGACGGCGGTAGCGTGCGGGGCATGATCGGCCTGCCTGACGGGATCACCGCATGCCTCTTCGATCTGGACGGGGTGCTGACCGGTACCGCCGCCCTGCATCGCGAGGCGTGGAAGAAGACCTTCGACGCGTTCCTGGAGCAACGGGACGGCGCCGGGTTCTCCCCCTTCACCGACCACGACTACGCGAACCACGTGGACGGCAGGCCGCGGGCCGACGGCGTCCGCGAGTTCCTGTCCTCGCGCGGCATCGAACTGCCGGAGGGCGATCCGGACGACCCGACCGGCGCCGCGACCGTGCACGGGGTCGGGAACCGCAAGAACGAACTCGTGCTGCGGATCATCGAAGACCGCGGCGTCGACCCGTATCCGGGCTCGCGCCGCTACCTCGAAGCCGCACGGGACGCCGGGCTCCGGATCGCCGTGGTGACTTCGTCGGCCAACGGCGCGAAGGTGCTCGACGCGGCGGGCCTGACCGAGTTCGTCGAAGCCCGCATCGACGGGCTGGTGCTCTCCGAACGGGGCCTGCGCGGCAAACCGGCGCCGGACTCCTTCCTCGCCGGGGCGGAAGCGCTGGGCGTCGCGAAGGAGCACGCCGCCGTGTTCGAGGACGCGCAGTCCGGGGTGCAGGCCGGGCGCGACGGCGGTTTCGGGTACGTCGTCGGGGTGAACCGCGCGGACCAGGCCGACGAGCTGCGCGAGCACGGCGCCGACGTGGTGGTGGCCGATCTCGCCGACCTACTGGAGGACGACCGCAGGTGACCGGGCACGGCTATCTGATCGCACCGTGGGAGCTGCGCTGGCGCGGGCTCGACATCGAAGCGCTGCAACGGACCGAATCCACGTTCGCGCTGTCCAACGGGCACATCGGGCTGCGCGGCACGCTCGACGAGGCCGAGCCGCGCGGCCTGCCGGGCACCTACCTCAACGGCTTCTACGAGGAGCACGAGCTCCCCTACGCCGAAGGCGGGTACGGCTATCCCGAGGAAGGCCAAACCGTCGTCAACGTGACCGACGGCAAGATCATCCGGCTGCTGGTCGAGGACGAGCCGCTCGACATGCGGTACGGCGAGGCGCTCGAACACGAGCGCGTGCTCGACTTCCGCGCGGGCACGCTGACCAGGACGACGCTGTGGTCGTCGCCGACCGGCCGGCGGGTGCGGGTGCGCTCGACGCGGCTGGTGTCGTTCACCCAGCGCGCGGTCGTCGCGATCCGCTACGAGGTCGAGCCGATCGACGAAGACCTGCAGCTCGTGGTGCAGTCCGATCTGCTGGCGAACGAGCCGATCGAGTCCGAGACGAAGGACCCGAGGGTCGCCGCCGCGCTGGACGCACCGCTGGTGGCGGAGTTTTCCGAGGCACAGGGCTACCACGCGGTGCTCGTGCACCGCACCCGCGCGTCCGAGCTGCGGATGGCGGCCGCGATGGACCACCAGTTCGACGTGGACGACGGGCTCCGCACCCGGATCGCCGCCGAGGACGATCTCGCGCGGCTGACCGCGGCCGCGGACGTGCCCGCCGGCGGGAAGCTGGTCGTCACCAAGTACCTCGGCTACGGCTGGTCGGCGCAGCGGTCGATCCCGGCGCTGCGCGCGCAGGTCGAAGCGGCGCTCGCGGGCGCGCGCAAGACCGGCTGGCAGGGCCTGCTCGACGAGCAGCGCGCGTTCCTCGACGAGTTCTGGGACACCGCCGACATCACCCTGGACGGGGACGACGAGCTCCAGCAGGCCGTGCGGTTCGCGCTGTTCCACGTGCTCCAGGCAGGCGCGCGCGGGGAAAGCAGGGCGATCGCGGGCAAGGGGCTGACCGGGCCAGGCTACGACGGCCACGCGTTCTGGGACACCGAGCAGTTCGTGCTCCCGGTGCTGACCTACACCATGCCCGACGCGGCGCGCGACGCGCTGCGCTGGCGGCACGGCACGATCGGCAAGGCGAAGGACCGCGCCGATCAGCTCGGCCTGCGCGGCGCCGCGTTCCCGTGGCGGTCGATCAACGGCGCGGAGTGCTCGGCGTACTGGCCCGCCGGCACCGCCGCGTTCCACGTGAGCGCCGACATCGCGGACGCCGTGACGCGCTACGTCAACGCGACCGGCGACGCCCGGTTCGACGCCGAGCACGGCAGCGAACTGCAGATCGAAACCGCGCGGCTGTGGGTTTCGCTCGGCCACCACGACCGCCGCGGCGGTTTCCGCATCGACGGCGTGACGGGCCCCGACGAGTACTCGGCGGTGGCGGACAACAACGTCTACACGAACCTCGTGGCGCAGCGGAACCTCGTCGACGGCGCGGCCGCGGCGGAACGCAATCCCGAAGTGGCCGCGCGGCTCCAGGTTCGTCCCGAGGAAGTCCGGGCGTGGCGCAAAGCCGCGGAGAACATGGTCGTCCCCTACGACGAAGAACTCGGCGTGCACCCGCAGTCCGAGGGCTTCACCGAGCACCCCGACTGGGACTTCGCGGGCACCCCGGCGAAGAACTACCCGCTGCTGCTCAACTACCCGTACTTCGACCTGTACCGCAAGCAGGTGGTCAAGCAGGCGGACCTGGTGCTCGCGATGCACCTGCGCGGCGACGCGTTCACGCCGGAGCAGAAGGCGAGGAACTTCGCCTACTACGAGGAGCGGACCGTCCGTGACTCGTCGCTTTCCGCGTGCACGCAAGCGGTGCTGGCCGCCGAGGTCGGGCAGCTCGACCTCGCCTACGACTACTTCGGCGAAGCCGCGCTCACCGATCTGCACGACGTGCACAACAACGTCCGCAACGGGCTGCACATGGCCTCGCTCGCCGGGGCGTGGAGCGCCGTGGTCGCGGGCTTCGGCGGGATGCGCGACCACGGCGGGGTGCTCACGTTCGCGCCGCGGCTCCCCGGCGCCCTGCGGGCGCTGACCTTCCGGATGTGCTTCCGCGGCACCAGGTTCGCGGTGCGGATCACGCCGGGCGAAGCCACCTACGAGCGCATCGCGGGCGAGGACGTCGAGCTGACCCACCACGGCGAGCGGTTCGTGCTCGGCGCCGATCCGGTGCGGCTGCCGGTACCGCCCGTCGATCCCGGCCCGCCGCCGCGCCAGCCCGAAGGCAGGGCACCGGCGCGGCGGACCGGTTGGACCGGTTAGTCCGGTTAGTCCACAGTGGACATCAGTCCGGCGGCTCGCCACCGTCCGGCGGGCTGAACTCGACATCGTCCTTGTTCGGCAGCTCGTCGACGTCGTCGGTGTGCGAGCGGGCGAGATCGGGATGGTCCGGCAGCGGGAAACCCGGTGACACCGGCGGCTCGGGATTGCGCTCGGAAGGAGTGCTCATGTTCCCGGGATACACCGTTCACCGCCGCCGTCAAACCTGTCACGCCGCGTCGGCGCCGCCCTGCCTGCCGCTCTTCCCTGCCTCGACCCTGCCTTCGGCCAGCGCGATCAGCAGCCCGTCGCGCGTCGACCACGGGCAGATGGACACCGACCCGCCGGTCACCGTGAGCAGCGCCTCCGCGACGACCGCGCCCGCGAGCGCCTGGCCGGCGCGGCACCGGGAGATCCCCGGCAGTTTCGCGCGGCGCGAGGGCGGCAGCACCGCGAGCCGGGGAATCCAGTCGCGCAGCTGGTCGAGGCGCAGCTCCCGCTCGACGTAGGGGCCCTCGCGCTGCGGGCGCGCACCGGTCAGCCTTGCCAGCTGCTGGAAGACCTTGGAACAGCCCGCGACGTGCGCGTGCTCCAGCTCGGGCGCGGCCGACAGCGTCTTCCGCACGCGTTTGAGCGCGTAGGCCCGCAGCGCCTCGACCCGCTTCGCGTCACCGGCGCCCTGGGAGAGCCAGCCCCTGGTCAGTTCGCGCGCGCCGAGCCGCAACGAACGCGCGAACTCGGCCTCCTGGCCGGTGCCCGCCGCGATTTCGAGCGTGCCGCCGCCGATGTCCATCGCGAGCAGCGGCCCCGCCGCCGCGCCGTACCAGCGGCGAGCCGCCGCATAGGCCAGCTCAGCCTCGCGCTCGCCGGGCAGGAACCGCAGCCGGACCCCCGACGCGCGCGCGACCTCGGCGACGATCTCGGCCGAGTTCGCCGCGTCCCTGATCGAGGACGTCGCCAGCGGGAACACCCCGCCGACCCCGTGCGCCCGCGCCACCGCCGCCGCGTCGGCGACCGCGGCGGCGACCGCCTGGACGCCCCGTCCGCTCAGCCTGCCGTCCTCGTCGAGCTCGCGGTCCAGCCTCAGCCGCGTCTTGTGCTCCAGGCTCGGTTCGAGTGGTGTGCCCCCGCGCTCCAGTACCACCAAATGGGCGCTGAACGACCCGACGTCCAGGACCCCCACGGTTTCCGCCACGTTTCCGCCTAACGCCATCCCCAGCCGACCTCCACACCTTTTGCTGCCGGGTTTACCCCGTTCCATCCGATCTCACACGCGCGCCACGCGGCGTGTCGACCCCCGACGGTGTATCTCGACGGCTTCCTGACGCGGGCATTAACCCGCCGAAACCGATTCAAGAACTGCAATCCTAACCCATTAGGGTGAGGAATACCGCACTCTATCTCAAGACGGTAACGCCAGATCCCCGAGCGAACGATCCCCAGGCAACGGCCGACGATGGGAACGGCCACTGCTGCGACAGGGTGACCGTGACCGACAGATCCGATCGTCGTACCGAAGCCGGGATTCTCGCCGCGGCCGTGGCGGCCGTGGTGGTCGCGCTGGCCGGCGCCCTGCTCGGCACCAGCCTGCTGACCTCGGCGGTGGCCGAGCGCACCGTGGCCGGGCTCCCGAGCGGGCCGGCGGAGAGCGCCGTCACCCCGGTGGTGACCGCGCCGCTCGCCGAGGGCGGCGCGCCGTTCCCGTCGTCCGCCCCGACCGCGCTGGACATCCCGGCGCTGGGCATCGGCTCGGCGACGGTGGTGGACCTCGGCCGCACCCCGACCGGCACGATGGAGGTCCCCGGCAGCGCGGGCGTTCTCGGCTGGTACGCCACCAACCCGGCACCGGGCGAGCCGGGGGCCGCGGTCATCGCGGGGCACACGCTGTTCGCGCACTCCTACGGCGTGTTCCACCGGTTGCGCGACCTGGTGCCCGGCGACGAGGTCCGCGTCTCGCGCGCCGACGGCAAGACCGCGGAGTTCACCGTCGAACGGGTCGAAACGCGGCAGGGCCCGCTCACCCCTGGCGACGTCGCGCCGGACCGCACCAGCCGCGCCGAACTGCGCCTGGTCACCTGCGGCGGCCTCTACGACGACGCACCGGACGACGCCGTCACCGTCGTCACCGCCGCACTGGCCCCGGACCGCCTCGCCAAGTAACCGGCGGGGCCCGCGATGCCCTGAAGGTGCCCTTGAGGGAGTCCGGCGCCGCGAAGGCGTCCTTCGGGGCATCAGCACCACCATGCCGCGCGCCGCGAGGGGCGAGATCGCGGCCTCAGAGTCCCCAAAGGCGACTTTCAGGGACCACGGCACCCGCGAAAGCCCTCCAGGCGTCAGGCGGTGAGTTCCTTCAGTTCGCGCACCACGGCCGGGCGCCGCGCCGGGTCCGGCTCGATCACGTTGACCTGCAACGTGGTCGCCCCCGCCTCGCGGAACGCGGCGAGCCGCTCCTTGACATGGCCGACCGGGCCGACCAGCGACATCGCCTCCAGCAGCTCCCGCGGCAGCGCGGCGGCGGCTTCGTCCTTCTTCCCGTCCAGGTACAGGTCCTGCACCTGCTTCGCCTCGGCCTCGTAGCCGTAGCGGCACACCAGGTCGTTGTAGAAGTTCTTGCCGCGCGCGCCCATGCCGCCGACGTAGAGCGCGACGTAGTGCCGGATGTTGTCGAGCAGGTGCGCCACGTCGTCGCCGATGGCCACCGGGAGGCCGACCACGACGTCCAGCTCGCCCAGCTCGGGGTCGCGCTTCGCCTTGCCCTCGGCGAGCGGGGCGCCCCACACGTCGTTCGCCTTCTCCGGGTGGAAGAAGATCGGCTCCCAGCCCTCGGCGATCTCGGCCGTCATCGCGACGTTCTTGGGGCCGAGCGAGGCGAGCATGATCGGGATGCGGGAGCGCACCGGGTGGTTGATCAGCTTGAGCGGCTTGCCGAGCCCGGTGCCCTGGTCGGCTGGCAGCGGGATCTGGTAGTGCCTGCCGTCGTGGACCACGCGCTCGCGGCGCCACACCTGGCGGCAGATGTCGACGACCTCGCGCGTGCGGGCGACCGGCGCGTCGTACCGCACGCCGTGGAAGCCCTCGATCACCTGCGGCCCGGAGGCGCCCATGCCGAGCGTGAACCGGCCGTCGGAGACGAAGTCGAGGCCCGCCGCCGTCATCGCGGTCAGGGTCGGGGTGCGCGTGTAGATCTGCACGATCCCCGAGGCGATCTCCACCCGTTCGGTCTTGGCCGCGAGGAAGCCGAGCTGGCTCACCGCGTCGAACGAGTAGGCCTCGGGGATGAAGACGATGTCCAGCCCCGCGTGTTCCAGCTCGACGACCTCGGCGACCGACTCGGCGAAACCGCCCGCATAGCTGATCTGCGTCCCGATGCGCATACTGCCCGCCTTCCGTGCTGAGCGCCCGCTTAGTTGCGGTCACCCTACTTCATCGGGGCGGGGGCACCACCCGGCCTGTGACGAGGCCTAAACCGATCGGCGCGCGATCCAGCGCCGGATCACCCCGTCCAGCACCCGCAGCGGCAGCACGCCGTGCCCGAGCACCTCGTCGTGGAACGCGCGGATGTCGAACCGCTCCCCCAGCGCGCGCTCCGCCTCGGCGCGCACGCGCTGGATCTCCAGCCTGCCCACCATGTAGGACAGCGCCTGGCCGGGGCAGCCCGCGTACCGGTCGATCTCGGCCTCGATCGCGACCGGCGGCATCGGTGTGTGCTCGCGCAGGAACCCGGCGGCGCGCTCGCGGCTCCAGCCCAGCGCGTGCATTCCGGTGTCGACGACGAGCCTGCCCGCCCGCAGCGAATCCTGCGCCAGCAGGCCGAAGCGGCTCACGTCGTCGGTGTACAGGCCCATCTCGTCCGCGAGCCGCTCGGCGTAGAGCGCCCACCCTTCGAGGTAGGCGTTCACTTCGGCGACCCGGCGCAGCAGCGGCAGCTCGCTCAGCGCCATCGACAGCGAGTTCTGCAGGTGGTGCCCCGGCACGCCCTCGTGGAACGCGACCGCGTCGGCCTCGTGCCGGAAGCGCTCCTCGGCGCGGAAGGTGTTGACGTAGTACGTGCCCGGCCGCGAGCCGTCCAGCGCGGGCTCGAAGTAGTAGGCGATGGATCCGCCGTCAGCTTCGTGTTCGGGCATCGCCGTGATCGCGCACGACGCGGACGGCAGCTTCCCGAACCAGCGCGGCGCCGCCGCTTCGGCACGGCCGATGCTCGTCCGCGCCGCTTCGAGCATTTCGCCCGCGCTACCCCAGCGCAGCGCGGGATCGGTGCGCAGGCGGGCGAACAGCGCACCGAGATCGGTGACGCCGAAGACCCGCGCGCCGAGTTCGCGGTACTCGTCGCCGAGCCGTTCGACGAGGGCGAGCCCGGTGTCGTGCAGGTCCCGCGCGGACCGCTCGGTGGTGGTGTGCGCGCGGATCAGCGCGGCGTACCTCGCGTCACCGCCGGGAAGCCAGCACAGCCCCGGTTTCTCCTCCGGCAGCCCGTTCGGCGCCACCTCGTCGCGCAGGAAGTTCCGGTAGGCGGAGTACGCCGGGCGGACGGCCTCGGTCAGCAGCCGCTCCTGCCGGTCGGCGAACCCGGCGGCCTTCGCGTCGAGGCGGAGCGGGTCGGTCAGCGGGTTGCCGAGGTACCGCTCGACGGCCGCGATCCCTTCCCGCACCAGGAATGCCGCAGGCACCAGCCCCTCGGCCGCGCCGGCGCGCTGGCGTCCGCGCACGGCGTCCAAATAGGACGGAAAGGCGGCGAGCCTGCCCAGGTGGGCTTCCGCCTTCTCCCCGGTGTCCGGCGTGACGTTCGGCATCAGCACCAGCGGGATCAGGGCGGGGGCGGCGAAGGAATCGTTCACCGCGAAGTCGCCGAGCCCGGCGTCGACGAGGTCGATCGCCGCCTTCGCCTGCTGCCGCACCACTTCAAGGGTCACGATGTCCACTTCGGACTCGGGAACGGGCGCGGCTTCGGCGCGCGCGGAGATCCCGGCGAACCGCTCGCGGTTCCGCGAGGCGGCGGCCCGGCTCGGATCGGGCAGGCCGGACGGCCCCGGCAGCCCGAGCAGCATGGGGCGCAACGGATCCGCTTCGAACAGCGCTTCAGCCAGCTCGTCGGCGAGCGCGGCAGGACTGCCGGTCACCAGGTCGCCCCGTTCCCGGCCGCCCAGTCCCGCACGACGTCCTCCAGCGCGGGCAGCGGCAGCGCGCCCCCGCCGAGCACGAGGTCGTGGAACGCCTTGATGTCGAACCGCTCGCCAAGCACCCTTTCGGCGTGCGCGCGGATGCGCTGGATCTCCAGGCGCCCCACCATGTACGCCAGTGCCTGGCCGGGGTAGGCGAGGTAGCGGTCCACTTCGGACTCGATCTCCACGCGCGACATCGGCGTGTGCTCGGTGAGGTAGTCGACGGCCTGCTGCCTGCTCCACCCCTTCGCGTGCAGGCCGGTGTCGACCACCAGCCGCCCGGCCCGCATCGAGTCGAGGGTGAGCATGCCGAGCAGCGCGACGTCGTCGGAGTACAGGCCCATCTCGAACGCGAGCCGCTCGCTGTAGAGCCCCCAGCCTTCGATGTAGGCGTTGAAGTCGCCGAGCCTGCGCAGCAGCGGCAGCTCGTCGAGCCCGAGCGCGGTGCTGATCTGGAAGTGGTGGCCGGGAATGGCTTCGTGGAACGCGGTCGCCTCCGCCGCGTGCCGGAACCGCTCGGTCACCTCGTGTGTGTTGGCGTAGTAGGTGCCCGGGCGCGCGCCGTCGGCGGAGGGCTGGATGTAGTAGGCGGCGGGCGCGCCAGGTGCCTCGGCCTCGGGCACCGCCGAGACGACCCACCCCGCGGACGGGATGCGCCCGAACCACTCCGGCGCGGCGGCCTCGGCCCTGCCGATCGCGCCGCGCGCGGTCTCCAGCAGGTCGTCGGCGTCGCGCCAGCGCAGCTCCGGGTCGGTGCGCAGGTGCGCGAACACCTCGCGCACGTCGGTCGTGCCGAACACCCTGCCGCCGATCTCGGCGTACTCCTGCGCCAGCTCGCCGATGATCCGCAGGCCGGTCTCGTGCAGTTCGTCGGGGGTGCGGCCGGTGGTGGTGTGCACGCGAGCGAGCGCGGAGTAGATGCCGTCGCCGCCGGGCAGCCAGCACAGCCCGGCGCGGTCGGCCTTCCTGCCGTGCGGCTCGACGTCGGCGATCAGCCCGTCGCGGTAGGCGGCGAACCCGGGGCGCACCACGTCCCGCAGCAACTCGGCCCGCCGCTCGGTGAGGTTCTCGTCCGGCAGCGCGTGGCGGGCGAGCGGGTCGTTCGCGGGATCGGCGTCCAGGTAGCGGCCGAGGTGGTCGATCGCCGCGCGCACGAGGTGGGCGACCGGCAGCAGACCGGCTTCGATCCCGGCGCGGTGCCGGTCGAGCGCCTGGCCGAGGTACCCGGGGATCGCGGCGAGCCGCCCGAGGTGCACCTCGGCCTGCTCCGCCGTCGCGACCGTCACCATCGGCAGCGTGGTCAGCATCGACACCGCGGGCGCGATGAAGATGTCGGTGACGGTGAACTCGACGAGCTTGCTCTCCGCGCGGTCGACCTGCCCCCTGAGCTGGCTGAGCAGCACCTCGCGGGTGACCCTGTCCTCCGCCGAGAGCGAGGCCGGGTCGATCGCGGTGGCCCGCTCGCCGAGCGCCTTCAGCTTCGCGACGACGGCCCGCTCCGCCTCCGCGGACAGGTCGCCGATCCCGGCGCGTTCGAGATCGAGGCCGAGCACGGCGGGCCAGAGCGGTTCGGCCTCGAACATCACCTCGAGGTACTCGTCGGCGAGCTGGGTCACGGTCATCGGCTGTCCCCCGTTGGTCTGCGTTTTCGAGCCGGTGGCGCACAACGGTTCCCAGCGGCTCCCGGTGTTCTCCCCGTCACCCTATGCCCGCGATTCCGGCCGCCTCCGGCGTGGCAGCCTGCACCCGAGCCGCGACCAGGCGGTAGCGTTCGAACCGTGGCCGTGACCGATCCCGTTGACTCCCGCCTGCTCGCCGCGCTGGCCGAGCTGGGCAAGGCGGCGGTGCACGAGCTGGCGGCGAAGGTGGGCATGGACCCGCGCGAGGTCGCCTACCGCCTGGTCTCCCTGTCCGGGAGCGGATTGCCGCTGCTCGTCGGCGTGGAGAGCGATCCGAACGGGCTGCGCGCCGCGCTCGCCGGCGCGCCCCAGCAGCCGCCGAGCCAGCAGGTCCCGCAACCGAACCCGCAGCAACGGCCACCGCAACCACCGCCGTCACCCGTGCACGGCGCGCCTTCGGGTGCCTACGCGGTGCACGGCACCCCGTCGGCCGCGTACCCGGTGCACGGCACCCCCTCCGCGCCCTACCCGGTGCAGGGCGTGCCCTCCGGTGCGTACCAGGTGCAGCGGCAGGGGCCGCCACCGATGGGACGGCCGCCGCAGGGCCCACCGCCACTGGGCCCGCCGCCGCGACCGCCGATGCGCCAGCCTCCGCCGCCGGTGGACCCGGTGATGAGCACCTGGGGCCCGCCGCAGAGCGCTTCGTGGGCGCGCGGCGACGAGCAGATGCCCGGCGCGCAGGCGCCGAAGGGACCGGTGCCCAACCGCACCGGCCGCACCGGTGACGTGCTGCCGAGCGAAGGTCTCGAAGGCGAGCAGCTCACCGTGCAGCTCCTGGAGGTGCAGGACCCGGCGGACTTCCTGTTCAGCGCGGCGGGGTACCGCCTGGAGGAGAACGAGCGGTCGGTCGTGGTGCACACCGAGGTGGTCAACCGCGGGCCCATCCCGTTCGCCTCGCTGCCGGACAACTTCCTGGAGCTGATCGCCGCCGACGGCAAGGCGATCGGCAAGGCACCGGTCTCGCTGACCTCGCGGCCGCCGCACAAGATCGGTGTGCAGCCGGGCGAGACCGCGGGCGGGCACACCGTCTACGTGCTGCCGGAGTCGACGCGCGTGGTGTCGGTGCGCTGGAGCCCGCGGCCCGAACCGGACGAACGCACCATCACCTGGGCGATCGAGGACTGATCCACCGGCCGGGTACCGAGCCGCGCCGCGATCGCGAGAGCCCCGCCGCCACCCTTGGTTCGCCGTGTTGGGTTGCCGTTCAGGGATGGCTTTGGACGGTAGGGAGGTGTGCAGCTCTTGTTGTCCGGGCTGCGGTGGGGTTGTGGTCCGGATAGCTGATTTTGCTGGCTTAGCAAGCTTTTGATATATGTCCATTGTGGACCGTGCAACTTAGTTCACCTGCTCAGGCGATCGAACCCCTGTGCGAAAGCAGCCTCGGCGCCGCGGTCAGGGCCGCCGCGCCGTTGACGCTCGGGCTCTACGGCACCTGGATGTTCTCCATCGTCCTGGTCTGGGATGTGTTCGTCGCCGTCGTCCTCGGCTCAAGGCGCGCTCTCGCCCGCATGGACCGCATCCTTGCGTGGCTCACGAGGCTCTCGGGTGGCTTCCTCGTTCTCTTCGGATAGCCGCGAAGAAGCGGCCGTCCACACCGAACGATGTGGACGCCAAACGACACCGAGCGGACCGCGTTGGCCCGGTATCGATGCCTGCCGGCGGCCGCGATGTGCTGGTACGGCGCCGGTCCCGTGCTCGTCCGCGCGCCGATCTACCGGATCGTCACCCACGACCTTGCCGCGCGCCGGGAGGAAACGCAGCTCGGCGCGAACCGGTCGGCGATCGGCGTCGTGCTGGCCTAGTTTTCGTCGCGGAGGATCTTCAGCGCGTTCGCGAGATCGTCCGGGTACTCGGACTCGAACTGGACCCAGCGGCCGTCCGCGGGGTGTGCGAAGCCGAGCGTCCGCGCGTGCAGCCATTGCCGTGACAGGCCCAGTTTCCTGGCCAGCACCGGGTCCGCGCCGTAGGTCAGGTCACCGGCGCACGGGTGCTTCAGCGCCGAGAAGTGCACGCGGATCTGGTGCGTGCGCCCGGTTTCGAGCTTGATTTCGGTGAGCGAGGCCGCGCGGAACGCTTCCACCACTTCGTAGTGCGTGACGCTGGGACGCCCGCCCGCGACGACGGCGAACTTGTAGTCGTGCCGGGGGTGCCGGTCGATCGGGGCGTCGATGGTGCCGCGCGTCGGGTCCGGGTGGCCCTGCACGACGGCGTGGTAGCCCTTGTCGACGGTGCGCTCCTTGAACGCGCGCTTGAGCACGGTGTACGCGTGCTCGCTCTTCGCCACCACCATCACGCCGGTGGTGCCCGCGTCGAGCCGGTGCACCACGCCCTGGCGTTCGGCCGCGCCCGAGGTCGAGATCCGCAGGCCCGCCGCGACGAGGCCGCCCACGACGGTCGGGCCGGTCCATCCTGGACTCGGGTGCACGGCGACCCCGACGGGTTTCGAGACCACCACGATGTCGTCGTCATCGTGCACGATCCGCATGCCCTCGACCGGTTCGGCGACGACTTCGACCCTGTTCTCCGGCTCGGGCATGGTCACTTCGAGCAGCCCACCCGCGGTGAGCCGGTCGGACTTGCCGACCGGGCGGCCGTCGAGCAGCACTTCCCCGGTCTCGGCCAGTTCGGCGACCACGGTCCTGGACAACCCCAGCATCTTGGCCAGCCCGGCGTCGACGCGCATGCCGTCGAGTCCGTCCGGTACCGGGAGCATCCGCGCGCTCACGCCTTCGCCGCCTTCCCGCTCCGCGACGACGAGCCGTCGTAATCCTTGCCCAGCACCGAAAGCACCACGATGAGCGCCGCGCCGACGCAGATGCACGAGTCGGCGACGTTGAAGACCGGCCACGCCTCGCCGTTGGGCGAGAAGAGCGAGATGAAGTCGATGACGTGGCCCCGCAACAGTCCCGGCGCGCGGAAGATCCGGTCGGTGAGATTGCCGAGCGCGCCTGCGAGGACCAGGCCGAGCCCGACCGCCCAGCCGGCGGACCGCAGCCGCCGCGAGAGCCAGATGATCGCGCCGGCGACCACCACGGCCCCGATCGCGAGGATCCAGGTCATCCCGGTGGCCAGCGAGAACGCGGCACCGGGGTTGCGCACGATCTGGAAGTACACCAGCCCGCCCAGCGCCCGTACCGGCTCCCTGCCCTCCCACTCCGACAGCGCGAGCACCTTGGTCAGCACGTCGGCGGCGAGCGCCACGACGGCGACCCCGGCCACCAGCGCGACGCGCCGCTTCGGCTGGACGGCGGGGGTGTCCGGCCCGGCGTCGGCCGTGTCCGGAGTGGAGGTCTGTTCGGTGCTCACCCGGTCCATTGTCCACGCACGTGCCCGCGCCGGTTCAGTCGCCACCAGTGACGGGCCCGCGCGGGCGGCCCCCGGCGACCAGCGCCACCATCGCGGCCGCCAGCAGCGCGGCGCCGGTCAGTCGCGCAGGAACGACGGCAGGGCGCGCGGATCCGGCGTCGGCGCCCAGCGGCCGTCGACGACCGCGTAGGACCAGCGCGCACCCCTCGCCACGATCTGGCGCAGTGCGAGCAGAAGCCGGTCGACGTGCTCCTCGGTGGTGCCGAGACCGATGCTCACCCGCACCGCCTGCTTGGCTTCGACGCCGGTGCGCCCGATGAGCCTGCGCGTGGCGATGTGAGCGCAGAAAGCGCCGTCCCGCACGCCGATGCCGTACTCCGCGGAGAGCACCGCGGCGAGCCGGCCGGGTTCGAACCCGTCGAGCACGAAGCTCACCGTGCCGACCCGGTCGCCCGCATCCTCGAACAACTTCAGCTCCGCCAAGCCGGGCACCGACTCGAACCCGCGCCGCAGCTTCTCCAGCAGCGCGTGCTCGTGCGCTTCGAGTGCGGCGCGGTTCGCGGCGAGCTGTTCGCACGCGACGCCGAGCGCGTACACGCCGACAGTGTTGGGCGAACCGGCCTCGTGCCGCTCCGGGCCGTGGTTCCACACCACGGAGACGTCGCCGGCGTCCGCGCTGGACACCACCTTGCTGGCACCGCCGCCCGCGAGGTACGGCTGCGCTGCCCGCAGCCAGTCCGCGCGCCCGACGAGCACACCCGCCCCGAACGGCGCGTAGAGCTTGTGCCCGGAGAAGGCCACGTAGTCCACATCGGACTCGCGGAGGGAAACCCCGCGGTGCGGGGAAAGCTGGGCCGCGTCGAGCGCGATCCGGGCACCGCGGCGACGTGCCACGGCGGCGATCTCGGCGACCGGCAGCACCTCGCCGGTCACGTTCGACGCACCGGTGAGCACGACCAGCCTCGGCCCCTCCGCGCACGCGGCTAGCGCACTGTCCACAGCGGACACCGCGGCGAGCCTGGTGCCGGGCAACGGGATCCGGTGCACGTTCGGGCCGCGCCACGGCAGGAGCGCCGCGTGGTGCTCGGTGTCGAACACGACCACCGAGGTGTTCTTCGGGACCGCGCGGGCGAGCAGGTTGAACGAATCGGTGGTGTTCCTGGTGAAGATCACCGTGTCACCGGCGCGCGCGTCGACGAACCGGCGGATGGTGTCCCGCGTGCGCTCGTACAGCTTCGTCGAAACCTGCGAAGCGAACCCGGCGCCGCGGTGCACGCTGGCATACCAGGGAAGGAACTCGTCGACGGCGTCGCGGACGGCGTCGAGACACGGCGCGCTCGCCGCGTGGTCGAGGTTCGCGTAGCCGATGTCGTCACCGCTGACCAGCGGGACCCGCAGCCGCGCACCGGCGACGGCGGGAAGTTCGGGCAGCGCGGCGGTTTCGGCGGAAACGGCGGTTCGGTCGAGTGCGAGAGTCATCGGGGGCCTCCTCGGGTCAGGGACCCGCTGGAGGGCCCGCGCTTGCCCGTCGCACTTCGCGACGAGCCAGGTCCTCACCCGGGGCACCCCACCGCGGTTGGAGGGTTGCCGGCCAGCAAGCCGGGGCTTCGCGCTGGCACTCGTGACCTGCCGGAGACGATAGCGGAACCGGCCGGGCCCGCGCGAGCGATCTTCGGAGGTTTGAGATCGCGCTCACACCGACCCGGCCGGGCCCGCCGCTGGATCAGCCGTCGTAGCGGAAGTAACCGGGCAGCTTCACGACCTCTTTGGTCTTCGCGTTGGTCGCGGTGCCCTTGTACTGCTCCGCCTCGGCGTTGAAGAGCCAGCCACCGAAGGTGTGGCCGTCCACCGCGACGCCGACATCGTTGGCCACCTCGGTGGAAAGGCGGTCGTAGGAGACGTTGTCCCAGTTACCGCCCGGGATCGAGTCCACCGCGTTCGACAGCACCGAAGCGGCGTTGAGCGTCCACAGCGTGAAGTGCACATGCGCGCCGGTGGTGTGGCCGCCGCACGGCAGCGCGTTGCCGATCGAGCCGAGCACGGCGCCCGGCTCCACCTCCTGGCCGTCGGCGACCTTGATGCCTTCCATGTGGTAGTAGCCGGTGCGCCAGCCGTTCTCGTGGTCGATCGTCACCCAGTCGCCGCCGGAGCAGTGCTGGAGGCGCACGGTGCCGCCGAGCGGGGCGCGGACGGTCGAGTCGTCGGGGTTGAAGTCGATCGCGTTCTTGACACCACTGCCGCCGTCGTCCGAGTGGATGCCGGCGGATCCGGTCTTCTGCCCGGCCGCGAAGGGCAGGCCGAACACCGGGAAGCCGTCGTCGGCGCTGGCCGTGCTGATCGCGGTCGGCGAGACGAGCAGGACACCGGCCAGCACGGCGGCACCGGCGTACCCAAGACGAGACGAGGTTTTCGTCACTCTCTGTTCTCCCTCAAGGCCCGGACTTCACCCCAGAGAGGTCCGTGAAGTCATCGGAGTCAGCAAAAGTCGGCGAACATTAACCCGAACAGGCCAACAAGGGAATACAGAAGGGTGAAATTGTCTACCGCTCCGGGGACTTCTGGCTTATTTGCCGGATTCCCCGCGCCAGCGGGCCAGCCTGCCCGCCCTGTCGACGGCCCTGATCCGCCGTTCCGCCGCTTCGCGCGCCTTTTCCGTCGTCACCACGAGCAACTGATCGCGCTCCTGCAACCGGCTCGTGCCCTGCGGCGTGAACCCGGCGCCGTCCCGGACCACCAGGCTCACCGTGGCCCCGGCCGGGAGCCTCAGCTCCGACAGGTACACGCCGTGCATCCGCGATCCCGGCTGGATCCGCACCTGCAACAGCTCGGCGCCCAGCTCGTCCAGCGGCGCGGCATCGACCTCCAGCTCGGTCGGGCCGCCCTTCTCGCTCAGGCCCAGCAGCCTCGCCAGCGGCGCGAGCGTGGTGCCCTGCAGCACGGTCAGCACGATGACGAGCACGAACACGGCGTCCACCAGCCGTTGCGCGCCGGGCACCCCCTCGGCCATCGGGATCAGCGCGAGCACGATCGGCACCGCGCCCCGCAGGCCCGCCCAGGACAGGAAGACCTGGTCGCGCCACGGGACCCGGAACGGCAGCGCCGAGCAGAGCACCGACAGCGGTCTCGCGAGCAGGAGCAGCACTCCCCCGGCGACGAGGCCGGGCACGAGCGCCGCCAGCAGCCGTTCCGGCGACGAGTACAGCCCCAGCAGCACGAACAGGCCGATCTGCGCGAGCCAGCCGAGCCCCTCGGCGAAGGAGAGCGTGTCCGAGCGGTGCGGCAGCCGCGAGTTGCCCAGCACCACCCCGGCGACGTAGGTCGCCAGCAGTCCCGACGCGTGCGCGAACTGTCCCGAGGAGTAGGCGAGGACGCACACCGCGACCGTGGCGAGCGGGTACAGGCCGGTGGCGGGCAGCGCGGCCTTGCGCAGCGCGAACGCGCCGAGCCAGCCGAATCCGAGCCCGATCGCGAGGCCGACGCCCAGCTCGTAGACCACCAGCAGCGGCAGCGTCCAGTCCACTGTGGTCCCCTCGGCGAGCACCACCACCGCGATGTAGACCGGGGCGTCGTTCATCCCGGACTCGAGTTCGAGCGCGCCGACGAGCCGTTTGCCGATGCCCGCGGTGCGCAGCACCGAGAACACCGCGGCCGCGTCCGTCGAAGCGAGCACGGAACCCCACAGCAGCGCCATCCGCCAGTCCAGCCCCAGCAGCCAGTGCAGTGCCGCGCCGGTGACCGCGACACTCACCACCACGGCCACTGTGGACAGTGCGATCCCGATGCCCAGCGCGGGTTTCACCGCCGTCCACCGGGTCGTCAGGCCGCCCTCGGTGAGGATCATCACGAGCGCGGCGAGCCCGAGCGACTGCGTCAGCGTCGGGTCGTCGAACCGGACGCCGAACCCGGCTTCCCCGATCAGGACGCCGATTCCCAGGTAGAGCAGCAGTGACGGCAGGCCGAGCCGGATCGACACCCTGACCGCGATCACCGAAGCGAGCAGCACCGCCGCGCCGGTGCCGAGAATGACCGGAAGCTGGTCCATCCCGCCTCCTTCCGCCGCACCCGTGGGTCTCCACAATAGATGTGCGGCGACATGCTCCTCACCGGCGCACCCGGAAAACGGCGAAAACTGTTGGGAGAGAACAAAAGTACGGATGCTTCCAGTTACCGTGCCGCAGCGGGCGCCCTGATGGGGCGGTGACGAGAGGTGACGTCGAGTCGATCCTGGCGCGGCCGGTGGCGGATGAGCGGGCCCAAGAAGGGGTGGATTCCTTGCGCGTAGCCCCCGAAGACCCCTTCAGGGAATCCGACACCGCATACTCGGCCCTCACCGCGCGCGGCATCGCGATGCCCACGCCCTGAAGAGAGCCTTCACTGCGTCAGATTCCCTCAATGCTCCCTTCGGGGCGCCTGCGGACTGCCCTCGCCTTCACGTCGCTTCACGGTCGAAGGGGCCACGGCGCCGATCGGCAGCACGGCCTTGCGCGCACCAGGTTTCACCGCTGTCCCCCGCCTTCGTCCCGCTCAGCTTGCCCATCGCGGGGCGGGGAGGGGTGTTACCGCCGGGAGCCGATCCCGGCTCCCGGCGGTGGGTCAGGCCTTCACGACCAGGACCGTGACCTTGACCCCGTCGCCAACGGTACCCGCCGAGCCTTCGGCCACCGTGCCGTAGGTCACATCGACGGCGAGCGTCTCGTCGGCGAGGAACTTCTCGTGCTTCTTCGCGGCCGCGACGACGTCGTCCGGTGCGTCGACGGTGAGGCGGATCCGGTCGGCGACCTCGAACCCCGCGTCGCGCCGGGCCTGCTGGACCACGCGGACCAGGTCGCGCACCAGGCCCTCGCCGGCGAGTTCGGCGGTGACGTCGGTGTCGAGCAGCACCAGTCCCGAGCTGTTCGGCAGCTCGGCCGCCGCGCCCGAGTCCTTGGCCACGAGCTTGCGCTCGTACTCGCCGTCGACGAGTTCGATCCCGGCCGCGACAACGGCACCACTGTCCGATGTGGACCAGTCGCCCGCCTTGACGGCCTTGATCACCTTCTGCACGTCCTTGCCGAGCCTCGGCCCCGCGGCGCGCGCGTTGACCGCGACCTCGAACCCGCCGTGCGCGGCCACGTCCGTGGTCAGCTCGACGGACTTGACGTTCACCTCGTCGCGGACGATGTCGGTGAACTCGCGCAACGTCTCGGCGTCCTCGGCCGCGACGAGCAGGCGTGCGAGCGGCAACCGCACGCGCAGCTTGTTCGCCTTGCGCAGCGACAGCGCCGACGACGCCACCTGCCGCACCCGGTCCATCGCGGTCACCAGCGCCGCGTCGGCTGGCAGGCCGAGCGCGCCCGGCCAGTCCGCGAGGTGCACCGAACGGCCGCCGGTGAGCCCGCGCCACACCGTTTCGGTGGTCAGCGGCAGCAGCGGCGCCATCACGCGCGTGGTCACCTCGAGCACGGTGTGCAGGGTGTCGATCGCGTCGGCGTCGCCCGCCCAGAACCGGTCGCGCGAGCGCCGCACGTACCAGTTCGTCAGCACCTCGAGGAAGTCGCGGACGAGCTGGCAGGCACCGGCGATGTCGTAGTTGTCGAGCGCGTACTCGGCGTCGGTCACCAGTTCGTGCGTCTTCGCCAGCACGTACCGGTCCAGCACGTGCGGGGAATCGGTGCGCCACTTGCCTTCCAGGCCTTCGGCGTTCGCGTAGAGGGCGAGGAAGTAGTAGGAGTTCCACAGCGGCAGCACGGCCTGGCGCACCGCGTCGCGGATGCCCCGCTCGGTGACGACCAGGTTGCCGCCGCCCAGGATCGGGCTCGCCATCAGGTACCAGCGCATCGCGTCCGAGCCGTCGCGGTCGAACACCTCGGTGACGTCCGGGTAGTTCCGCAGCGACTTGGACATCTTCTGCCCGTCCGAGCCGAGCACGATGCCGTGCGAGATGCACGTCCGGAACGCGGGCCGGTCGAACAGCGCGGTGGCCAGCACGTGCAGCAGGTAGAACCAGCCGCGGGTCTGGCCGATGTACTCGACGATGAAGTCGCTCGGGTAGTGGTGCTCGAACCACTCGGCGTTCTCGAACGGGTAGTGCACCTGGGCGTAGGGCATCGAACCCGAGTCGAACCAGACGTCGAACACGTCCTCGATGCGCCGCATGGTCGACTTCCCGGTCGGGTCGTCGGGGTTCGGCCGCGTCAGCTCGTCGATGAACGGCCGGTGCAGGTTGTCCAGCCGCACGCCGAAGTCGCGCTCCAGCTCGTCGAGCGAGCCGTAGACGTCGGTGCGCGGGTACGCCGGGTCGTCGGACTGCCACACCGGGATCGGCGTGCCCCAGTAGCGGTTGCGGGAGACCGACCAGTCGCGCGCGTTCTCCAGCCACTTGCCGAACTGGCCGTCCTTGACGTTCTCCGGGTACCAGGTGATCTGCTGGTTCAGCTCGACCATCCGGTCCTTGAACTCGGTGACCGCGACGAACCACGACGACACCGCGCGGTAGATCAGCGGGTTGCGGCAGCGCCAGCAGTGCGGGTACGGGTGCTCGTAGGTCTCGTGGCGCAGCAGCAGCGCACCCTGGCGCGCCGCGGATCCGGTGCCGTTCTTGAGGTCCTTGATGATGTTCGGGTTCGCGTCGAAGACGAGCTGGCCCGCGTAGTCCGGCACCGTGGAGTCGAACTTGCCGCCCGCGTCGACCGGGGTGACCGGGGTGATCCCGGCCGCGTCGGTGACGACTTTGTCCTCTTCACCGTAGGCGGGCGCGATGTGCACGACCCCGGTGCCGTCCTCGGTGGTGACGTACTCCGCGGCCAGCACGCGGTGCGCGTTCTCGGTGCCGACGAAGTACGGGAACGGCGGGGTGTAGCGGGTGCCGAGGAGATCGGCCCCGCGGTAGCGCGCGACGACCTCGGGCTCCTCGCCGAGTTCCCGCGCGTACGCCGCGACGCGCGCCTCGGCGAGCAGGAACCGCTTGTCCCCCTGCGCTTCCGAGCGCACGACCACGTAGTCGACCTCGGGGTGCACCGCGGTCGCGAGGTTCGACGGCAGCGTCCACGGGGTCGTGGTCCAGATCAGCAGGTAGGTGCCGTCGAGCTCGTTCTCGTTGCCCTCCATGCGGTACCCGACCGTGACGGCCGGGTCCTGGCGGCTCGCGTAGACGTCGTCGTCCATCCGCAGCTCGTGGTTGGACAGCGGCGTCTGGTCGCGCCAGCAGTACGGCAGGACCCGGTAGCCCTCGTACACGAGTCCCTTGTCCCACAGGCGTTTGAACGCCCACAGCACCGATTCCATGAAGGTGACGTCGAGCGTCTTGTAGTCGTTGTCGAAGTCGACCCAGCGCGCCTGCCTGGTGACGTAGGCCCGCCACTCGCCGGTGTAGCGCAGCACGGATTCGCGGCAGGCGTCGTTGAACTTGTCGATGCCCATCGACTCGATCTCGTCCTTCTCGGTGATCCCGAGCTGGCGCATCGCTTCCAGCTCGGCGGGCAGCCCGTGCGTGTCCCAGCCGAAGCGGCGCTCGACGTGCTTGCCCTTCATCGTCTGGTACCGCGGGACGATGTCCTTCACGTAGCCGGTGAGCAGGTGCCCGTAGTGCGGCAGGCCGTTGGCGAAGGGCGGGCCGTCGTAGAACACGTACTCGCCCTCCCGTCGCCCACCGCCTCCCTCAACGGAGTCGCTGCGCGACGCTGCCCTGTCGCCGTCCGTGCCCGCCACGCGGGCGTCGATGGTGGCCTGGAACGTGCGGTCGGACTCCCAGTACGCCAGCACGTCCTTCTCCAGGTCCGGGAAGGACGGCTGCGACGGGACCTGGCCGTCGTGGGACTTGGGGTACATCCTGCGCGCTCCTCGCGTGTTCGTCGCTCTCGTACGGCCTGCCGGCACTGGACCGGCGACCACACGGGGACGAAGACGCTCGCGCGTTCCGCGGTACCACCCCGCTTGCCCGCGCACGCGCGGGCCACTTCCTTGGACGGCTGTCACGGGCCGCACCCGGCCGGGTCTACTGGGGACTCCGCGTCCCGTTCTTCCGGCGGCTCCCCGGTGATGGCCGGATCAGCGCCTGTGCACATCCAGATTAACGCGCCGGTCGAGGCGTTTTCCACGCGGCCCGCCTGTCACCGGGTGGCACGGCGCACCCGGCTCTAAGGTGACGCCCATGAAGGGCCCGGGAATGCTGGTGGTGCTGCTCGTCATCGTCGGGGGCACGGCGGGGCTCGGCACGGTCGCGGGGCTCGGCAACGCCGCCGTGCTGGCCGCGCTCACGGCCCTGTTCTGCCTCATCGCGGCGCTCGGCGGGCCGCTGCGGGCCGATCTGCGGCTGCTGGCGGTGTTCGCGCCGGCGCTGATCGTCGCGGTGGGCGTGCCGAGGCTGCTCGGCGCGGTGTCGCACGCCGCGGCGATCGCGCTGGTGACCGTGGTGGTGTTCGTCGCGGGACTGCTGCCCGCGCTCGGCTCCCGGTACGTCACGGTCGGGCTCGGGCTCGGCATGGCGTCGCTGTTCGGCTACGGGTTCCAGATCACCGGCGGCGCGAGCGCGGGCCAGCTCATCGGCGCGCCCGCGCTCGCCGTCGCGGTGGTGTTCGTGCTGCGGGTCCTGATCGGGCTGGCCGATCCGGGGAAGGCGACCAGGGGCGCCCTCGCGGACACGCTCACCGCCGCCGACAGCGTCGAAACCCCCGAGAAGGCGGCCAGGCTGTGGCTCGCCGACCGCCCGGAACGGTGGACCGCGCAGGTCCTCGGCGCTTCGATGCGGTACCGCACGGCGCGGGCGATCCTCACGGTGCGGCTCCGCACACTCGACGGCGCGGCCGCGGAGACGGTCACCGCCGAACTGGAGAAAGCGGGCGAGCACGCCGAAGAGCTCGCCGCCGCCGTGCGCGCGAAGAAACCGTCCTCAGTGGACGAAGCGGGCGGCGGCACCGGTCTCACCGGCGCCGCGGGCGCGCTCACCGAAGCGATGTGGTCCGCGCTCGGCGCGGTCCGCGACGCGGAAGCCACCCGTGACCGGTCGCGTGTGGACGTTCCGAAGACGCTGCGGCGCCAGGTGCTCGGCAGTGAACTGCGCGGCGCGCTTTCGTGGCGCTCCGCCCAGCTGCGGCACGCGGTGCGGTGCGCGCTGGGCATGCTGCTCGCGCTCGTGCTGGCCGGGTTCCGGCCGGGCGACCCGCTCACGGTCGCGTTCCTGATGGGCACGTTCGCGGTGATGCAGCCGGAATGGCGTGACAGCGTGGAAAAGGCGAAGCAGCGGATCGCGGGCGCGATGGCGGGCGCCGTGGTCGTGGTGCTCGTGATCTGGCTGCTGCCACCCGCGGCGCTGCTGCCGATCGCCGTCGTCGCGGTGCTCGGCGGGTTCACCGTGATGCGGAGCGAACCCGTGGTGTTCAACGGGTGCATGGTGCTGATGAGCGTCGGCGTCAACGCGGGCACGCGGCACCTCGACCCCGGCGAAGTGCTCGTGGAGTACGTGCTGCTGATCCTGCTGGCCGCGGTGATCGGGTTGCTGTTCGGGTTCGCCGCGATCCCCGGCGTGCGCAAGCCGTCGATCGCCGACCGGTACGAGCGCGCCGTCACCGCGGCACGCGAACTGCTCGCGACGACCGTCTCGGTGCTGCGCGGCGAGGACGTCGGACGGCACGACCTCGCGCGGCGCTTCGCCGAAGCCGCCAGGGCGAGGCAGGAGCTGATCACCGCCGAACCGGGCAGCGCGGAGCCGGAACCGGACCAGCGGCGGGCGGTCGAGGACGCCGACGAGAGCCTGCGCGGTCTCTCCGGGGTCGCGGGCGCGCTCGTGCTGGGCCGTGAACAGGCCGCTCCGATGGCCGAGCCGGTCAGCGAGATCGTCCGCGCGCTCGCTGAGGGCACCGAACCCGATCTCGACCGGCTCACCGCCCGCGATCCGGAGTCCCTCGGGGACGAGCGGCGGCTCCTGCTCGACACGCTCGCCTCGGACGCGCTGCGCCTGCACGAAACGGGCGCGGTGCTGGCGGCCGGATCGTCGCCACCGTGACGGCGATCGCGGCCAGCCACAGCGCCGCGGCGGTCACCCCGATCACGTGCAGGCCGCCGGTGAACGCGGCGGCGTCGCCCGGTTCACCGGCCAGCGCGCCGAAGAGCGCGACACCGACCGCGCCCGCGGCCTGCCGCGCCGTGTTGTTCACACCGCTGGCCACCCCGCCGTAACCCGCCGGAGCGCCGCTCACCGCGGCCGAGACGACCGCGGCGGTCAGCAGGCCCATTCCGCCGCCGAGCGCCGCCAGCGTCGGCAGGACCGTCGGATAGCCGCTGCCGGGTCCCACCCGCAGCAGGTTCAGCATGCCGAACGCCCCGAGCGCCAGCCCGGCGACGATCGGCGCCCTCGGCCCGTAGCGCGCGGTCAGCCTCCCGGTGACCGGCGCCAGCAGTGCCAGTGGCGCGAACAGCGGCAGCATGCGCACCGCCGAGCCGAGCGGGCCCGCGCGGAGCACCCCCTGCAGGTACAGGGTGGCGACCAGGATCGTGCCCAGCCCGACCAGGTTCATCGCGCCCGCGACCAGGTTCGCGCCGAGGAACGAGGCGGAACCGCGCAGTTCCACCGGAACCATCGGGTGCGTGCCGCGCCGCTGGGAGAGCACGAACCCGATCCCGGCGACCACCGCGAGAACCCCGGCGCCGATCCCGTTCCCGCCGCCGTCGATGACGGCGTAGACGAGGGCGGCCAGGCACACCGCCCCCGTCGAAGCGCCCACCCAGTCGACGGGCCTGCTTTCCCGGACGCCCGCGGGCACGAGCCGCAGCGACAGTACGATCGCGACGGCCACCAGCGGCACGTTCAGCCAGAAGAGCCACTGCCACCCCGCCGCGGCCACGACCGCGCCGCCGAGCAACGGGCCACCCGCCACCGCCAGCGCGGACACCCCGGCCCAGATCCCCAGCGCCCGAGCCTGTTCCCGGCGTTCGGGGTAGACCCCGGTGATCACCGCGAGCGTGCCCGGCAGCAGCAACGCGGCCCCGATCCCTTGCAGCACCCGGAATCCGACCAGCGGCGCGACAGCCGTGGCGAGCGCGCAGCCCGCCGACGCGGCACCGAACACGGCGAAGCCCGCGATCACCACCCGCCGATGGCCGAAGGAATCACCGAGCGCGCCGCCGGTGAGCAGCAGCGCCGCCAGCACCACGGCGTAGGCGTCCACGATCCACTGCAGCTGCGCCACACCCGCCCCCAGCCGCGCGCCGATCGTCGGCAGCGCGACGTTCACCACCGTCACGTCGAGCTGGACCAGGAACATGCCGGCGCACATCGTCAGCAGGACGGCGCCCCGCCCGGTCTTCGTCCTCGTCTCCATGGGGCGAGCCAACCGCCGGAACACTTCCGTCGCGGTGGAAGTGTGCGTGCGGCACCCTGGTGCCATGGCCTCGAAGCGCACCGGCGGGGATGGCGGGGATGTCGACGTCGCGCGGACCGCGTCGCTGTTCGCCGATCCCGCGCGCGTCCGCGTGCTGATGGCGCTGACCGACGGGCGCGCGCTCGCCGCGTCGGTGCTCGCGATGGAGGCGGGCCTGAGCGCGCAGGGCGTCAGCTCGCACCTGGCGAAGCTGCGCGACGCCGGGCTGGTCACCGCCGAGCGGTCCGGGCGGCACCGGTTCTACCGGCTCTCCGGCCCGCGGGTGGCGGAGCTGATCGAATCGCTCGCGAGCTTCTCCCCCGTGACCGAGCCGGTGCGCTCCCTGAAAGCGGGCACGCGGGCGGAAGCGCTCCGGCGTGCGCGCACCTGCTACGACCACCTCGCCGGGCGTCTCGGGGTCGCCGTCACCGCCGCGCTCCTCGACCGCGGCGCGCTGGTTTCGCTCGACGGCGTCCCGGCCACGACGCGGCGCGACGGCGACCGGATTTCCTCGCCCCTGACCGGGCATCCGTACGCGCTCGGCCCCGAAGCCCGCCCCGTGTTCGAGAAGCTCGGCGTCGACGTGGACGAGGTCGCCGCCGCGCGACGGCCGCTGCTGAAGTTCTGCCTCGACTGGTCCGAGCAGCGCCACCACCTGGCCGGCGGGCTCGGTGCCGCGCTCGCGGACGCCGCCCGGCACGCGGGCTGGGTCCGGCGCAGGCAGGAGGGTCACCGGGCGCTGCGGGTCACCGAGGACGGCGCGCGCCGGTTCAAGGACCTCCTCGGCGTCGAGCTGAGCTGACCGGCACCGTGCGTGCCCGCCGACGGCCACCCGATCGCGGGCAGGGCGACAACCCTCCCGCACTTCCGTAGGCAGTCAGTTACGCTCCGCAATCGAGCGATCTACTCGACCCGGTTGACCTGGGCTTGTCCCCTGCCGCGCGGCGAGGCGTGCTCCTAAGTTCGGATCCGGAGCGCATTCCGACCCACCCGACGGAGGACAACATGCCCGGCCCGGATCGCAGGAACTTCCTCAAGGGCGCCGCCGCCACCGCGGCACTCGGCGTCACCGGAGTCGCCGCGGGCGCGCTGTTCGGGGGCTCGGAGGCGATGGCCGCCCCGCAGACGGGGCTCCCGCCGATCGGCAGCGATATCGCGATGGGCTACATCGCGCTCAACACACCCCTCAGGATCAGGACCGCACTGGTGCCGGTGGACTTCAAGGGCCAGATCAGGACCAGGGTCGAGCTCGACCCCGGCGACCCGGTGCGATCGGTGCGGCTGAAGGTGGTCGGGCACTGGGCGACCGGTAAGTTGCCGGCCGGGCGTGACGCGCGGCAGGGCGGCGGCACCATCACGATCGAGCAGAACGACGTCGATGTGGACACGAAGAGCCTGCTGAAGCTGACTCAGCGCTTTCCGCCCCGGTACGAGCAGATCATGGTGCTGAGCTTCACCATGACCATCGACCAGCCGGAAACCCTTCGCGCCGCCGGGGTGCCCTCGAACCGGCTCGACGAGCCGCTGGTGCTGACCACGAAGGACCCGGCGCAGCTGGTCGGGAAGCTCACCCAGTTCCCGCCGAGGGGCGATCTCTACCAGTTGCAGAACCCGGTCGACCTGATCCTCCCCGACGAGCCGGACACCACGATCGCGACGATCGAGAAGTTCCCGGTCAAGGTGGGCGGGCTCTAGCTCTCGGACTTCAGCGTCTTCGCGGTCTTCGCGGTCTTCGCGGCCTTGCGGTGCTCGGCCGCGAGCTTCGAGTCGGGGGTGCAGCGGGAGCACGGCGTGAACCCGAGGTCCCGCGCTTCCTTGACCGCGATCGGAATGGTGTCGCGGTCGGCGAGCCAGCGGCAGTCGGTCAGGTGGTACCGCGGGAACTCGTCGACCACCACGACCTCGGTGTCCAGTTCCGACACCACGAGCAGATCCGCGGCGTCGGTCTGCTCCTCCGACGGGTCGCCACTCTCCGTGACCTCGGTCGCGCCGCCGGTTCCGGGCGCGGGGTCGTCCTCCCCGCCGTTGTTTTTCGCCGATTCGAGTTCACCCGCAGCGGGGAGGAGCGCGGTCTGCTCGGCGCCATCGGATTCGTCGCCGTCCGGCAGCTCACCGCTGACGCTCTCGGCACCGTCCGGTTTTTCGCCTTCGGAATCGCCGTCCTCAGCGGCGTCCCCGGCCGGGGCCTGCTTCGCGCGGGCGCGTCGGCGGACGCGGTCCACACCGAGGAGCGCGAACGCGAGGACCGACAGGCCGACCGAGATCCAGGCCCACAGGGACGTCGCCGTGATCAGCGCCGCCACCAGCAGTCCGAGCGCGGCCAGGATGAGGAGGAGGACGATGTAGAGCACGCTGAATTACAACACGGACCGGACGCGAAAACGGCTCCGACCCTCCAACTCGGAGTGTCGGAACCGTTTCCGTGCGTATCAGGAAGCCAGTGTCAGCCCGCCGGTCAGCCCGCTTCCGCGCGCGGGCCGAACGAGTAGCCCTGGTTTCCGGACGAACCGCTGCCCCCGGACTTGCCGGACCCGGCCGAGGCCGAGGTGGGTGCCGCGGAACCCCGGTTGTCGAGCTCGCGCAGCTGGGACTCGAGGAACCCGCGCAAGCGCGTGCGGTACTCGCGCTCTATCGTGCGCAGAGTCTCCAGCTCCTTGTCCAGCCCGCTCTTCTCGTTGTTGAGGTTGTTCATCGTCTCGGTGTACTTGCGCTGCGCCTCGCGATCCATCGTGGTCGCCTTTTCGCGCGCCTGGCGCTCCAAGGTGTCCGCCCTGGTCCGCGCGTCGTTGAGCATCGTCTCGGCACGGGTGCGAGCTTCGTTCACCATCGAGTCCGACTTCGACCGCGCGTCCGAGAGCAGCTGCTCGGACTTCGTCCGCGCCTCGGCGAGCATGCCGTCGGACTCGGTCTTCGCCTCGGCGGTCAGCCGGTCGGCCATCTCCTGGGCCAGGCCGAGCACCTTCGCCGCCTGCACGTTGGGCTCGCCGTTGGCGTCGGTCATGCCGCCGTGCGCCTGGGTCTGCTCCATCGCACTCGGCGGTGGCACCGGCGCGAGCCTTCTCGGCTCCTCGCGCACCGGCGGAGGCGGCGCGCTGACGGAACCAGCGCTCGCCTTCGCCGTGTCGAGCTCGCCGCGGGTGGACTCCAGCTCGGAGTCGAGCTGCTCTACCTGCTGACGAAGCTCGTTGTTGTCTTCGATCAGCCGGGCAAGCTCGGTTTCCACCAGGTCGAGGAACGCGTCCACCTCGTCCTCGTTGTAGCCCCTCTTGCCAATAGGCGGCTTGCTGAACGCGACGTTGTGCACGTCAGCGGGGGTCAACGACATCAGATCACCTCACGCACTCCATGGCCTGCAGGTCACCCGGGTTCCCCGATCACCCGGGCTGTGCCAGTCGCATCAGTATGAACACGACCAACAGCAGCACCATAATCGATAAGTCCAGTCCGACGCCGCCAATCCGCACCATCGGGATGATCCGCCGGAGTAATCGGACCGGCGGGTCGGTCACTGTGTAGATGGTCTCCAGCGTCACCGCAACCCCTCCGGCGGGACGCCACTCCCGTGCGAATGCTCGCACGAGTTCGACCACGACACGCGCTGTGAGCAGCAGCCAGAACGCGAACAGCACATACCAGACGACAGTCCAGACCACTTCCACAACACCACTCTGCCACACGGCCGTTTGAAGACGGACATCGACGGACCTCCCGGGCCGCCTCGGCGTTCACCCGGTTGGGAATCTCACTTTTTCCGCGCTGTTCCGTCCATCGAAACCTGGTCGTCGCATCCCGGTTCGGTCACCGGGTGCGCATCGATGGTCACCACAGAGTCATTGGCGTAGGAACAGTCCCCCTTCGGCGATCCGCCTGCGGTCCTCGGCGGTCACGTCGACATCGGGCGGTGAGAGCAAGAACACCTTGTTCGTGACCTTGTCCATCGACCCGCGCACCGCGAAGGCGAGCCCGGCCGCGAAGTCCACGATCCGCTTGGCGTCCGCGTTCTCCATCTCGGTCAGGTTGATGATCACCGGCACCCCGTCCCGGTAGTGCTCGCCGATGGCGCGCGCCTCGAGGTAGCTCGTGGGGTGCAACGTGGTGATCCGGCTCAGCGGGTCGCGCACGGGCGCCGACCTCGGCGCCTCCGGCACCGGGCGCAGCCGCGCGATCGGCTCCGGCTGGCGGTCGACCGCGAGCGCGCCGTGCACGGCGGGCTCCGGTGCGGAGAACCCGGAGCGTGCGCGTGTCCG
This sequence comes from Amycolatopsis minnesotensis, assembly GCF_039529815.1. Classification (NCBI taxonomy): domain Bacteria; kingdom Bacillati; phylum Actinomycetota; class Actinomycetes; order Pseudonocardiales; family Pseudonocardiaceae; genus Amycolatopsis; species Amycolatopsis minnesotensis. The sequence continues at coordinate 144,735 of NZ_BAAANN010000003.1, read as the reverse complement.
CACGCCGGTGTCCTCGAAATCGTCCGAACGGTATCGTCCGCGCGACCTGACCGGTTGCTGTTCGTAGTCGTCGAACTCGTCCGCAGCGTAACCGCGGCGCCGGTAGTCGTCGTCGAACTCGTCGTAACCGACGCCGTCTTCCTCGTCGGCCGGGACCATACCGAAGTAGGCCTTCAGCTTCTGCAGCGCGCTCATGCCTCTCCCTAGCCCTAGCCGCTCCTCGCCACCTGCTACCCGCCGGTACCCGAGATCAAACAGGCGATCCTGGCCGGGTGCAACTCCCTTAGAGCGAGGCTAAACCGCGGCCACCGAGCAACGCGGTTCCGACACGCACACACGTGGAGCCGTGGTGGATGGCCACATCGAGGTCACCGCTCATCCCGGCGGACACTTCGGTCGCTCCGGGGTGCTCCCGCCGCGTCCGTTCCGCCGCCGCGGCGAGCCTGGCGAACGCGGGCGCCGGGTCCGCGCCCAGCGGAGCGACCGCCATCAGCCCACGGAGCCGGAGTTCACTCGAACGAGCTACGACTTCCGTCAGTGCGTCCAGCTCGTCCAGCGGACAGCCTCCGCGGCCCTCAGCGTCGTCCAGGGAGGCTTGGACGAGGACGTCCAGTGGTTGCGCACGGTCACCGTCGTCGAGTGCGGCACGGACGGCCTTGGCGAGCGCCTCGGCCAGCCTCGGCGAGTCGACCGACTGCACCTCGGCCGCCCACCTGGCGACGGACCGCGCCTTGTTGCGCTGCATCCTGCCCACCATGTGCCAGCGGATGGACAGCCCGGACAGCTCGCGCGCCTTCGCGGCGGCCTCCTGGTCCCGGTTCTCCGCGAGATCGGTGATCCCCAGCTCGGCGAGCAGCGCGGCGTCGGCGGCGGGAAAGGTCTTGGTCACCGCGAGCAGGCGCACCTCACCGGGGTCGCGCCCGGCGTCCGCGCACGCGGCGCCGATCCGGGCGCGCACCTCCGCGAGCGACTCGGCGAGCTCGGCCCGCCGCTGCTCGCTCACGGCTCGATCCAGGTCAGCGCCGCGAGCCTGCCGGTGGTGCCGGTGCGGCGGTAGCTGAACAGGGTGTCCTCCTCGGCGGTGCACCGGGGATCGGCGCCGAGCTTGCCGATCCCGGCGTCGGCGAGCTGGCGCCACAGGCCCGCGCGCAGGTCGAGGCCCGGCGTGCCCTTGCGCGTCGTGCAGGTGCTGCCGGGAAGGTGCGCCTCGACGTCGTCGGCCATCTGCCGCGGCACCTCGTAGCACTCGCCGCAGATCGCCGGGCCGAGCAGCGCTTCGATCCGGCCCGTCTCCGCTCCCGCGGCGCGCATCGCCTCGAGGGTCGCGGGAACGACGCCGACCCTGGCGCCGACCCGTCCCGCGTGGACCGCCGCCACGACACCCGCTTCGGCGTCGGCGAGCAGCACCGGGACGCAGTCGGCGACGAGCACCACCACGGCCACCCCCGGTGTCGCGGTGACCAGCGCGTCGGTCGCCTCGGCCGCCGCGGTCTCGGTGCCGTCGACCGTGGTGACCGTGCGGCCGTGGATCTGTTCCATCCAGGCCAGGCTGTCCTCGCACAGGCCTAGTTCGGAGGCGAGGCGCTTGCGGTTGGCGAACACCGCGCCTTCGTCGTCGCCGACGTGGTCCGCGAGGTTGAAGGAGTCGTACGGCGGCCGTGACGACCCGCCCGCCCTCGTGGTGACCACTCGCCGAACTCGCACAAGCCCTCCCGGAAGCCCGAAACCCTTCAGCACCAACCCAACCACATGGGTGGCGGAAGCGCGGAGCCGCCGGGGGATGCGCCCCGGAGCCGGGCAGGCCGGCGAAGGCCGCATCCTCGGCATACACACCCCTGCAGGGCGCCTTCAGGACGTCCAACGCCGCGTTCCCGGCCGCCACAGCACAGCGCATGGCCCCGCTGACGCCCTGAAGGTCACCTTCGCGGCGTCAGCTTCCCCGAAGGCTCCCTTCGGGGAATGCGCAGTGAACCCCGCCTTGACCTCTACCGAAGCAGCCTTCAGGGCATGCGGGCCCCACCGGAGCTCGTGCCGGGTCAGCGGCGCATGAAGGGCGGCACGTCGACGTCGTCGTCCGAGGGGTCGTCGGTGACCGGGACGGCGCGGCCGGGCAGGCTGCCGTGGGTGCTGCCCTGCGTGCTCCGCGGCGGCGGGTAGCCGCCACGGGAAGCGCCCGGCTGCGGAAGCCCGCCGGGCGGCGTGTTCCCGGCCGGGGTGCGCGGCGGGGTCACCGGGAAGCCGTTGCCCGCGGGCGGCACCGGGGTGGCCCCGGTCGGCGCCGGGTTGTGCGGCTGCTGGTGCGGTGCCGACCCGTTCCCGCCGACGCGGCCCGCCTCGGCGGACGCGGTGTTCGACGAGGAGCCGTTCCCGCGCAGGCCGACCGACTCGGGCTCGAGCTTCTTGTGCGTCGGGGCACCGGCGTCGAACCCGGCGGCGATCACGGTGACCCGCACCTCGTCGCCGAGCGAGTCGTCGATGATCGTCCCGAAGATGATGTTGGCCTCGGGGTGCGCGGACTCCTGCACCAGCGACGCGGCCTCGTTGATCTCGAACAGGCCGAGATCGGAACCGCCCGCGATGGACAGCAGCGCACCGTGGGCACCGTCCATGGAGGCCTCGAGCAGCGGCGAGTTGATCGCCTTCTCGGCCGCCTGCACGGCACGGCCCTCGCCACGTGCCGAGCCGATGCCCATCAGTGCGCTGCCCGCGCCGGACATCACGCTCTTGACGTCGGCGAAGTCCAGGTTGATCAGACCGGGGGTGGTGATCAGGTCGGTGATGCCCTGGACACCGGAGAGCAGCACCTCGTCCGCCGAGCGGAACGCGTCCATCAGCGAGACGCCGATGTCACCGAGCTGCAGCAGCCGGTCGTTCGGGATCACGATGAGGGTGTCGCACTCGTTGCGCAGCTGCTGGATGCCCTCTTCGGCCTGCTTGCTGCGCCGCTTGCCCTCGAAGGTGAACGGGCGCGTGACCACACCGATGGTGAGCGCGCCGAGCTTGCGGGCGATCTGCGCGACGACGGGCGCGCCGCCGGTGCCGGTGCCGCCGCCCTCCCCCGCGGTCACGAACACCATGTCCGCGCCCTTGATCACTTCTTCGATCTCTTCGCGGTGGTCCTCGGCGGCGCGCTGCCCCACCTCGGGGGCGGCGCCGGCACCGAGGCCGCGGGTCAGTTCGCGGCCGATGTCGAGCTTGACGTCGGCATCGGACATGAGCAGTGCTTGCGCGTCGGTGTTCACCGCGATGAACTCGACACCCTTGAGGCCGACCTCGATCATGCGGTTGACGGCGTTCACGCCGCCTCCGCCGATGCCGACGACCTTGATCACCGCAAGGTAGTTGTGCGGGGGCGTCATCGGGTCCGCCTTCCTGATCGTGACTTCTCGTACTGCCCGCCGGGGCGCTGGCAGGTCCGGGGCCGGACCCCGAGCCAAACTCTCAACCTCAACTTTATGGTTAGAGTTATGTCAACTACCGGCGTTGCTGGAGAACCGTAGGGACAGGGAGGTCGCGAATCCAGCAGCCACGCCGCGTGTCGCGAAAGGTGTTTCGCCACAAGGATTTTTCTCGTGCACGGCGAAAGGCCCCGGGACAACGGTGTTTCGCGTCCCGGGGCGTCCCGCTTCACGCCGTATAAACGCTCAGCACGGGATTCGAAGTCGGTGCGGGAGAACCGCCGCTCGGCTCCAGTGTCAGCGCCACCTGCGTGGTTCCGTCCACCCCGGACGCGAGCACGAGCTGGCCACCCTCCGCCCCGGCAGGCAGCACGCCGGCCGAGCGCGGCGCGGAGCCCGGGGTCATCAGCCACACCTGGTAGTCCCTGCCCTCGCCGTGCGGGGGCAGCCGCGACGCCATGAACATCATCTTGTTCAGCGACGCCGACATCACGACCGTGCCACCGCCGCCGATCGACGCCGCGCCGTGCACGGTCTTGGCGTCCGGTGCGGCGAGCAGCTCGGCGACCGGGGCGTAGCGCTCCTTCGCCTGGGCGATCTGCTGCTGCGCGGTGGTCAGCTCGCCCTGCGACCGCAAGGCGATGCCGCCGAACACCCCGGCGAGCGCGAGCCCGGCGATGGCGGCCGCCGCGACGACGCCGACGACCCACCGCGGGACACGGGAACTCCGCCGCGACCGCTCCTGCGGCGGCTCGACGCTGGGTGGCTGCTGGACCGTCTCGCGCACCGCGGCGAGCACGGCTGCCTTCAGCCCCGGCGGTGGCTCCGCGGCCTCCGCCGCGCCGAGCCGTGCCGCCGTCGCCCGCAGCTCGCGCACCTCCTGCGCGCACGACTCGCACTCCTCCAGGTGGCGCTGGAACCGCGCCCTTTCGTGTTCGCTCAACGCGTCGACCGCGAATGCGCCCGCCAGCGTGTGCATCTCCGGCGTGGTCACGCCATCACCCCCAAGCAGTCCCGCAGCCTGATCAGGCCGTCCCGCAGGCGGGTCTTCACGGTGCCCTGCGGCGCCGACAGCACGTCGGCGACTTCCCGATAGGTATAGCCCTGGTAGTACGCCAGTACGACGGACTCGCGCTGCAACTCGGTGAGGTGCGACAGGCACTTGCGCACCTGCTGGCGCTCCCACCGCGCGTTCACCGATTCCGCCACCTCGTCGAAGGGCCGGTTCCGGCTGGCTTCGAAGGTGGCCTTCTCTTCGCGTTCGGTGCTCGCCCGCGCCGACCGCACCCGGTCGACGGCCCTGCGGTGCGCCAGCGTCATCGCCCAGTTCATCGCGCTCCCCCGCGACGGCGAATACCGCGTCGCGGTGCGCCACAGCTCGACGAGCACTTCCTGCGCGACCTCTTCGGACTGCGCCGGGTCGCGCAGGATCCGCCGCACCAGGCCGAAAATCGGCCCGGAGAGCCGGTCGTAAAGCTGCTCGAACGCGCGCTCGTCGCCCTTGGCGACCTCGACCAGCAACTCCTCCGGCGTCGGCCCTTCGACCGGCTGGGGCGGGGTGCCGACGGCGCGGATGGCACGGGGCCGGTCCTGCCTCGCGGACTCATCCATGGAACTCCCCTCCCGCCGTCGCGGCGGTACGGCGGCTGATCCGCGCGCCCTTGGCCCACAACGCTATGCCGTGCTTCCGGATGAGACCCGATACCCGCTGGGGCACCAGCGGGCGCGCGAGCGTCATGCGGACCACCTCCCGAACGGTCGCACGGCGGCGCACCCCGCGCAGGGTGGCCACCAGCGGGGTCTGCCCGCCCTGGTGCAGCGTCACCGTCACGGCGAGCAGGCCGTCCGGCTCGGGCAGGCTCATCCGGTACTCCCCGTCCATGCTCTGGAACGGGGACACGTAGAACTCCTTGTCCGCGCGGGCCAGACCGTCCGCGTCGGTGTGCAGCAGGTAGGCGTGCCTGCCGCGGTAGGTGTTGTGCACCTCGGCGACGACGCAGGCCAGTGTGCCGTCCGCGCGGTGGCACCAGTAGAGGCTGATCGGGTTGAACACGTGCCCGAGCACCCTGGCCGAGGCGAGCATGACGACCCGGCCGCCGCCGAGGTCGACGCCCCGCCCGGCCAGCCACGCGTCCACTTTGGACCGGATCGGGCGCGGGTCGTCCGCGCGGAAGTGGTCACGGGTGTCGAAGCGCGCGAACGGGCGCAGCCACCGCGGCAGGCGCGGCAGTTCGTCGACGTCGACGAACCACAGGAAGATCCGGTGTGCGAACGACTTCGGCGGGCTCCCCCGCCGCACGTGCGCCACCGTGGCGTCGTACAGGGACGGCTTCACCAGCTCACCCCCAGCGATTCCGCGGCACGCACGCCGGAGGCGCACCCGTCCTCGTGGAAGCCCCAGCCGTGGTAGGCGCCCGCGTAGGCGGTCACCGGGGTGTTCAGCTCCGGCAGCCTGCGCTGGGCCGCGACCGATTCCGGCGTGTAGACGGGATGGTCGTAGGTCATCCGCGCGACGACCGAGTCCGGCGACGGCGGCACCGCCGGGTTGAGCGTGACGACGTACCGGGTCGGCTCCTCCAGCCGCATCAGCCGGTTCATGTCGTAGCTGACCTGGACCGCGCCGCCGTCGGCGCCGCAGTGCTCGCTCGCGTAGTTCCAGCCCGCCCGCGCGGCCTCGGCGGCGGGCAGGATCGACGAGTCGGTGTGCAGCCACGCGTCGTTCTTCGAGTACCGGAACGCGCCGAGCACCTCGCGCTCGGCGTCCGTGGGGTTCGTCAGCACCCGCAGCGCCTGGTCGGGGTGCGTGGCCAGCACGACGCGGTCGACCGTGTGCACGGAATCGCCGTCGTCGCGGATTTCCACGCGCCCGCCGGTCCTGGTCAGCGCGCGGACCGAAGTGGACAGATGGACCGCGGTCAGCTGTTTCGCGGCGCGTTCCACGTATTCGCGGGATCCGCCCGCCACCGTCCGCCACGTCGGCGAGCCGCTGACCGACAGCATGCCGTGGTTGCCGAGGAAGGCGAACAGGTGGCGCGCCGGGTAGCGCAGCGTGTCACCGCGGTCGGCCGACCACACCGTGGACACCAGCGGCAGCATGAAGTGGTCGAGGAAGTACCTGCTGTACCCGCCGATCGCGAGGAACGCGCCGAGGGTGACGTCACCGGCCTCCGGTGCGTCGAGCACGCGCCGCGCGTGCCGGTGGAACCGCTTCACCTCCGCCAGCATGCGCACGTAGGAGGCGCGGGCGAAGTTGCGCGGCCGCGCGAACAGGCCTCGCGCGCCCTTCGCCCCCGCGTATTCGAGACCGCAGCCGCCGCACCGGATGCTCATCGACATCTCGGTTTCCTTCGTCGCCACGTTCAGCTCGCGGAACAGCCGGATCAGGTTCGGGTAGGTGCGCTCGTTGTGCACGATGAACCCGGAGTCGACCCCGATCGTGCCGCCGTGCGCGCTCGGCACGTCGTGGGTGTGCGCGTGCCCGCCCAGCCTGCCGTCGGCCTCGAACAGCAGCACGTCGTACCGCCGCTGCAGGAGGTAGGCGGCGGTGAGCCCGGCGATCCCGCTGCCCACGACCCCGATTCGCTCTCTCGTCGTCTCCACGCCGGGTATTCGCCGCCGGCCCCGTCCCGGATTGGCCGCGTGACGCGCACCACAGCCCGCCAATCCGCGCGGGCGCGCGTGCCGAATCCCCGGCATGCCTACGACTGCCGCGGATCTTCTCGCGAACTACACCGGATCCCTGCTCGGCGGCGCGCTGCCGGTGGGCCTGCGCACCTGGGACGGCGGCCGCGCCGGGCCGCGCGACGGGCCGGTGGTGGTGCTGAAGAACCGGCGCGCGCTGCGCAGGCTGCTCTACGCGCCGGGCGAGCTCGGCCTGGCCCGTGCGTACGTCTCCGGTGACCTCGACGTCGACGGCGACCTCACCGAGGGGTTCCGGCGCGTTTGGGCGCTGACCCGCTCCGGCGCGCTCTCCTCCGTCCACCTGGGACTGAAGGAGTGGGCGCGGGCGGCCGGGCTGGCCGCCCGCCTCGGCGTGCTCGGTCCGCCACCGGCGCCGCCGTCGGAGGAGGCGCGCCTGAGCGGGAAGCTGCATAGCCTGCTGCGCGACCGGTCGGCCATCGCGCACCACTACGACCTGAGCAACGCGTTCTACCAGCTCCTGATGGACGAGTCGATGGCGTATTCGAGCGGGTACTGGACTTCCGAAGACGCGGATTACGGCGTCGCGCAGGCGCAGTGGGACAAGCTCGAAATGGTGTGCCACAAGCTCGGGCTGAAGCCGGGGATGCGCCTGCTCGACGTCGGCTGCGGCTGGGGTTCGCTGCTGGTGCACGCCGCCAAGCACCACGGGGTCGACGCCGTGGGGGTGACGCTGTCGGCCCAGCAGTTGCAGCACGTGCGCGCCAGGGTTTCGGCGCTCGATCTCGAAGACCGCGTCGAGGTGCGGCGCCAGGACTACCGCGAGCTGATCGACCCGCCGTTCGACGCGGTGGCCTCGATCGAGATGGGCGAGCACGTCGGCGAGGAGAACTACCCGGCGTACGCGGGCACGCTGCACCGCATGCTCCGGCCGGGCGGGCGGTTGGTGCTGCAGCAGATGTCGCGGGGCGCGGTCGCGCCGGGCGGCGGCGCGTTCATCGAGCGGTACATCGCGCCTGATATGACCATGCGCCCCCTCAGCGCGACGCTCGGCCACCTCGAAGGGGCCGGGTTCGAGATCAGGGACGTGCACGCGATGCGCGAGCACTACCCGCGCACGGTGCGGGCCTGGGCCGATACGCTCGAAGCGCGCTGGGGCGACGCCGTCGCCCTCATCGGCGAGTCCGGAGCCAGGGTGTGGCGGCTCTACCTCGCCGGCGGTGCGCTGGCCTTCGAGGAGAACCGGATGGGCGTCGACCAGGTCCTGGCCGCGAAACCCACCGCGTCCGGTTCGAGCGGGATGCCCGCGACGAGGGACTGGCCGTGATCGGCGCGACGCTCGCGTGGACCGCGGGCGCGACGCTGGCCGCCATCTCGGTCACGTTCGGGATCGCGCGTGCGCGGCGCCGGTACGACACCGTCGACACGTTCTGGGGCCTCGGGTTCGCACTCGTCGCCATCGTCGCGTTCGGACTGTCCGATGGGGACTTCGCGGTCCGGCTCACCGTCACCGCGCTGACCGTGGTGTGGGGCGTCCGGCTCTCGGCGCACCTGCACCTGCGCAACCGCGGGCTGCCGGAGGATCCGCGGTACGCGCGCATCGCCGAGCGCGGGGGGCCGGGCCGGATCTTCGTGCGGACCTACCTGATGCAGGCCGTGGTGCTCTGGTTCGTGTCGCTGCCGGTGCAGTTCGCGCAGTACGGGCACGGGTTCACGGTCACCGCGTGGCTCGGCGTCGCGGTGTGGCTGATCGGGTTCGCCTTCGAGACGATCGGCGACGAGCAGCTCCGCCGGTTCAAGGCCGATTCCGCGAACCGGGGAAAGGTGCTCGACACCGGGCTGTGGCGCTACACCCGGCACCCGAACTACTTCGGCGACGCGTGCGCGTGGTGGGGCCTGTACCTGCTCGCGTGCACCTGGTGGCCGGGCGCGGCGACGATCCTCTCGCCGCTGGCGATGACCTTCACGCTCGCACGCGGCACCGGGAAACCCATGCTGGAGAAGGGAATGCGGCAAACGCGCCCGGCGTACGCGCACTACGTCGAGCGCACCAGCGGGTTCTTCCCGCTGCCCCCGAAAAAGAGCTGACCCGATTACCTTGCACACGATGTAATCGCGGGCTATGTTGTTGTCATGCCGTCTTCCGACCGCGCCTTGCTCCTCGAAGAACAGGCCTGTTTCGCCCTCTACGCGGCGTCGCGGGCCGTCACCGACGTGTACCGGCCGCTGCTGGCCGAATTCGGGCTCACCTATCCCCAGTACCTGGTCATGCTGGTGCTGTGGGAACGGGACGCCCGGCCGGTGAAGGAGATCGGCGCGGCGCTCCACCTGGACTACGGCACGGTGTCCCCGCTGCTCAAGCGGCTCGAATCGAACGGGCTGGTGGCGCGTCACCGGCTCGCCACCGACGAGCGCAGCGTCACCATCAACCTCACCGGGAAAGGTGAGGCACTGCGCGAGCGCGCGCTCGAAGTGCCGCCCGCGATCGGCTGTGCGCTCGGCCTCGACGACGAAGAGCGGCGGGCACTGATCACCATCCTGCGACGGGTCACCGAATCGGCCGTCGCGAACACCCACGATTCAGCACTGGATTCAGGAGGAAGCCATGCCAAGCCGTGACGCCACCACCCACTGGGTCGGCGGTCTGCAGAAGGGCACGGGCGAGGTCACGCTCGACTCGTCCAACGCGGGCACGTTCGCCGTCTCGTTCCCGACCCGGTCGGGCAATCCGGACGGGCAGACCAGCCCCGAGGAGCTCATCGCCGCCGCGCACTCGTCGTGCCTGGCGATGAACCTCTCCGGCGTGCTCGAATCGCAGCAGCTCGTCGCGGATTCGATCGACGTCAGCGCCGAAGTGACGCTCGGACCGGCTCAGGGCGGCGGCTTCGAGATCAGCGGCATCGCGATCACGCTGCGCGCCAAGATCGACGGCGTGGACGCGGACAAGTTCGCCGAGCTCGCCAAGACCGCCGAGCAGACCTGCCCGGTGAGCAAGGCCCTGTCCGGCACCACGATCACCCTCGACGCCGCACTCGCCTGACCCTCGCGAGCGATCCGGCGGTGGATGCCCCGAAGGTCACCTTCGGGGCATCCGCCGCCGCGATCTCCGCCCTCGCGACAACTCGCGGTCCCCGGGATCAAGGCTCCAGTGCGACGACCGGGATGCGGCGCGTGGTCTTCTTTTCGTAGTCGGCGAAACCGGGCATCTTCTCCACCATGCGCGCGTAGAGCGCGTCGCGCTCGGCGTCGTCTTCCACCTGGCGCGCGGTCGCGGTGAGCTTCTCGGTGCCCACCTCGACCGTGACCGCCGGGTTCGCCTTGACGTTGTGGTACCAAGCGGGGTTTTCCGGAGCGCCCGCCTTCGACGCGATGATCACGTACCGGTCGCCGTCCTTGACGTAGGCGAGCGGCGACACCCTCGGCTTCCCCGATTTCGCACCGGTGTGGGTGAGCAGCAGCAGATCGCCGCCCTCGAACGGGCCGCCGACCTTTCCCCCGTTGGCGCGGAACTCTTCGATGATCTTGGCGTTGAAGTCGTCGGGCACGGTTCGCCGTTCCTTTCCTCGTCCCCAGCGGTGACAAGATCGAAACTACCGCTGTGGCACCGGGTCCGCCCGTCCCAGCCGCCACAGCGAGGTCGTCTCCGCGGCGCGGGCGTGGTGCAGCGGATCGTCGCGGTCGGCGGCCTTCGGGTGCCGCGGCGCGATGTCCGCGCGATCCAGCACGACGAGCCCGGCGGCGTCGATCCATCCGAGCAGCTCGTCGCGGGTGCGGAGCCCGAGGTGCTCGGCGAAGTCCGACAGCACGAGCCAGCCTTCGCCGCCATCGGCGAGGTGCGCCGGGAGCCCGCCGAGGAAACCCCGCAGCATCCGGCTGCCGGGGTCGTACACCGCGTGTTCCAGCGGTGACGACGGTTTCGCGGGCACCCACGGCGGGTTGCACACCACCAGCGGCGCGCGGCCGGGCGGGAACAGGTCCGCCCGCACGACCTCGACGGTGTCCGCGCAGCCCAGCCGTCCGATGTTGTCGCGCGCGCAGGCCAGCGCCCGGTCGTCGGCGTCGGTGGCCACCACCTTCGCCACCCCGCGCCGGGCGAGCAGCGCGGCGAGCACACCCGAGCCCGTGCCGATGTCGAAGGCCAGTTCGGCCGACGGCAGCGCCGCCCCGGCCACCAGGTCCACGTACTCGCCCCGGACCGGGGAGAACACGCCGTAGTGCGGGTGGATCTTCGCCCCGAGCGCGGGCACGTCCACTCCCTTGCGCCGCCACTCGTGCGCGCCGACCACGCCGAGCAGCTCGCGCAGAGCGACCACCGAAGGCCCGTCGCTCTCCCCGTAGGCCTCCCGGCAGGCGTCGCGGACATCCGGAGCGCGCCGCAACGGAACCTCGTAGCCGTCTTCGAGCGGTACCAGGAGCATCCCGAGAATGCGGGCCCGTCGCGCCCGCGCCTGCCGATGGCGGCGGAATTCGTCCACTGTGGACGCGAGCGGGACGCGGCGGCGCGACCGTTCGACGCGCCTTCCCATGGCGCTCAGCAGCTGCCGCGCGTTCACGAAGTCACCGCGCCACACCAGTGCCGTGCCGCCGGAGGCCAGCCGGAACGCGACGTCGGCGGTCATCCGGTCGTCGGCGATCTCGACGCGATCCGGGCGCGGCGCGCCGCTTTCCGACCGCCAGCGCGCACCGGCGAGCACGTCGTTCACGAAATCGTCGGCAGCTCGGGCGCCGACACGTCGTAGGTCTTGCCGTCCCTGGTGAGCAGCGCCGCGAGCACCTTCGCCTTGCGGTCGCCCTGCGAGGCGTCGCCCCAGCGCACCGTCTTGCCCGTGGCCAGCGTCAGCTCCACGCTGCCCGGCGTGGCCGCGCCGACGGCGACCACCTGAGTGCGCAACTGCAGCGGCACCGCGGCGAGCACGCCGGTGACCGCGCGCGTCAACGGGTCTTCCGGGCCCACCCTCGGCAGCTTGATCTCGGGCAACCCGGCCGGCTTGTCCTTGACCACCTTGAACACGACCCCGCCGCCGTCCACGAGGTGCAGCGCGTCACCGCTGTTGAAGTAGGCGACCGGGGTCCGCTCGGTCACCGTGACCTCGACGGTGTTCGGCCACGACCGCGACACCTCCGCCGTCGCCACCCCCGGCATCGCGAGCACGCGCTCGCGGACGCCGTCGGTGTCGAGCCGGATCAGCGGGATGCGATCGGGCACGGCCGCCGCGGCGCGGACGCCGTCCGCGGTGACCGACCCGCTGGCACCGGACACCTCGACCGACTTGACGCCGAGCAGCGAGGTGAAGAACACGACGTAGCCGATCCCGGCGAGCGCCAGCACCGTCAGGAGCGCCACCCACCGGCGCCGCAGCGCCTTGCGGCGCGAGGGGCGGGTGCCGGTGCGCTGGCGCGCGACCGAAGAGCGGCGGCCGCGGCGCTGCACCGGCTCGCGCTCCTGGCGGGCGCGGCCCGCCCGCCGCCGGTCCGCGCGCTGCTTCGCCGCCGTCCTGGTCGTGGTCCTGGTCGAGGTCACCGCGGCCTACCCGTGCCCGCCCCGGCGGTCGAGCTCCGCGATGATCTCGGGGCCGAGCTGGGTCACGTCGCCCGCGCCCATGGTCACCACCAGGTCACCCGGTTTCACCAGATCCGCGGCGAGTACCGCGGCGCGGTCGAACGCGGGCTCGTAGCGCACCGACGCGCCGGTGACCTGGTCGGCGATGAGCGCGCCGGTCACCCCCGGCTCGGGTTCCTCGCGCGCGCCGAACACGTCGAGCACGACGACCTCGTCGGCGAGCCCGAGCGCCTCGGCGAACTCGGCGGAGAACGTCTTGGTCCGCGAGTACAGGTGCGGCTGGAACAGCACCACCACGCGGCCGGACCCGGCGGCGTGGCGGACCGCGCGCAGCTGCGCCTCGACCTCGGTCGGGTGATGCGCGTAGTCGTCGTAGACCCTGACTCCGACGCCGTCGCCGGAGCGGCCCTTGAACTCGAACCGCCTGCGGACGCCGCCGAACGCGGCCAGCCCGTCGACGAGCCCGTCCAGCGGCGCGCCGAGTTCGAGGCCCGCCAGCAGCGCGGCCACCGCGTTGAGCGCCATGTGCTCACCGGGCACCGCGACGCGCACGTCGGTTTCGGTGCCCCGCAAGGAAATCCGGACCACTCCCCCGTCCGGGGCCGGGGTGTAGGAGAGCACCTTGGCGTCGCCGGGGCCGGTCACCTCGTGCCCGTACCGCTGCACGCGCACGCCGTCGGCCTCGGCACGCGTGGCCAGTTCGTCCGCGGGCCCGTCGTCGGCGCACACCACGAGCACGCCACCCGGCTCGATGCGGCGCACGAACTCGGTGAACACGGCGACGTAGGCCTCGGCGGTGCCGTGGTGGTCGAGGTGGTCCGGCTCGACGTTGGTGACCACCGCGACCGACGGCGAGTAGGTCAGGAACGAGCCGTCGCTCTCGTCTGCCTCGGCGACGAACAGGCCGCCCTCGCCGTGGTGCGCGTTCGCGCCGGACTCGTTGAGGTCGCCGCCGATCGCGAACGACGGGTCGAGGCGGCAGTGCTGCAGCGCGACGGTGAGCATCGAGGTGGTCGACGTCTTGCCGTGGGTGCCCGCGATGCAGGCGACCCGGTGCCCCGCCATCAGCCCGGCGAGCGCCTGCGCGCGGTGCAGCACGGTGATGCCGCGCTCGCGCGCCGCCACCAGCTCCGGGTTCGTCTCCTTGATCGCGGTGGACACCACGACCGCCGACGGGCCGTCCGGGAAGGCGTCGAGGTTCTCCGCGCGCTGGCCGATCGCGATCTCGGCGCCCTGTGCGCGCAGCGTGAGGAACGCGCGCGACTCCTTCGCGTCCGAACCGGACACCCGCGCGCCCCTGGCGAGCAGGATCCGCGCGATGCCGCTCATCCCGGCGCCGCCGATGCCGATCAGGTGCGCCTGCCGCAGCGCTTCCGGCAGCTCGGGCTCAGTCATCGCTGGTCACCTTCGCCCCGGCCGCCGCCAGCACGATCCGCGCGAGCACCTCGTCGGCCTCGCGGTGGCCGAGCCCGACGGCGGCGGCGCTCATCTTCGCCACGCGCGCGGCGTCGGTCACCAGCGGCACCACCAGTTCGGCGACCTTCGACGGCGTCAGGTCCGCGTCGTCGACGATCAGCGCGGCACCGGCGTCGACCGCGGGCTTCGCGTTGACGGCCTGCTCGCCGTTGCCGATCGGCAGCGGCACGAACACCGCGGGCAGTCCCACCGCGGACACCTCGGCCGCGGTCATCGCGCCGGAGCGGCACACCACCACGTCCGCGGCGGCGTAGGCGAGGTCCATCCGCTCCAGGTAGGGCACCGGGACGTAGGCGGGCCTGCCGGGGAACTCCTGCACGGCGAGGGTGTTCTTCGGCCCGTGCGCGTGCAGGACGCCGACGCCCGCGTCCGCGAGCTCCTTGGCGGCACCGGAAAGCGCGGTGTTGATCGTCCGCGCGCCCTGCGAGCCGCCGAAGACCAGCAGCGTCGGCGCGTCCGGGTCGAGGCCGAAGTGCTCACGCGCCTTCGCGCGCAGTTCGGCGCGGTCCAGCGTGGTGATGGAGCGCCGCAACGGGATGCCGACGACCTCGGCGCCGGGCAGCGGGGTGCCGGGCACGGCCACCGCGACCCGCTTCGCGAACCGCGCGCCGACCTTGTTCGCCAGCCCCGGTTGCTTGTTGGCCTCGTGCACGACGATCGGCGTCCGCCCGCGCGCGGCGAGGTAGGCGGGCAGCGCGACGTACCCGCCGAAGCCGACGACCACGTCCGCGTGCACCTTCGCCAGCACCGCGCGGGTTTGCTTGACCGAGTCGCGCACCTTCATCGGCAGCCGCAGCAGCTCCGGGGTCGGCTTGCGCGGCATCGGCACCGGCGGGATCAGCTCCAGCGGGTAGCCCCGCTCGGGGACGAGCTTGGTCTCGAGCCCCCGCTCGGTGCCCAGCGCCACGACCGACGCGTCGGGCCGCAGCCGCATGACCGCGTCCGCGAGCGCGAGCGCGGGCTCGATGTGCCCTGCCGTCCCGCCTCCCGCGACCACGATCGTCGGGGCGCTCGTTCGCGCCGCCTTCTCGGATCCCTTGACGGGCTCGCTCACCGATGACCTCTCCATGTCGAACTTCCGCGTGGCGCCGCGACCCTGGACCCCGTCCGGCGCGCCGGGGCGGGCGCCCTGCGGCGCTCCGCCTGCTGTGCCTGCCTGCCACCGCGCCCGGTCGGCCTGCCCTTCGCCGAGCCGGGCCTGCCGCCGCCCCCGCCGCGCTTCTTCGCGGGCGGGCGGTACGGATCCGGTGCCGGCAGCCGCATCAGGCGCCCGAACTTACCTGGCCCCTGCGTGCGCAGTGCGGCCACCGCCTCCGGTTCGTGCCGGGCACAGTTCGCCAGTATGCCGAACAGCAGCATCGTCACGACCAGCGACGTGCCGCCGTAGGAGATGAGGGGCAGCGTCACACCGGTGACGGGCAGGACGCCCACCACGTACCCGATGTTGATGGCCGCCTGCAGCACGAGCCACACGGTCAGCGTGCCTGCCACGATCCGGATCCACGGGTCGAGGTTGCGCGCGGCGATCCGCAGGCCCACGACGGCGAGCAGGCCGAACAGCCCCATCACGCCGATGCAGCCGACGAAGCCGAGCTCCTCGCCGATCAGCGCGAAGATGAAGTCGTGCTGCACGTTCGGCAGGTATCCCCAGTTGGACTGGCCCTGCGCGAGCCCCTTGCCGAACAGGCCACCGTCGGCGAGCGCGTACTTCGCCTGGTTCGCCTGCATGCCCTTGCCCGTCGGGTCGCTTTCGGGGTTCAGGAAGGACATCACGCGGTCGAGCCGGTACTTCGAGATCAACGCCAGCACCACGACACCGGCGAGGCCGGCGGCCGCGATGACCCCGAAGAGCCGTTTCGGCGCGCCGGCGAACCACAGCAAGGACACCAGCACGATGCCGAGGGTGACCGTGCCGCCGAGGTCGGGCTGCGCCATCACGAGCGCGAACATCAGCAGCGCGGCGGGCACCACCGGGACGAGCAGGTGCCGCCACTGGTGCAGCACCGAGTACTTGGTGACGAGGATGTGCGCGCCCCACAGGGCGAGCGCCACCTTCGCCAGTTCCACCGGCTGCAGCGAGAGCCCGGCGAGGTCGAACCAGCCCTTCGAGCCGAAGTGCTCGGTGCCGAGCGGGGTCAGCACGAGCATCAGCAGCACGAGCCCGACCACCATCGCGGTGGAGGAAAGCTGCCGGATCTTGCGCAGCGGCACCCGCAGGCCGAGCCAGAACACGATCGCGCCGAGGCCGACGAACATCAGGTGCTTCCGGAACTGGGCGTAGACGCCGCTGCCGGTCTTCGGGTCGTAGGAGGACACCGAGGACGCCGACAGCACCATGATCACGCCGAGCACGGTGAGCAGGCCGCAGATCGCCAGCACGAGGTGGAAAGACGCGAGCGGGCGGGAGAGCCAGGCGGTGAGCGCGGTGCGCGCCGCCGCCAAACCGCGCTCCGGCCGATCGCGCTTGCGGCGCGGGGCTCGTTTCCCGCCGGTCTTCCTGCCTTCGTCAACCGCCGTCATGCTGGGTCTCCGCCTTCAGAGCGTCGACCGCCTGCGCGAACGCGTCACCACGATGCGCGTAGTTCCGGAACATGTCCAGCGAGGCGGCCGCGGGCGCGAGCAGCACGACATCACCAGGGCGCGCCATCGCCCTGGCCGCACTCACCGCCGCAGTCATGGCCTCATCGTCACCCGAAGACACCTGCCGGACCGGGACATCCGGCGCGTGTCGCGCAACCGCGGCGCCGATCACCGGCGAATCCACGCCGAGTAGCACGACTCCGCGCAGCCTGCCACCGGCCGCGGCGACGAGTTCGTCCACCGAGGCGCCCTTGAGCTGCCCGCCCGCGATCCACACCAGGTGCTCGTGCGCGAGCAGGGATCCCGCGGCCGCGTGCGGGTTGGTGGCCTTGGAGTCGTTGACGTAGCGGACGCCGCCGATCTCGGCCACCTCGACCGCGCGGTGCGCGCCGGGGGTGAAGTCGTGCAGCCCCTTGCGGACCGCGTCGGCCGGCACGCCGAAGGCGCGGGCGAGCGCGGCGGCGGCCAGCGCGTTGGCGACGTTGTGCGGGCCGGGAGGGCGGACGTCGGCGAGCGCGCACAGTTCCTCGGCGTGCGCCGGGTCTGCCACGAAAGCGCGGTCCACCAGCAGGTCCTCGACCAGGCCCAGCTCACCGGCCCGGGGTGTGCCGAGGCCGAAGGAGACCCGGTTCGCCGACGGCGCGCCGTGTTCGGCGGCGAGCCGCACGCTCATCTCGTCGTCGGCGTTGGCGATCACGGTGGCCGAGCGCGCGTGGATCGTGCCCTTCGCGGCGGCGTACTCGGCGAGCGAGCCGTGCCAGTCGATGTGGTCCTCGGCCAGGTTGAGCACCACGGAGGCGTGCGGCGCGAGCGTGTTCGACCAGTGCAGCTGGAAGCTCGACAGCTCGACCGCGAGCACCTCGTGCCCGCCGCGCACCGCGTCGAGCACCGCGTAGCCGACGTTCCCGCAGGCGACCGCGTCGGCGCCGCCCGTGCGCAGGATCGCTTCGAGCATGCCCACCGTGGTGGTCTTGCCGTTGGTGCCGGTGACCGCGAGCCACTTCGGCGGGTTCGCCAGGCCCTGCCCGATCCGCCAGGCGAGCTCGACGTCGCCGATCACCTCGACGCCCGCCGCGCGCGCGGCCACCAGCAGTGGCGCGGACGGCCGCCAGCCGGGGCTGGTCACCACCAGGTCGGTGCCATCGGGCGGCTCGGCCAGTCCCGGCACCAGCTCCGCGCCGAGACCGTCCAGTTCGGACAACCGTCCCGCGTCGCCGTCGGTGACCGTGATCCGGGCGTCCAGAGTGGACAGTGCGGCGACGACCGACTTCCCGGTGACCCCGGCGCCCGCGACCAGAACGCGCTTACCGGCCAGTTCCATCGGCTCAGCCGCCCGCACCGAGCTGCTCGCTGTAGAACAGGCCGAGGCCGAACATGCAGCAGATCGCCGACAGCAGCCAGAACCGGATGATCACCGTGGTTTCCGCCCACCCGGCCAGCTCGAAGTGGTGGTGGAACGGGGCCATCCGGAACAGCCGTCTGCGCGTGGTCCTGAACACCGCGATCTGGGCCACCACCGAGATCATCTCGACCATGAACAGGCCGCCGATCACGATCGCGAGCAGTTCCGTGCGGGTGGTCATGGACAGCCCGGCGACGAGCCCGCCGAGCGCGAGCGAACCGGTGTCGCCCATGAAGATCTTCGCCGGCGCGGCGTTCCACCACAGGAAGCCGACGCACGCGCCCGCCGCGGCGGCGGCCACCACGGCGAGGTCGAACGGGTCGCGCACGTGGTAGCAGGCGGCCTGCACCAGGCTGGTGCAGCTCACCCTGCCCTGCCAGAACGAGATCACCACGTAGGTCGCGAGCACCATCGCGGCCGCGCCGCCCGCGAGGCCGTCGAGCCCGTCGGTGAAGTTCACCGCGTTCGACCAGCCGGAGATCACGATGAAGCAGAACGGGATGAACACGATCACCGGCAGCGTGATGAGCGCGATGTCGCGGACGTAGGACAGGCTCTGCGACGCCGGGGTGAGTCCGTTGGAGTCCGGGAACTGCAGCACCAGAATCGCGAAGACCACGGCCACCACGAGCTGCCCGACCGTCTTCGCGGTCTTGTTCAGGCCGAGGTTGCGCTGGCGGCGGATCTTGATGAAGTCGTCGAGGAAGCCGACCACGCCGAGCGCGACGGACAGGAACAGCACCAGCAGGCCGGACGCCGACGGCGCCCCCGAGCCGGACCCGGTCAGCCAGGTGATCAGGTGCGCGACGAAGTAGCCCGCGACCATCGCGATGATGATCGCCACGCCGCCCATGGTCGGCGTGCCGCGCTTGGACTTGTGCCCCTGCGGGCCCTCCTCGCGGATCTCCTGCCCGAAGCCCTGCCGCGAGAACACCCTGATCAGGTAGGGCGTCAGCAGGATCGAGACCAGCAGCCCGACGGAGGCCGCGATCAGGATGTTGATCACGCGTCACCGCCCTCGGCCAGCAGCGCGTCCGCAACCCGCCACAGGCGCTGCGAGTTCGCGGCCTTCACCAGGACCACGTCACCCTCGCGCAGCTCGTCGCGCAGCAGCGCGACCGCGGCGTCCACATCGGGCACCAGGACCGACTCCTCTCCCCAAGAACCTTCCATGCTCGCGCCTTGGTGCATCGGCCGTGCCGCCGCACCCACCACGACCAAGCGGTTGACATCTAAGCGCACGGCCAGCCGGCCGATTTCATCGTGTACCCGGGTGTGGTTCTCGCCGAGTTCGGCCATCGGGCCCAGCACGGCCCACGAGCGCCGGTGGGCACCTGCCGACCTGCTGATGGTCATCAGCGATTTGAGCGCCTCACGCACGGCCTCGGGGCTCGCGTTGTACGAGTCGTCGATGACGGTGACGCCGTCGGCGCGGGTGGTCACGGCCATCCGCTTGCCCGAAACCGGTTTCGCGTGGGTGAGCCCGGCGGCGGCCTCCTCGACGGTGGCACCCGCCGCCAGCGCGACCGCGGCCGCGGCCAGCGCGTTCGACACCTGGTGCGCGCCGTGCAGCCCGAGCCGCACCGGCGCCTCACCCGCCTCGGTGACCAGCCGGAACCCCGGCCGCGCCTGCTCGTCGAGCACGACGTCGGTGGCCCGCACGTCGGCCGCGGCGCTGGTGCCGAAGGTGAGCACGCGCGCCTTCGTCC
Source organism: Amycolatopsis minnesotensis (assembly GCF_039529815.1). Classification (NCBI taxonomy): domain Bacteria; kingdom Bacillati; phylum Actinomycetota; class Actinomycetes; order Pseudonocardiales; family Pseudonocardiaceae; genus Amycolatopsis; species Amycolatopsis minnesotensis. The sequence continues at coordinate 124,971 of NZ_BAAANN010000003.1, read as the reverse complement.
GCTCCGCCATGGCCGCGACGCGGTGGTCGTCGGCGTTGAGCACCGCGACCCCGCCGTCCCCGGCCGGCGGCAGCGCCTCGACCAGTTCGCCCTTCGCCTGCGCGATGACGTCCTGCGAGCCGAACTCCGACATGTGCTGGGTGCCGACGTTGAGCACCACGCCGATCTTCGGCGGCGCGACCTCGCACAGCGCGGCGACGTGGCCGATCCCGCGCGCGGACAGCTCCAGCACGAGGTGCCCGGTCTCCTCGTCGGCGCGCAGCGCCGTCCACGGGAGGCCGACCTCGTTGTTGAACGAGCCGGGCGGCGCGACCGTCGCACCGCGCTCGGACAGCAGCGCCGCGATCAGGTCCTTCGTCGAGGTCTTGCCCGCGGACCCGGTCACGCCGACCACCAGCAGCCCGCCCGCGACCAGCCGGTCGGTCACCGCCCTGGCCAGCTTCGCCAGCGCCGCGAGCACCGCGGCGCCGCTGCCGTCGGTGTCGCCCGCCAGCGCGTAGACGCGGGACGGCCCGTCCACGGCCACCGGCGGCACGACGACCGCCGGCGCGCCGACCGGGCGCGCGGCCAGCACGCCCGCCGCGCCGGCCTCGACAGCGCGCGCGGCGAAGTCGTGGCCGTCGACGCGTTCGCCCGGCAGCGCGAGGAACAGCCCGCCCTCGGTCAGCTTGCGCGAGTCGAATTCGACGGTGCCGGTCACCTTCGGCGACCCGTCGGTGCCGTGCAGGGTGCCGCCGACGATCTCGGCGATCTCGGCGAGGCTCAGCTCGATCATGCGTGTGCTCCCAGCCGATGGCGGATGGCCGCCTCCAGTTCGTCACGGTCGGAGAAGGGGTGCACGACGCCGCCGAAGTCCTGGCCGGTCTCGTGCCCCTTCCCCGCGATCAGCACGACGTCACCGGGCAGGGCCAGTTCGATCGCGTGCGCGATGGCTTCCCTGCGATCGGCGATCTCGGCGATCTCGGCCGCCTGCCCGCCGGCGGACCGCGCCCCGGCCAGCATGGCGGCCCTGATCAGTGCCGGGTCCTCGCTGCGCGGGTTGTCGTCGGTGACGATCAGGAAGTCGCTCCGCTTCGCCGCGGCCTCCCCCATCAGCGGGCGCTTGCCGGTGTCGCGGTCGCCGCCGCAGCCCAGCACGGTGATGACCCTGCCGTCGGCGCGGGCGCGCAGCGCGTCGAGCGCCTGCGCGACCGCCGCGGGCTTGTGCGCGTAGTCGACCACCGCGGTGAACTGCTGGCCGAGGTAGACCCGCTCCATCCGGCCGGGCACCTCCACCGAGGCGAGCCCGTCGGCGATCTCCTGGCCGCTCACGCCCGCGGTGTCGAGGATCGCGGCGGCGAGCGTCGCGTTGGCGATGTTGAACGCGCCGGGCAGCGGCAGCGTCGACGGGATCGCCAGCCCGCCGGGACCGTGCAGCACGAACGACTGCTCGCCGGTCCCGGTGATGGCGAAATCGCTCGCCGTCCACGTAGCGGACGTGCCGGGTTCGGTGGACACCGTCACGGTGTGCTCGGTGACCAGCGCCTGGCCCCACGCGCCGTCGATCACCACGACCTCGGTGGTGGACCGGCCGTCGAACAGCAGCGACTTCGCCGCGAAGTACTCCTCCATGTCGCGGTGGAAGTCGAGGTGGTCCTGCGAGAGGTTGGTGAAGGCGCCCACCGCGAACCGGGTGCCGTTGGCCCGCCCGAGCGCCAGCGCGTGGCTCGACACCTCCATCGGCACGTGCGTGACGCCCTGCTCCACCATCACCGCGAGCAGCGCCTGCAGATCCGGTGCCTCGGGCGTGGTGAACGCGCTCGCCAGCCGCTCCCCCGCGATGCGGGTCTCGACCGTGCCGATGAGCCCGGTCGTGCGTCCGGCGGCGCGCAGGCCCGACTCGATCAGGTAGGCGGTCGTGGTCTTGCCCGAGGTGCCGGTGACGCCCAGCACGGACAGCTCCAGCGACGGCTCGCCGTAGATCCAGGCCGCGACCGCGCCCAGTACGCCACGCGGGTCGGGGTGGACGAGCACCGGGATGCCCGCGTCGGCCAGCGCCGGCCGGTGCGCGCCCGCCTCGTCGGTGAGCACGGCGGCGGCGCCGGAGGCGATCGCGTCGGCCGCGAAGTCGGCGCCGTGCGCCCTGGCGCCGGGCAGGGCGGCGAAGAGGTCCCCTGGCAGCACCTGCTGGGCGCGCAGCGTCGCACCGGTCACCGCGACGTCCGCGGCGGCGCCTCGCACGCCACGGTCGTCGGCGATGAGCCTGGCGTCCGCGCGGGCGACCAGGGTCGTCAGCGGAACCGGTTCGATCCGGGCGGGGCGCGGGGGCGCGGCGGTCACCTTCACCGGGCTGTCCGGGACCCGGCCGGTCCCGGCCCGAGGCCCATCGTTGTTGACAGACACGGCCGGAAGGTTACCGGCGGCGTGTCGGCGCGACCGCACGCGGTAGGCCTAGGGCGTGTTTCTCCCCCGTGGCGGGGGTTTCCGGCCCCCGTTGCGTGTGGACGCTTGCGTTTTCCGGGCGCCCGAAGACAGCCGAAGGCCCCGCGCGGACGGTGCTCGCACGCGGGGCCTTCGGGAGGAAGGAAAACGGTCAGTTCACAAGCGGCGAAGCCGCTTGCTGTGGGCCATCAGCTTGCACCGCCACGCAGGACGCTCTTACCGATCACTGGTTCACGACGAGCGGGACCACGGGAGAAGGCGCGTCGGACAGTGGAATGTTGTAGCGCTGCGCCAAGTACGACGCGATGTCGTGGAACAGCGGACCGGCGGAGTGCCCGAGCGGCAGCGTGGTGTCCGGCGCGTCGAGCCGGATGCCGACCACGAACCGGGGGTTGTCCGCGGGCAGGATCCCGGCGAACGTGATGTTCTCCAGGTGATCGCTGTAGGCGTTGGTCTTCGGGTCGACCTGCTGGCCGGTGCCGGTCTTGCCGGAGATCTGGTACCCCTCCAGCGCCGCGGTGGGCGCGGTGCCGCTGTTCTGGCCCTTACCCTTCTGCGCCACCGCGCGCATCATGTCCTTGACCGTGTTCGCGACCTGCGGGCTGACCACCTGGGCGCTCTTCGGGGCCGGTTCGGGCAGGCGCGTGCCGTCCGGGGCGACCTTCGCCTCCACGATCCTCGGCTCCACGCGCAGGCCGTTGTTCGCGATGGCCTGGTACATCCCGGCCATCTGCACCACGGTCATCGAAAGGCCCTGGCCGATCGGCAGGTTCCCGAACGTGGTGCCGTACCACTGGCTGCGCGGCGGCACGTACCCCGGGCTCTCGCCGGGCAGGCCGATCCCGGTGCGCTGGCCGATGCCGAACTGCTTGAGCAGCGCGGAGAACCGGTCCGGGCCGACCCGTTGCGCGAGCAGCAGCGTCCCGACGTTCGACGACTTCGCGAAGATGCCGGTCGTGCTGAACGTCTGCAGCCCGTGGGACCACGCGTCGTGCACGGTGTGGTCGGCGACCTGCAGCGAACCGGGCACCTGGACCGTGGAGTCCGGGGTGGCGGCGCCCGAGTCGATCGCCGCGGTGGCGGTGACGATCTTGTTCACCGAACCCGGCTCGTAGGCGTTCGAGACCGCCGGGTTGCCCATCAGCTCCGGCTTGCGGGTGCTGGGGTCGTTGGGGTCGAACGTCTTGTCGTTCGCCAGCGCGTAGACCTTGCTGGTCTTCGCGTCCATGATGACCGCGCTGCCGCCCTTGGCGTGCGTCTTGGCCACGTAGTCCGACAACCGCTGCTGCAGGTCGTACTGGACGTCCGAGTCGATGGTGAGCTGGAGGTCCGAACCGGCGACCGCGGGCTGCAGGTCCCGTTCGGTGCCGGGGATGATGACCTTGTTGTCCCCGTTGGCGGTGTCCACCATGCGGCGCCCCGGCGTGCCCGCGAGGTCGTTGTCCCGCGAGTTCTCCAGCCCGGTCAGCCCGTGCAGGTTGTGCTTGGAGATCTCCTGGTCGTCGGTGCGCCAGTTCGCGTAGCCGATCAGGTTCGACGCGAGTGTGCCGCCGGGGTACTCGCGCGCCGCGCGCTTCTCCTCGGCGATCTCCGGGAAGTGCTTCGAATTCGTGATGTCGTCGGCGATCGAGGGCTCCACCCCGTCGACAAGGTAGGTGAAATCGGAGTTCTTGTGGAACAGCTCCAGCAGCTTCTCCTCGGTGACCTTGCCCGGCACCGCGTTCGCGATGTACTTGCTCGCCTCGGCGGCGCGCGTCTCGAAGTTCTTGCCCTCCGCGGGATGCTGCTGCGCGTACTCGGTCCACTGCTTGCGCATCAGGCGCAGGTTGACCGTCAGCATCCTGGTTTCCACGCTGAACGCGAGCTGCGCGCCGTTGCGGTCCACAATGGACCCGCGCTTGGCCGGGATGTCGATCGTCTCGGTCCGCTGCCGCTCCGCCTTCGCGGACAGCGCGGAGGCCTCGAAACCCTGCACCCTGACCAGTTGCAGGCCCGCGACGGTGAGCACCGCGATCAGGATGATCTTGACCGCGGTGAACCGGCTCGCGCCGCCGCCCGCCTTCGGACGGCCCGCCACCCGGCGCATGCGCGTCGGCTGTGCGGTGCGCCGGTATGCGGTGGCCGGCCGGGGCCGCATGGCGCGGCTCCCGCCGCGTGGCGTCGGTGCGCCCGGCATCACTGTCCTCCGTTCGCCTGCTGGCCCTGCTGCGGCGGTTGCGGCTGTTGCTGTTGCTGCGGTGGCGCGGACACCTCGTCCTGCGGTACCGCGGGCTGATCGCCTTCGTGCGGCACCGCGCCGCGCTGGGTGCCCGGCGCCGCGGCGGCCGGAGGCGGCGGCGCCGAAGCCGTGGCCGCCGCACCGGTCGCCTTCTTCGGCTCGCCGACGACGCGCGTGGAGCCGTCGGAGTTGACGACGATGCGCGCCGGGTCGCCACCGGGGACCATGCCGAGGTCGCGGGCGTGCTGCGACAGCGCCGACGCCGACTCGTCCTGCGCCACGGCCCGCTGCAGCTGCTGCTGGCGTTCGGTGAGCGCCGCGGTGTCCTTGCGCACCTGTTCCAGCCGGTACGAGTCCGCGATCGCCTGCGTGGACAGCCACAGTGTGGTCGCGACGCCCGCGGCGAGCAGGCACATCATCAGCACCACGAACGACGCGCGCGACCGCGGCCACCGCAGCTTGAGCCGGGTGCCCGTGGCGGCGCGCTGTTCCTGCGGCTTCGGGTGCGCAACTCGCTGCTGGAGCAGGTCCGCGCGCTGCGCGCGCCGCGCGTAGGCCCGCTCGGCCGCGGACGTCCGGCCGCGCTGGCCGCTGCGCTCGCCTTCCTTCTGGCGGCGCCGCGGCCGCTCGACCTCCGGCGCCAGCGCGGCCTCGGAGGCCTCCCGTCCGGCACGCCCGCGGGTCGCGGCCGCCGGCGACTGCGCCGAACGCCTGCGAGGTCGCGTGGGGGCTGTCATGGCGCCACTCCGATCCGCTCCGCCCCGCGCAGGCGCACCGACGCCGCGCGGGGGTTGTGCTCGACTTCTTCCGGTGCCGCCTTCTCCGCGCCGCGGGTCAGCAGCTTCACCCGCGGCCCGTGCCCGGGCAGCTCCACCGGGAGACCCGGCGGGGTACGGGACTTCGCCAGCTCCGCGATGGCCTGCTTGACCACGCGGTCTTCCAGCGACTGGTAGGACTCCACGACGATCCGGCCGCCGACGGGCAGCGCGTCGAGGGCGGCCGGGATAGCCCGCCGCAGCACGTCCAGCTCGCCGTTGACCTCGATGCGCAGTGCCTGGAACGTGCGCTTCGCCGGATGTCCGCCGGTGCGCCTGCTCGCGGCGGGCACCACCCGGTAGAGCAGCTCGACGAGCCTGCCACTGCGATCGAAGGGTTCGTCGTCGCGGTCGGCCACCACGGCCTTCGCGATCTTGAAGGCGAACTTCTCCTCGCCGTAGTCGCGCAGGATCCGGCTGAGGTCGCCGACGGAGTAGGTGTTCAGCACGTCGGCCGCGGTCTGCCCGGTGGTCGGGTCCATCCGCATGTCCAGCGGCGCGTCCTTCGAGTAGGCGAAGCCGCGCTCGGCGAGGTCGAGCTGCATCGAGGAGACCCCGAGGTCGAACAGCACTCCGTCCACATGCGACAGTCCAAAGCGGTCCAGCACCTCGGGCAGCTCGTCGTAGACGGCGTGCACGAACTCGACGCGGTCGCCGTGGCGCGCGAGCCGCCGCGCGGAGCGCTCCAGCGCGTTGGGGTCGCGGTCGAGCGCGATGAGGCGGAGCGCGGGGTGCGCGCTCAGCAGCGCGTCCGCGTGCCCGCCGAGCCCGACGGTGGCGTCGACCAGCACCGCGGGTTTCCCGTCCAGCGCCGGTGCGAACAGTTCGAGGATGCGGTCGAGCAGGACCGGCACGTGCGTCGCGTCGTCGGTCACTTCCCCACCCCCTCTCGCTCCCGAATGGACTCCCCGCTCCTGAATGGACAGAGGCGGATGCCGTCAGGTCCCCGCCCGCCCGCTGAGAACCTGGTGCCGGGGAAGGTGCACCAGGGCCTTTGAGCGGACAGAGGCCTCACGACATCCGCCGTCGGACGTCTCCCGCGTACCACGCCGCAAGTGGGACCCCCGCCCCCCGACGGCGTGGGTACACACCCACCGCGCGTCTAGAAAACGCCCGGTAGTACCTCTTCCTGAGCCTTCGCGTAACTGTCTTCGTGCTCGTCCAGGTAGACCTGCCACGCCTGGGCGTCCCAGATCTCCAGCCTGGTGATCGCGCCGATCACCACGCACTCCTTGTTGAGCCCGGCATAGCGCCGCAGCTCGGACGCGATCGCGACGCGCCCCTGGCCGTCCGGACGCTGCTCGTCGGTCCCGGCGAACAGGTAGCGCTGGTAGGCGCGCACCGCCTCGTTGGTGAACGGGGCTTCGGCGACCTTGCGTGCCATCTGCTCGAACTCGGCGCGCGGGAAGACGTAGAGGCAGTGGTCCTGCCCCTTGGTGACCATGAGCCCACCTGCCAGCGCGTCGCGGAACTTCGCGGGCAGCGTCAACCGCCCTTTGTCGTCCAGCTTCGGGGTGTGGGTGCCGAGGAACATCGGCCGCCACCTCCCTACCGGACCCGGTGGTTTCCCGCCGGAACCGGCCACGGGGCTCCCTTCCGCCCCACTGAGCACCACCGTACCCCACTTTTCACCACAGTCAACGCGGATGCACGCTCTGATGAGCTGAACTTCACAGCGTTTTTGCAGGTGAGCGACGTGGAGTGTGGTGGGGGGAGGGTGGGGGGCGGCGGCCAAGATCCCCCGACACGGGGGCCTCGAACGGGTCGCGACCGCGGCAAAACGCCCGTTTCACCAGCGGGGACGGCCGTCTTGGACGGCAGGGGGAGGAAAGTGGGGACTCCGGTGGAGCGGGGTGGGGAACCCGGGTGGGGCGCGGTGGGCGGGTGCTCAGGCCTCGTCGAGGAGGTCCGCGATCTTGCCCGCGACGCGCGCGGCGTCGGCGGGGATCACGCTCACCCATGCCTGGCCGCCGCGCCGCTCCTCCAGCGAGCCGAGGTAGGCGCCGACGTCGGTGACGAACCAGCTCACGCCACCGACGCGCCGCGACGCGCCGCGCCCGGTCCGCACCCGGACCGAGAACTGGCCCGCGCCGAGCACCGGGCGCGCCTGGATCGCGAGCACCTCGCTGAGCTGGCGGTCACGCGCGTCGGACCGGCCGCCGCCCCCGCCCGCGAACACCGGGTCGGCGACCCGGCCCTCGAGCGCAGAGGCGGGCAGGCTGACCCCGAGGCCGGGACCCGGCTCGAACCAGGGAAGGACCTCCATGATCGCGGTGGCCAGCTCGGTCGGCCGGATCGCGGACAGCCCGATCGTCCTGCTCGGCTGCACGGCCAGCGTCGCGCGCCTGCCGTCACCGGCCGCGACCGCGCGGAACGGGACCTCGTCGTCGACGTCCACCAGCGCTTCGCATTCGACGGACGCGGTCGCGCCCGCCAGTGCCGCCAGCCGTTCGACGACCTCGGGGTCGGGATCGCGGCCGTCGTACAGCCCCCGCTCGGCGAGGTTGCCGTACACCTCCCGCCGGATGTCCGCCCGTTCGTCGCCGGTGTAGCCGACGCTGTGCACGTCGAGCGGCTCGGGCACGGCACCGAGCCCGAGGTCGTGCCACAGGATGTCGAAGGCCGAAGCCGACACCCTGATCATCCGGCGCCCGGCCCGGACGGGGGCCGGAACGCCGCGTCGGGCACGGCGGTGCGCAACCCGGTGTCCCGCGTCGTGACGACGTCGACCGCCTTCGCCTTCGCGGCCGCCGCCGCGGCTCTGCGCTCCTCCAGCGCGTCGGACAGGCCGGCGATCTCCAGCAGGCTCCCGCTTCGCATCGCGCCGGTGATCATCGACACCGGGTCGTAGCCGACGGGATCGGGCATGTCCGCCCGTGCGCGGGCGGCGACCTCGGCCTGCCTGCCGATCGAGCCAGCCACCGACGCCGTCACGCCGCCCGCCTCCTCGGACCACGCCGCCGCGGACCGCAGGCTCGCGCGCAGCGCCTCCCCCGCCGTGCCGTGCCAGTGCTCGTCGCTGGCGTTCGCGATCGCGGTCAGCGCGTCGCGCGCGTCGCGGAGCCGGTCGCCGAGCCCGGTCCACTCGCCGGCGAGCCCGCCGGCCGCCTCGGGATCGTTGCCCTCGGCCACCTCGGCGACGAGCGCTTCGTGGGAATACGCCTCGTAGCGCCGGTCCGAGGCCGGCATGACCGGGTTCGACGGCTCGAATTCCATAGCGGCGTGCTCCTGTCCGGTCACGGCAGTTTCGGGGCGATGAGACCGGCGACCGTCTTCGCGCGTTCGCAGGCCAGGTCGGTGTCGCGGAAGTTCGCGTTGCTGACGTCGACGGACGCGCTGCCGCCCTTGCCCGCGTTCACCAGTACCGCGCAGACGCCGTTCGCGGCTTCGCGGTCGGCGACCTCGTAGGCGGTCCGGTCCCCCGCCTTGGTCTTGCGGCGGGTTCCTTTGTCTGTGTTGTTTTCGGACAGCTCGGCAGGCGCGTGCTCCGCGTCCACGGTGACCGTCACGCCGAACGTGCCCGGCTCGGTCCAGTCGCAGCCCTTCGCCTGCCCGATCGCCTTCGGCTTGCCGAGTACCGAGAGCCCCGCGGACGACCGGTCGGCCGAGGACAGCAGGCCGCACGGATCGAGCGAGCCGAGACCGGCGGGCGCTTCGGAGGACGGCGGAGTGGTGGCTCGCATGGAGGCCGCGGGCGGCACCGGCTCCGCGGTCTTGGCCTGCCCGCACCCGGCGAGCAGCGCCACGGCGGAGAGAACGGCGAGGACGCCGGGATGCACGGGAATCCGCATGCGCTCAGCCGCCGATGCAGTCGACGCCGTCCTTGGCGGCGTCGTCCGCGTCCTGGTAGCGGGTCAGCGCCTTGTCCACGTTCTTCTTCAGCCGTTCCAGCTCGCGGCCGAACGCGGTCAGCGAATCCACCGCCGACCCGGCGCCGCCGACGCCGCCGACGCCGCCGACGCCGTAGCGCGCCATGAACTCGCCGACCTCCTTGGCGTACCCGCCGCCGAGCGGCACCGCCCTGCCCAGCGCGCTGGCGTAGCGGACCATCTCGCCCACCACGTCCTGCAGATCGCTCAGCTGCTGGTAAGCGGTCCTCGCGAGATCGGGCGCGACCGCGAAGGCGCGCGCGTCGGCCTTCCCGAGCTTCAGGCCCGTGCCACTGTCGGTCATCGCCGCGTCGCACCTCTCCGTAACCGAACCGTTCCGGAACGCAGCATACGACGGGTGCCCGCCAGCGCGGAAGGACCCGTCACCGGCTGGAACCCGAGGGGAACGAAGACACCGTTACCGGGGTTCTCTCACCCAGTTCGCCCGAGTTTGACACACTTCGTGTCAGGCTGAGAGCCGCGCGAGCGGCTGCGAAGACGCAGCCGAACACCATGACCATCGAGAACATGCTCCGGTACCAGGAGGGCGAGTGACGTCCAGAACACAGTCTGCTACGGCCGGCGATCACACCGGCGAGCAGGCGACCGGGCAGACGCCGTACCACCAGTCCGGCTCGCCCGCCGCTGAACACGCCGCGCACGGTCACTCGGCGAGCCTCGAAGAACTGCACGACACGGCCCGCAGAATCGCCGCGAACGTGGAACGCGTGCTGGTCGGCAAGCCCGAGGTGGTGCGCACCGCGCTGGTGACGCTGCTCGCCGAAGGCCACCTGCTGGTGGAAGACGTCCCCGGGGTCGGGAAGACCTCGCTCGCGAAGGCGCTCGCCAGGTCGATCGACTGCACGGTGAGCCGCATCCAGTTCACCCCCGACCTGCTCCCGAGCGACGTCACCGGCGTGTCCATCTACAACCGGCAGACCGGCGCGTTCGAGTTCCGGCCCGGCCCGGTCTTCGCGAACATCGTGGTCGGCGACGAGATCAACCGCGCGTCGCCGAAGACCCAGTCCGCGCTGCTCGAATGCATGGAAGAGCACCAGGTCACGGTCGACACCAGCACCTACCACCTCGACGAGCCGTTCATGGTGATCGCCACCCAGAACCCGATCGAGATGGAAGGCACCTACGCGCTCCCCGAGGCGCAGCGCGACCGGTTCACCGCGCGCGTGTCGATCGGCTACCCGGACCCGCAGGCCGAGGTGGCCATGGTCGACGAGCACGCGGGCCACAACCCGCTCGACGACCTCCAGCCGGTGTCCGACGCGGACACGGTGCACCGCCTGATCCTCGCGGTGCGCGGCATCCACATGGCGCCGGAGATCCGCAAGTACGCCGTCGACCTGGTCGGCGCGACGCGCGGTGTGCCGGAGCTGCGGCTCGGCGCGTCCCCGCGCGCCACGCTCCAGCTCGTGCGCTCGGCCCGCGCGCAGGCGGCGCTGTCCGGTCGCGAGTTCGTGGTGCCGGACGACCTGCACGCGGTCGCGGTGCCGGTGCTCGCACACCGGCTGGTGCTCACCACCGAGGCGCACGCGGCCCGCCGCTCGGCCACCGACGTGGTGCGCGCCGTGCTGCACCGCGTCCCGGTGCCGCAGGGCGCGCAGGCAAACGGGCAGGGCCGCCGGTAACCCCCGATGCTGCGCTCGCTGTCCGGCCTCACCACCCGAGGCCGCTGCCTCCTCGCCGCGGGAGTGGCCGCGGCGGTCTGCGCGGTCGTGCTGAACGAACGCGACCTGTTGCGGGTCGCGGTGTTCGTGATCGCGCTGCCGCTGCTGGTGGCCCTGTTCATCGCCGCGTCGCGGGTCCGGATCGCGGCGGCGCGCAAGATGCTGCCCGACCGGGTCCCGGTCGGCACGCCCGGCGAGGTCGAGCTCGACCTGTGGCGCACCGGCACGCTTCCCGCGGGTGAGGTGCTCCTCGAGGACGGCGTGCCGTACGCGCTCGGGTCGCGGCCGCGGTTCGTCGTCGAGCGGCTCCCGCACAACCGCGCGGTCGGCCTGCGCTACCCGGTGCAGCCGGTGCTGCGCGGGATCCACCAGATCGGCCCGCTGCGCGCGACCGTCACCGACCCGTTCGGGCTGTGCGAGTTCGAACGCGAGCTGATCGGGCACTCCCGGCTCATCGTGACGCCGAAGGTCGCCGGGCTGTGGGGCCTGCCGACCGGGGCGGGCATCGGCGCCGGTGACGACGGCAGCATCCGCCTGCACGCCGGGCAGGGCGAGACCGACGTCATCGTCCGCCAGTACCGGCAGGGCGACGACCTGCGCAAGGTGCACTGGCGCTCGACCGCGCGCCGCGACGAGATCATGGTCCGCGTCGAAGAGCGCCCGTGGCGCGGCGGGACGACGGTGCTGCTCGACCACCGCGCGACCGCGCACCACGGCGCGGGCCCCACCTCGAGCCTGGAATGGGCGGTGTCCTTCGCCGCCAGCGTGTGCGTGCACCTGCGCCGCGCGGGGCACCGGGTGCGCCTGGTGTCCGAACACGGAAAACCGCTCGCGGACGCCCCCGGCGAAGGCGGCGAGCACTACGACAACATCGTGCTCGACGCGCTGGCCGCGCTGCAGCCGGCCCACCAGCGCGACGTCACGGCCGGGCAGGACCCGGCGGAGGGGCAGGAACTGATCGCCATCCTCGGCACAGTGAGCAACGAGGCCGTCGACGAGCTCACCCGGTTCCGCCCGCGCGGGATCCGCAGCCTCGCCGTCATGCTCGACACCCCGGCCTGGTCCGGCGGGGTCAGCGCGCCCGAGCACCGGGCCGCGGCGACCGACGAGTCCGCCGCGCTGCTGCGCGCCGCGGGCTGGGGCGTCGTGGTGGCGGGCCCGTCGACCCCGATGCCGCAGGCGTGGGGCGAGCTGTGCCGCACCGCGACCGGGCAGGGCTCGCTGATCGGCGGCGCCCCGTGACGACCACCCCGCCCCGCCCCGCCCAGCAGCACGACCCCACCCCGCCACCGGCGCCTCGGCTTTCGCTGTGGCGCGGCTCGATACTCGCCCCCGCCGCCGCGGGGTTCGCCACGGTGTGCGCGGCGACCTCGCTGACCGGTGTGGTCTCCGGCGCGGCCTGGCTCGGCTACGTGATCGTCGCGGTCGTCCTGGTCGGCTGCACCGGGCTCGCGCTCCGGTCGATCCGCACCCCGACACCGGTGGTGGGCCTCGCCCAGATCGCCGTGCTGACCTTCATGGTCATCGGGGTGTTCACCGACCGCGGGATCGCCGCGATCTTTCCGGGCCCGGCGGCGTTCTCCCAGCTCAGCGATGTGCTGACGAGCGCGTTCGAACAGATTCGCACCGGGCTTCCGCCGGTGGAGGCGAGCCCGCCGATCCTGTGCCTGGTCACGATCGCGATCGGGCTGGTCGCGATACTGGTGGACACCCTCGCGGTGGCCGCCGCCGCGCCCGCCGCCACCGGGCTGGTGCTCCTGTGCGTCTACGCCGTGCCCGCCGCGCTCTCCGACAACATGCTTCCGTGGTGGACGTTCCTGCTCGGCGCGGCCGCGTTCGCCGCGCTCCTCGCGGTGGACGGCAACCACCGGCACCGGCGCTGGCGGACCCGCGACGCGCCGGGCACCGGCACCTCACCCGAATCGGCGTCCACACCGGTCGCGGTGGTGGCCATCGCGGTCGTGCTCGGCCTGGTGGCCGGGACCGTGGTGACTGCGGTCGGCACGGTCAGCAGGCTCCCCGGCGCCGGGCGCGGCGGGCTCGCCGGCGGTGTCGGCGGCCTCGGCGTCAACCCGTTCACGAACCTGCGCGGCATGCTCGACCAGGGCAGCAACGTCGAACTGTTCCGCGTGCGCGGGCTCGGGGAGGACAAGCGCCTGCTGCGCGCGTTCACGCTCGACACCTACCAGCCGAACAAGGGCTGGAGCCTGCCCGGCACGCCGATGCCGGCCGGGGTGCCCGCGAACCTGCCGCTGCCTGCCGCGCCGGGCGACGACGGCACGAGCCGCTCGCGGGAGATCCAGATCGAGCCGGTCAACTGGACCGACGTCTGGATGCCGGTCTACGGCGCGCCGCGGCGGCTGACCGGGGTCGCCCCGAACTGGTTCTACGACCAGACCAGCGGCTCGGTGTACACCACGAAGCGCCAGTCCGTCGCCCCCTACAGCGAGATCGCCTCGCTCGCCGAGCCGTCCAAGGACGACCTGCGCGTCTCCGACGTCAAGCCGGACGAGGTCTCGCCGATGTACACCAGGATCGACCCGGTGGACCCGAGGGTGGCCCAGCTGACCCAGCAGATCACCGCGCGCGAGTCGAACAACTTCGACAGGGCGTCGGCGATCTGGCGGTACTTCACCGCCCAGAACGGCTTCACCTACGACACGCAGACCGCGCCGGCCGCCGACGCGGACGCGCTGACCGACTTCCTGCTCAAGGGCAAGCGCGGGTTCTGCGAGCAGTTCGCCTCGGCGATGGGCGTGATGCTGCGGGTGCTCAAGATCCCCTCGCGCGTGGCGATCGGGTTCACCACCGGGGTGCCGAACGGCGACCACCGGACGATCACCTCGCAGGACGCGCACGCGTGGGTCGAGGTGTATTTCGGCGACCGCGGCTGGGTCAGCTTCGACCCGACGCCGCTGTCCGACGGCCGCGGCGTGATCCCGCCGTACCTGCGCCCGGACAACTCCCCCACCGGTCCCAGCGCTTCTTCGGGCGCGGGCCAGCCGACCAACCCGTCGTCGCGGCAGGCGCCGACCGGCGTCCCCGCGCCGCCGACCGCGAGCGCCGGGGACCCTGGCCAGGCCGGGCAGCAGGACGACGAGCCGGGCTGGGTGGGCATCGCGGGCCTGATCGCGCTGGTGCTCGCGCTCGCGGCCACCGCGGCCGCCGTCCTGCTCGCCAGTCGCGGCAGACGGGCCGGGGGCCAGGGCGGGAACAGCACGGAGGACGCCGGGATCTCCGCGAACTCCGCGCGCGGCTCGCCCGCCAACGGCGTGACGGCGTGGCTCCCACTCGTCGCGGGCGTGCTGTGGCTCGCCGCGATCGGGTTCGCCGCGTGGCTGCTCTCCGGCTGGCTCGCGATCGTGCTGATCGTCGTGCTCGCGGCCGCGGGCACGCCCGCGACGCTCCGAGAAATCGGGCGACGGCGGCGGCTGCACGCGATCGCGGCGCATTCGCCCGAAGCCGCCGATGCGGCGTGGCACGAGCTGCTCGACGAGTGCGCGGACCGGGGCACCCCGATCCCGTCGAGCGAAACGGCGAGGACGGCGGCCCAGAAGCTCGCCACCGAGCACCACCTCGACGGCGACGGCCGTGACGGGCTGCGCACCGTCGTCGGGGTACTGGAGCGACGGTGGTACAGCGGCACGGAAACGACCGACGCCACGCTCGCGCCCGCGTTCGAAGACGTCCGGCGGAGCCTGCGGCGCAACGCACCCGTGTCGTGGAAGGGCAGGCTGCTGCCGAAGTCACTGCTCAACCGGTTCCGGCGCTGACACCCGGGGTTCGAGTCCGCCTTCGGGGCTGTTCATGCCCCGAAGGCTCCCTTCAGGGAATGCGCGGCGGACCTCACCTTGCCCCCTGTAGGAGCATCCTTCACGGCACCAGATGCTCCCGAGGGCCCTTCGGGGCATGAACGCGGGGCGCGGCCGAGCGGAGAAAGCTCGCGAGGGCCGCATTCGCGGTGTTGAGGTTCCCCGAAGGTCACCTTCGGGGCATGCGGGACCTCACGCAGACCGCGCAACGCCGAAGACCCCGGGCAAGTTGCCCGGGGCCTTCGGCGTCAGTGGACTCTCGAAGCGCGCTACTGGTCGTCGAAACGTTGCCGGAAGCGCTCTTCCATCCGTTGCGTGAACGAGCTGCGGCGGGACGCCTGTTTGCCGCGGCCTCCGGCCGAGGCAGGCGAACCGCCGCCCCCTTTCTCTTCGCTCTCGGCAGGCTGCCGCAGCGAGGTGAGGGCAAGCAGGGCTCCGAAGAACATGACGAGGAACCCGAGCACGCTCACGAGCGGGATCTCCGCGACCCTGAACGGCAGGATCACGCCCAGCACGAGCAGCGCGACACCGACGACGAACAGGGCGATGCCCTGGATGCGCCGGCGACGTGCTGGCCGGCGCAGCCGGCTGCCTCGCACCGTGGATGCAAACTTGGGGTCCTCGGCATAGAGCTCGCGCTCGATCTGGTCGAGCAGCCGCTGCTCATGCTCGGAGAGTGGCATCTTTCCTCCTCCGGCACAGCTGTCGCGGGCGCCGGGCCGCGCAACGTCGTGGACCCAACAACAGCCCCGTCATCGGGGCGTCTGCTACCAGGATACGAGTCCCGCGCGCGGACGACTACCCGATCCCGCATCAAGCACCCATCGAATTCGCGCCGGAGGCCCGCAAAGGGCGCCGCGACGGCCCCGCGGGCCGGTCCCAGCGTCTGGGGTCACTCTCCGTCACGACGTAGCAGCGAGGCGGGACGGATCGTGCCCGCCCCGAACCGGGAGCTGACCCCGTCCGCCGCGACTTCGGCTTCGCGCCAGCGTGGGGCACTCGCGGCGACCGCGTCGAAACTCAGCTGTTCGGGTTCGCCGGTGCCGGAAAGGCCTTCCACGCGGACCCCGATCAGCCGGATGGGCTCGCCTTCCGTCGATTCGGTGAACAGCGCTACGGCGGTCGCGTGAATGTCACGCGCGACGTCGGTCACGGACGGCAAGGTACGCGCCCTGGTGATGGTCCGGAAGTCGGCGAACCGCACCTTGATCGACACGGTGCGTCCCCGGACGCCGCGGGCGCGCAGCGTCTCGGCGACCCGGAAGGAGAGGTCGAGCAGTTCCCTGGCCAGCTGTTCGCGGTCGGCGCGGTCGACGTCGAAGGTGCGCTCGGCGCCGATCGACTTGTCCGGCGTCTCCGGCACCACACCGCGCTCGTCGCGGCCGTTCGCCAGCGCGTGCAGGTGCTCGCCCAGCGCGGTGCCCAGCATCGAGCGCAACCGCGCGAGCGGGGTCTTCGCCACGTCCGCGATCGTCTCCAGGCCGACGCGGTGCAGGTTCTCCTGGGTCCGCTTCCCGACGCCCCACAGCGCCGAGACGGGCAGCTCGTGCAGGAACGCGACCGTCTCCCCCACCGGCACCACGACCATGCCGTCCGGTTTCGCCATCCCGGAGGCGAGCTTCGCGACGAACTTCACCCCGGCGGCGCCGACCGAGCAGCTGATGCCGTGCTCGGCCTCGACGCGTGCCCTGATCATCGCGCCGACACCCGCCGGGGTGGTGCCGAGGCGGCGCAGCGCACCGCTGACGTCCAGGAAGGCCTCGTCCAGGCTCAGCGGCTCCACGAGCGGGGTCAGCTCGCGGAAGATCGCCATCACCCCGCGGGAGACCTCGCCGTAGAGCCCGCGGGTCGGCGGCAGGTAGACGGCGTGCGGGCAGAGCCTGCGCGCGGCGCCGACCGGCATCGCGGAGCGGACCCCGTACACCCTGGCCGGGTAGTTCGCGGACAGCACGACCGAGCGGGGCCCCGCACCCGCGACCACCACCGGCCGGTGCACCAGCTCCGGCCGGGTGCGCAGCTCGACGGCGGCGAAGAAGGCGTCCATGTCGACGTGCAGGAGCCCGCATCCCGTGTCGTCGGGAGTGCCGGTCGCTTCCGGCCCGGTGACGCGGTAGCGCGCGAGTGTGGCCGGAAGACCGGCGTTGCTTCCCATCAGGTGCGGACACTAGCCCGCCGCACCGACAACTTCCGGCTAGCCGGGGCGGTGGGCGACGGCGTGCAGGCGGGCGGCTATGTCGCGCAGGGGTGAGGCGGTGGCCGCGGCGGCCTCGAAATCGGTGAGTTCGGCGCTCCACGCGTCGCCGGAGACCGCGTCCGCGACGACGCCGTCGCCCTGCAGCGACGCCATTTCGAGCCCCGCTCCGGCCAGCAGCGCGACCAGGCCGTCGGCGTCGAAGCGGCGCAGCAGCGTGTCGCCGTCCTCGTCGAGCACGCCGTCGGGGCCGGTGAGCAGGCGCCTCGCCTCGTCGAGGCGGCCGGCGAGCGCGCGGTGCAGCACCGCGGCGTGCCGGTTCGCGACCAGGACCGAGACCGCGCCACCGGGCGCGACCACGGCCGCGAGCGAGCCGATCACCGCGGCCGGGTCGTCGACGACCTCGAGCAGCCCGTGCGCGAGCACGACGTCGGCCGAGCCCGCCGGCACGGACCTGCCGAGCGCGTCGGTGTCGTCGGCGACCACCGTGATGCGCTCGGCGACCCCGACCTCGTCGGCCCTGCGGCGCAGCGTGGCCAGCGCGTTCGGGTTCGGTTCGACCACGGTGACGCGGCAGCCGCCGGAGGCGAAGGGCACGGCCCACCCGCCGCTGCCGCCGCCGACGTCGACGACGTGGGGCTCGTTCACGCCGCGCGCACGGGCGCGCGCCAGTTCGGCCTCGAGGACCCGCCGTACGGCCGCCGATCCGCGGGCTGCCGCGGTGTCCGTTCGCATGACACCACAGCGTAGTGGTGGCCACTTCGGGCAGCGGAGGCGTCACCGTGAACCGTAGGCTCCCCCCGTGTCTACCGTGGCGGTGCTCAGTCTCAAGGGCGGCGTCGGCAAGACGAGCGTGGTGCTCGGCCTCGCCTCCGCCGCCGCGCGAACCGGCGTCCGAACGCTCGTGGTCGACCTCGACCCGCAGTGCAACGCGACCGCGGCGCTCGATCCAGGGCCGACCACGGCCACCCTCGCCGACGTGCTGGCAACGCCGCGCCGGTCGGTGCTCGCGGCCGCGATCACGGTGAGCGGCTGGGGCGACGGCGTCGACGTGCTGGTGGGGGCCGAGGAGACCGAGTCGCTCAACGACCCCGATCCCGGGACGAGGCGGCTCGGCAGGCTCGCGGGCGCACTCGGCGAGCGGCACCGGCTCGTCGACCACGGTGACGAGCCCTACGGCCTGGTCCTGCTGGACTGCCCGCCGTCGCTGGGCAGGCTGACGCGCTCGGCGCTGGTGGCCGCGGACGGGGCGCTCATGGTCACCGAGCCCGCGCTCTTCGCCGTTTCGGGGGTGCAGCGCGCGGCGGAGGCGGTCGCCGCGGAACGGGCCGGGCACAACGACCGGCTGCACACGATCGGGGTCGTGGTGAACCGCGTGAAGCCGCGTTCGAAGGAGCACGACTTCCGCGTCGGCGAGCTGCGCTCGGAGTTCGGGGACCTGCTGCTGGACCCGGTGCTGCCGGACCGGGTCGCCGTGCAGCAGGCGCAGGGCGCGTGCGCGCCGATCCACCGGCTGCGCTCGGCAGGCGCACGGGAGCTCGCCGCGGCGTTCGACACCTTGCTGGGCCACACCATGAAGTCCTGCCCGTAGGCTGTGTCGAGTGCACACGGTCGCCGTACTCAGCCTCAAGGGCGGTGTCGGGAAAACCACGGTAGCGCTCGGTATCGCTTCGGCGGCGCTGCGTAGGGGAACCCGGACCCTGGTCGCCGATCTCGACCCCCAGGGCAACGCCACCGCGTCGCTCGACCCGCCCTACACCGAGTCCACCCTCGCCGATGTGCTCGAAACCCCGCACCGCGCCGTCCTGCAGCGCGCGATCGCGCCCAGCGTGTGGAGCGACGACGTCGACGTGCTCGTGGGCTCGGAGGAGCTCGAGGAGCTGAACGACCCCGGCACGCACGGCCGCCGCCTCGACAACCTGTCGCGCGCGCTCGACGAGCTGTACCGGGCGCCGACGCGGGGCACGCCGTACGACCTCGTGGTGCTCGACTGCCCGCCCTCGCTCGGCAGGCTCACGCGGTCGGCGCTGGTCGCGGCGGACAGCGCGATCCTCGTCACGGAGCCGACGATGTACGCGGTCGCGGGCGCCGAACGCGCGCTCGAGGCGATCGAGAACATCCGCGCCGAGCACAACCCCGATCTCAAGGCGATCGGCGTGCTGGTGAACCGGCTCCGGGTGCGCTCGCACGAGCACCAGTTCCGCATCGCGGAGCTGCGGGAGTCCTTCGGGCACCTGGTGATGCCGACCGCGATCCCCGACCGGCTCGCGGTGCAGCAGGCGCAGGGCGCGTGCAGCCCGATCCACGAGTGGGCCTCGCCGGGAGCGCAGGAGATCGCGCTGACGTTCAACATGGTGCTGGCGAAGATCCTGCGCTCCACCCGCGCCGGCCGCCACCGCGTGCACGTCGAGGGCGAGGTCGAGCCGGAGAGCACGGCCGAGTCGACGGGTCCGATCCAGCGCATCCACGTCCCCGGCGACTGAGCCGATGCCGGAGGGCGACACGGTCTTTCTCACCGGGAAACGGCTCGACAAGGCGCTGGCGGGGAAAACCCTGCTGCTGAGCGACTTCCGGCATCCCGCACTGGCCACAGTGGACCTCTCAGGGCATGAGGTGCACGGGGTCGGCACCGTTGGCAAGCACCTGTTCACCCGCTTCTCCGGCGAACTGAGCCTGCACAGCCACCTGAAGATGGACGGCACGTGGGAGGTGTACCCGTACGGGCGGCGCTGGCGAAAGCCCGCCCACCACGCCCGGGTCGTGCTCGGCGTCGAGGGAGCGCAGGCGGTCGGCTTCCGGGTGCACGACCTCGAAATCCTGCCGACCGCAGCGGAGCACCGCCTCGTCGGGCACCTCGGCCCGGACCTTCTTGATCCACAGTGGACGGACGAGCACGCCGGCCGCGCCGCCGCCGCGCTGGCCGCGGTGCCTGGCCGCGAACTGGGCGAGGCCCTGCTCGACCAGCGCGTGCTGGCAGGCGTCGGCAACGTGTACAAGGTCGAGGTGTGCTTCCGGCTCGGTGTCACCCCGTGGAGCCCGGTGTCCGATGTGGACGCTCTTGCCGCGGTGCTGCTGGCGCGGAAGCTGCTGGTGGCCAACGCGTGGCGGTCCGACCGCAGCACGACGGGCGAGCAGGCGCGCGGGCGGCGGTACTGGGTCTACGAGCGCACCCGGCAGGGCTGCTTCCGCTGCGGCGGCCCGGTTCGCGTGGCGTCTCAGGGCGACGGCGTGCACCAGCGCCCGACCTGGTTCTGCCCCCGCTGCCAGCGCGGGCCCGCCCCGGCATGAGGGACATCCGCCGCGTTTCGGGCTAGGATGGCGGCGTGACCGCGTACAAGCTCCCGCTGTACGGGCAGGACCGCGAGCGGGGCGACCTGGCTCCCTGAAACGCCGCGTCCGCGCGCCGTTTCCCTTTCCACCCCTGAATTCCCCGGGAGCCTTGCCATGCCGGAAAACCTGCACGACTTCGTCGCGTCCCTGCCCAAGGCCGAATTGCACGTCCACCTGCTCGGCGCGGCCACCGTCGACACGGTGCTCGACCTCGCCCGCCGGCACCCCGCCGCCGGGGTGCCCGCCGAACGGGCCGAGCTGGCGGAGTTCTACACCTTCCGCGACTTCGACCACTTCCTGAAGGTCTACTGGGCGGTGCAGTCGCTGATCACCGGCCGGGACGACGTCCACACCCTCGTCACCGGGCTCGCCCGCGACCTCGCCGCGCAGAACGTGCGGTACGCGGAAGTCACCGTGACGCCGTACAACCACCTGCTCGACGGCCTTTCCGGGGACGACCTGCTCGACGGCCTCGCCGCCGGGAGGGCGGCGGCCGCCCGCGACCACGGGGTGGAGTTGGCTTGGTGCTTCGACATTCCGGGCGAGAAGGGCGCCAAGGCGGGGCGGGAAACCCTCGCGTTCGCGCTCGGCGAACGCCCCGACGGGCTGGTCGCCTTCGGCCTCGGCGGGCCCGAAACCGGTGTGGGACGGGCGTTGTTCGCCCCGATGTTCACCGCGGCGCGCGAAGCGGGGCTGCACAGCGTGCCGCACGCGGGTGAGACCACCGGGCCCGCCACGGTCTGGTCCGCGGTGCACGATCTCGGTGCCGAGCGGATCGGGCACGGTACCAGCGCCGCGGCGGACCCGCGCCTGCTCGAACACCTTGCCGAGCACCGGATCCCGCTCGAAGTGTGTCCGACGTCGAACGTGCGCACGCGCCAGGTCGGCTCCCTCGAAGCGCATCCCGTGCGCCGCCTGCTCGACCACGGGGTCGCGGTGACGCTGAACACCGACGATCCCGGGATGTTCGGCGCGACGCTCAACGGTGAGTACGTCGCCGTGGCCGAAGCGCTCGGACTCACCCGCGGCGAAATCGCCCAACTGGCGCGAAACGCGGTCGCCGCGTCGTTCCTGAGCGACTCCCCCCGCGACGCGCTGCTCGCGGAGATCGACGCGGTCGCGACGTGATCGTCAAAATCGGTTGCCGGTTCCCGCGGACGCGCCTAGCGTGGCCAGTACACAAGAAGGGAGGTGGTCCGAAGTTGAAGAACTACAGGACTTGTGAGGTGGCTGTCCGTTAACGGACTCCACGCGTAGGACTTTCCCGCAGGGACTTCTTCCGACCACCTGTCGGCTCGTCTCCTGTGACGCGTGTCGGCCTGTTGACGAATACCAGGCAGTCACCGGACCCCCGATGCTTCCGAGAACCAGTCCTGCTCGGAACTCGAACGACTGACGGCGTTCGAGAAGAGCGTCGGGGGTCTCTTCATTTTCGCGGAAGGCTGCCCGTGCTGAAGATCGACGAACCGCTGCGCACCGAACGGCTCATTCTGCGCCCCTTCGCCGAAGGCGATCTCGATGCCCTGCACGCGATCCACTCGCGCGAGGACGTCACCCGGTACCTCTACCTCGAGCCGCGCGACCGCGCGGAATGCGCGGAGGCGCTGGAAAAGCGCGTCGCAGGCATGTCGATCACCGAGCCTGGCCAGCCGCTCGCGATCGCGGTCGTGCTCGCGGAGACCGGGGAACTCATCGGCGACCTGTACTTCGAGTGGCTCAGTAGCGAACACCGCAAGGCGGAGATCGGGTTCGTCTTCCATCCGGACCACTACGGCCGGGGGTACGCGACGGAAGCCGCCCGCGAGCTGCTCCGGCTCGGTTTCGAGGGCCTCGGCCTTCATCGCGTCATCGGCCGCTGTGACGCGCGCAACACCGCCTCCGCGGCCGTCCTCGGCAAGCTCGGCCTTCGCCAGGAGGCGCGCCTGCGGGAGAACGAGATCGTCAAGGGTGCGTGGGTCGACGAACTGGTCTTCGCCATCCTCGACCGCGAATGGCGGGCGCGGCGGGTCTGACGCGGGTGCGACCTGCGCCACCGGCGTGCACGGCCGCCTCGCGGGCAGGCGGGCGGTGGGGCAGCATGGGGCCGTGCTCTTCGAGAAGATCGTCCGCCCGGCGCTGTACCGGCTCGGCAAGAACGACCCGGAAACGGTGCACGAGCGCACCGTTCGAGTGCTGGGCAGGCTCGGTACCGTCCCGCCCGCACTGGCCGCGCTGCGGCGGTACTACGGCACGGACGACCCGGCCACCGTGTTCGGGCTGCGGTTCCCCAACCGGGTGGGGCTGGCGGCGGGAATGGACAAGGACGGGCGCGCGCTCGCCGCGTGGCCCGCGCTCGGGTTCGGGTTCGTCGAGGTCGGCACCGTGACGAAGCTGGCGCAGCCGGGCAACCCGAGGCCGCGCCTGTACCACCTTCCCGACAGCGAAGCCGTGATCAACCGGATGGGGTTCAACAACTCCGGTGCCGACGCGCTCGCGGAACGCCTTGCCACGCAAGGGAAACCACCGGTGCCGCTCGGGGTCAGCATCGGCAAGTCGAAGGCGGCGGCGCTGGAGGACGCGGTGGGCGACTACCAGGCGTCGCTGCGCGCGCTGTACCCGCACGCGGACTACTTCGCGGTCAACGTCAGCTCGCCCAACACCGCGGGCCTGCGCGCGCTGCAGGACCGCTCGGCGCTCACCGACCTGCTGGCCGAGCTTCAGCGCACCTCCGGCGCGCTCGCCGCCGACGCCGGGCGCGAACCGACGCCGTTGCTGGTGAAGGTGGCGCCCGATCTGTCCGACGAAGCGCTCGGCGAACTGCTGGAGGTGTGCGACGAGCACGGTGTGGCCGGGCTGATCGCCACGAACACCACGCTCGCGCGGGACGGCCTCGCCGGGACCGACGCGCATCTCGGCAAGGAGGTCGGCGGCCTGTCCGGGCGCCCGCTGGCGAACCGGGCGCGCGAGGTGGTGCGGTTCGTGCACTCCCACACCGGGGGCAAGCTCCCGGTCATCGGCGTCGGCGGCATCCTCGGCGCGCACGACGCGCGCCTGATGCTCGACGCGGGCGCCAGCCTCGTGCAGCTCTACACCGGCTTCGCGCTGAACGGGCCGGGACTGGTCCGCACCGTGGCCCGCGGCATCGCCGCCCCCTGAATGTCCCATTAGGACAGTCCAGACACGACAGTGACCGGGGGTGCCTCACCCGATTCGGAGCCGGGTGAGGCACCCTTCGTTCAGTGTCCGGCGAAGGACCGCAGATAGGCGCCGGTCGGGGTACCGAGCCCGGTCTCGGTGTC
The DNA here is from genome assembly GCF_039529815.1 of Amycolatopsis minnesotensis. Classification (NCBI taxonomy): domain Bacteria; kingdom Bacillati; phylum Actinomycetota; class Actinomycetes; order Pseudonocardiales; family Pseudonocardiaceae; genus Amycolatopsis; species Amycolatopsis minnesotensis. Next base: position 101,355 of record NZ_BAAANN010000003.1, on the reverse strand, counting down.
GAACCCCGGCGCGACCTCGGGAGGCCGGGCATCACCGACCGGACCGACCCACTGGGTGGCGAGGAAGTGGTGCAACTCGGGGGTCTTCCCTCCACTGGGGTCGGACCCGTAGACGACCGCGGTCGCGGGGTCGCCGTTCGGCAGGCGATAGGCCGTGACGTCCCGGAACGCGGGAGTGCCTGCCCGCTGGTACAGCACCGGGTTGGCGAAGCCGAACCGCTTGCCGCCGTTCGCCTGCTGGGCGAGCGCCTGCACCCCGGCGAACAGCGGGGTGGACAGGCTGGTCCCGCCGAAGGTGTGCTCGACGTAGTGCCAGGTGCCGGGATCGGTGGCCGGTGAGCCGTTCAACGGGGTGCCGCCGACCACCATGCCGGTCACCGGGTCCGCGTCGAAGGCGACATCCGGGCCGACCCGGCCACGGCTCCCGTCCGAGGTGGTGGCGTAGCGGTCCGGGACGACGCCGCGCTGGTACCACGGTTGCGGCTGTCCGGTGGCGCGGCCACCGCCGGTGCCACCGGTGCTCTGCATCTCTTCCCAGGACTTGCCGTCCTTGGACAGCGGACTGACCGGGTCGCCCCAGCCGGTTTCCCATTCGCGGTCGCCGTCCTTGCCGATCGCCACCGAGGTACCGCCGACCCCGGTCACCCAGGTGCTGCCCGCATAGCCGTTCAGCCATTCGCCACCGGTGTCGTTGATCTTGTAACCACCGTCGCCGGTGCAGAAGTAGAATCCCACGCCCTGCAGCGCGCCCTCCTGGTAGACCTGGTCGAAGGCCTTCCGCAACCCGGGCGGGGGATCGTTGGCCAGCGACATCGACACGATGCTCGCGTCGGTGTGGTCCAGCGCGTAGCCGAGGCTGGCCAGCAGGTTCCCGCCCTGCGCGGTGGATTGCCCGATGGCGACGATGTTCGCGTCCGGTGCGATGCCGTGCACCGATTCGGCGTCGATGGTGGCCTCGATCATCGCGCCGTACCCACCGTCGCCGGGCCCTTCCGGCGGCGAACCGTCCGGCGACGGCACCCTGGTGAACTGCCCCGGGCGGAGCCGTTGCGTGCCGACACGGTCCGACCAGGTGTTGATGTCCTTTTCGAGGGTGTCCATCGAGGACGCCACCACGGCGACGGTCTGCCCGGCCCCGGTGACACCGAGCTTGTCGAGCCCGTAGGCGTGCCGCAGTTGCTTCGGCGTGTACCCGCACGGCTTCAGCGGCGGAGTCGCGCCGTTCACCTTCGGTACCCCGGTCGCGGGCCGCTGGCCCCAGTACTTCGAGCACTCCTCGGCCGCACCGGCGTCGACGCGCGGGCTGCGCCCGGTGGACCGCCTCGGCGCGGCCGGGTCGGAGTCCCGCACGAGGATGGTGTCCTGCCCGACACCGAGCACGAGCGCACCCAGCTCCGCCGGCACGCTCAGATTGGTGGTCGAGATCAGGTAGTGGCCCTTGATCCCGCTTTCGGGTGGGTAGACGTAATCGTGGAAGGTCACCGCGAACGCCTTGTTCAGCTGCCCGAACGTGCCGGTCACCGCCAGGTGCCGCCAATCCGGCTCCGTCACGCTCAGCCCGGCCCCGGTCAGCCAGGCGCGGACGCGATCGACCTGCGCGCGGTCGAGCCGGGTGGTTTCGCGGATCCGGTCCCGTCCGAGGAACCGCCCGTAGCCGGGGCTGGCCGGATCGGACACGGCCTTCGCCCGGCGGGCCAGTCCGTCCGGATCCTTGACCGCGAGGTAGACGGTCTGCGCGACCGGCGTGCCGTCGGGTACCGGCCCCTGGTCGACGAGCCCGTCCGTGAAGCTGGTGCCGATGAGCGGCACCCGATCGGGCGCCGCCGTGGCGGTCGCCGCTCCGGCGGTGGTGAGCGTCATCGCGCAGACCGCCGCGACCGCCCACCGAAATCTGATTCGACGCACCGTTCCTCCTCACAGGTCAAGGCTGTTTCGGAAGGAACAGTACTGTCGGCTGAACACTATTTTCGTTAGGAGGATACTTATGGAAACTTTAGGTATCCGGTTGCACGACTTGCCTTTCAGGGCCGATTTCGTGGCTCACGACGTGGTGATCACGATTGCCGCAAGCTCGCCGAACACGGGAAAGTCGCCGGCTCGTCCGCAGGCGAAGGGCAATTCGCCCGCGGGGACAATTCGCCCGCTAAGACAATTCACGCAACGCGATCGCCAGGCCGGCGAGGTGGTCCGTGGCGTCGGTGAGTGCTTCCTTCGACGCCTGCATTCCGCCCGCGCTCGCGGCGACGGCCTTGCCCGCGGCCGCCACCAGGCCGCCGTACCCGTCGAGGCCGTCGTTGAGCTGCTCGGTGAGGGTGCCGACCGCCGAGTCCAGCGCACCGTGCTCCCCCGCCGGTGAGGCGTCGCGCGCCCGCTCCACGGCCTGCAGCCGGTCACCCAGCCCGCGCAGGGCCTTCGCGGCTTCCTTCGCGGTCGCACGGGCGTCCTCGACCGACACGAGCGGGACCGAGGTGGTCTCCGCCTCGGCCGGGGTCTCCAGCTGGCGGAGCAGCTCCGCCAGCGACGCCTCGCCCTCGGCCAGCCGCTCCATCGGCACCCGGGCGGCCGAGGACTGCGGCGGCAACGGCGGCGGGCCCTTCTGCGTGATCTCCGGGATCCGGACCTTGCGCAGCTGCGCGATGCGAATCCCGGAGCGCACGATCAGCGCGCCGGACACGACCGCCACCGCGATCCCCCCGAACGCGGCCTGCAGCCCGCCCGCACTGCTCACCAGTCCGGCGGCGGCGCCGAACGCCCACAGCACCGCCAGGAGCATCAGCACGATCCACAGCGTCAGCGCCCGCGACGCCCGCCGCTTCTGCCTGGCCAGCTTCGCCGCCGGGTCCTTCCACTTCGCCCACTTCGAGCGCGCCTCTTCCACCGCCGGTGGCAGGTTCACCCGCATCGAGGACATCGACGGCATGGACGGCATCGGGGGCATCGCCGGACGGGGCCGCGCCTGCCGGGGCTGGCGCGGCTGTGCCGTCCCTGGCCCGCGCGGGCCGCCCCGGCCGTCTTCCTGCCCTTCGGCGGGCGGGAAGTACCGCTGGAGCTTTTCCTGCGCGCGCTGGGCGTAGTCGGGCAAGCGTTCGATGTGCTTCTCGAGCTTCGCGTTGAACTCGCTGAAATCCCGCTTACCCGACCCCATCGGCTCAGGCCTGGTTCTTCTGCTGTTCGGCCTGGACCCGAGCCTGGATCTCCTGCTGGACGTTCGCGCTCGGCTTCGCCGCCGACTCGGCTGCCTTGCCGGCCGAACCGTCGGTGACCTGCGCGACCGAATCCCCGCGCATCGAGGCGCGGATCTGCTCCAGCCGGGAGTGGCCCGCCATCTGCGTCGTCGACTGCTGGACCTCGAGCATCCGGCCCTGCACCGAGTTCTGCGCCAGCTCCGCGGAGCCGAGCGCCGTGGTGTAGCGCTTCTCGATCTTCTCGCGGACCTCGTCGAGCGACGGGGTGTTGCCCGGCGCGGCCAGCTCGGTCATCGAGTTCAGCGAAGCCGAGACCTTCTCCTGCATCTTGGCCTGCTCCAGCTGCGAAAGCAGCTTGGTGCGCTCGGCCAGCTTCTGCTGCAGCATCGCCGAGTTACGCTCGACGGCCTTCTTCGCCTGCTCGGCGGCCTGCAGCGACTGGTCGTGCAGGGTCTTCAGGTCCTCGATGCTCTGCTCGGCGGTGACGAGCTGCGCGGCGAAGCTCTCAGCCGCGGTCTCGAACTCGGTCGCCTTCTGCTCGTCGCCCTTGTTCCGCGCCTCGTCGGCGAGGACGAGCGCCTGGCGGGTCGAAGCCTGCAGCTTCTCCACCTCGCCCAGCTGCCGGTTCAGCTTCATTTCCAGCTGCCGCTGGTTGCCGATAACCGATGCGGCCTGCTGGGAGAGCGCCTGGTGGTTGCGCTGCGCCTCCTCGATGGCCTGCTGGATCTGCACCTTGGGGTCGGCGTTCTCATCGATCTTCGCCGAGAACGCCGCCATGAGGTACTTCCAGAACTTCACGAACGGGTTGGCCATCTCCTCCGCCTGCCTTCTTGCGTCCCACTTGGTTTGTCGACCCGTGTGTGAGGCGTCACTCGTCCACTCGGCCGACGCGGCACCGACCTTCGGTGGCGTCCGGTCCAGTCAACTTGGCAACGTCCCTACCCCGGCGTTGAGTTCCATCGTGTCAGGTTGACGTCCGCCGTTCCAGGCGACCCCACGTATTTCAGGGATCACCCGGATCCGATTCGTCCCCCAACGTGAAGGACCCTGAGCCGGCGGCTCAGGGTCCTCACAGTCAGCTCACACGAGCCACTACGCGGCGATCGTCGCCGCCATCTTCGGCCCGGAGATCGTGGTGCGCAGCGCCGTACCCATCATGTTGGTGGAAACCCGCAGGTCGGAAAGGTCGTTCCCGATGACCTCCGGTACCAGGCTGCCGCCCTCGAACTCGCCGGCCGACGCCTCGGCGCCCTCGCGTTCGCGCGCCGCGGCCTCGCCGCGCTCCGCGGTCTCCGGCAGCGGCGCCACCTCGACCTCGCTGAGCGCGGACACGTCCGCCGCCACCTTGTGCAGCAGCTCGCCGAGCGGGAGCTCCAGAGCGTCGCAGATCGACGCCAGCAGCTCGCTGGACGCCTCCTTCTGACCCCGCTCCACCTCGGACAGGTAACCCAGGCTCACCCTGGCGGCGCGGGAGATGTCGCGCAGCGTGCGACGCTGGTTGGTGCGGGCATGACGGAGCCGATCACCGATCGCCTCACGCAACAGCACGGTCATCACGCGCCTCCCTTCCCAGAACTAGTACCTACCACGTTACCCAGTCCGGCCCGCCGAACGCAGAAGTTGACACGGTCGTACGCCAAGGGCGAACGCGCCGATCACCTCAGATGTTCCTGGAGCAGCTCCAGGGCCGCCCGCACCGAAGCCATCCTGACCTGCGCCCTGTCCCCCTCGAACCAGTGCGTGCGGACCGTCCTGACCTCGGGGCCGGCGAGCCCGACGTGCACCGTTCCCGGCCCGACGCCGTCCTGCTGGGCCGGACCGGCGACCCCGGTGAGCCCGAGTCCCCAGTCCGCGCCGCACCGTCCGCGCCCGCCCTCGGCGAGCTGCGCGGCCACCTCGGGGTGCACCGCGCCGTGCTGCGCCAGCAGGTCGGGATCGACATCGGCGAGCACGGTCTTCAGCTCGGTCGCGTACACCACCAGCCCGCCGCGAACGACCGCGCTGGCGCCCGGCACGTCGGTCAGCGCGGCGCACACCAGGCCCGCGGTGAGCGACTCGGCCGTCGCGACCGTCTGCCGCCGCGCGACCAGCGTGGCGATCACCCCCTTGGCCAGGGGTCTCAGCTCGCCGAACGGCGCGTCGTGGCGTTCAGCCACCGGAGACCGCCCGCTCCCCCGCCGCCCGCAGCCGGACCGCGCGCACCACGTAGTCCACGCCGGTGACGACGGTGAGCAGGAGCGCGGCGCCCATCAGCACCCAGCGCACCACGTCCAGCGACGGCGGCAGCGGCAGCAGGTAGGCGACGATCGCGGCGATCTGGGTCATCGTCTTCGCCTTGCCGCCCCTGCTCGCCGGGATGACGCCGTGGCGGATCACCCAGAACCGCAGCAGCGTCACGCCGATCTCGCGCACCGCGATCACCACGGTCACCCACCAGCCCAGCTCGCCGAGCACCGACAGCCCGATCAGCGCGGCCCCGATCAGCGCCTTGTCCGCGATCGGGTCGGCGATCTTGCCGAAGTCGGTGATCAGGCCGTACTTGCGCGCGACCCAGCCGTCGACCTGGTCGGTCAGCGAGGCCAGCGCGAACAGCGCGGTCGCGATCGCGCGCCAGGACGTGTCGGTGCCGTCGCCCGCGAACAGCGCGCCGATGAACAGCGGCACCAAGGCCAGCCGGGACATCGTCAGGAAGTTCGCCAGGTTGAGCGTCGGCACCGGGGTCGGCGGCGGGGTGTGCGCCTCACGGCCGGAGCCCTCCCCCGCCTCCGCCGGTCCCGGTGCGGCGGCACTCACCGTCCGGCGTCCTCACCCGGCGCGACCGGGCGCACGATGAGGTCCACCCCTGCCGAGTCCACCACTTCGCACCGCACCAGCTGGCCGCGCACGACCTCGCCCGCGTCGAGCAGCACGCATTCGCCGTCGACCTCGGGCGCCTGGTGCGCGGCACGGCCCGCCGGGTCGTCGCCGGTCTCCTCCGCGGTCCGCTCGACGAGCACGTCGACGAACTCGCCGATCCGCTCCTCGGCGCGCTGCGAGGTCAGCTCCTCCACCAGTGCCGAAATCCGCGCGACGCGGGCGGCCACGACGTCCTCGGCCACCTTGTCGTCGAACGTTTCGGCCTCGGTGCCGTCTTCGTCGGAGTAGCCGAACACGCCGACGGCGTCGAGCCTCGCCTCGGTGAGGAAGCGCGCCAGCTCGTCGACGTCGGACTCCGTCTCACCGGGGAAGCCCACGATGACGTTGGTCCGGATCCCCGCATCCGGGGTGTACCCCCGGATCTGCTCGATCAGCGCGAGGAACGACTCGGTGGACCCGAACCGGCGCATCCGGCGCAGCACGCGCTCGCTGGAGTGCTGGAACGACAGGTCGAAGTAGGCGGCCGCGCCCGGCGTGGTCGCGATGACCTTCACCAGCCCCGGCCTGGTCTCGGCCGGCTGCAGGTAGGAGACGCGGACGCGCTCGATCCCCTCGACCCCGGCGAGCATCGGCACCAGCAGCTCGAGCGCTCGCGTGCCACCGTGCTCGCGCCCGAAGTCCTTGCCGTAGGACGTCGAGTTCTCGCTGACCAGGAACAGCTCCTTGACGCCCTGCTCGGCCAGCCAGCGCGCCTCGGCGACGATCTCGGCAGGCTTCCGCGACACGAACGAACCGCGGAACGACGGGATCGCGCAGAACGAACAGCGCCGGTCGCAGCCGGAGGCGATCTTCAACGCCGCCACGGGCGCGTCGTCGAGCCTGGTGCGCAGCACCCGCGGGCCCCAGCCCTGCTGGGCGTGGCCGGGCACGGTGACGTCCTCGGCCGCGGCGGGGCGCTGGACGGGACTGATCGGCAGCAGCTCGCGCCGGTCCGCGGGCACGTGCGAGGCGACCTGGTGCCCCGACACGATGTCGCCGAGCCGCTCGGCCAGGTCGGGGTAGTGGTCGAAGCCCAGCACGGCGTCCGCCTCGGGGAGGCTGTCGGCCAGCTCGGCACCGTAGCGCTCGGCCATGCAGCCCACCGCGACGACCTTCGCGCCGGTGTCGGCCGCGGCCAGCAGCGTGTCCACCGAATCCTTCTTCGCCGATTCGACGAATCCGCACGTGTTGACGACGATCACGTCGGAGGACTCCGGCTCCTCGGCCAGCTCCCAGCCGCCCGCGGCCAGCCTGCCCGCCAGTTCCTCCGAGTCGACCTCGTTGCGGGCGCAGCCCAGTGTCAGCAAGGAGACCCGGCGGCCGGGCGCGGAGTCGAGTGCGGGATCAGTGGCGGGAGAAGGCACGCCGTTCAGGGTAGCTGTCCGGTACGCCCGCGCCCCGCCCCGTGCCCCCACGGTGGTACCCAGGCTAACGTCGGGGAGTGCCCACCGATCATGACGGCGCGCTCGTCGTCCGCCGAGCCAGGATCGCCGACGTGCGCAAGATCAAGGCGCTCGTCGACTCCGACGCCGGCCGCGTGCTGCTGGAGAAGGAACTGGTCACCCTGTACGAGAACGTGCAGGAGTTCTGGGTCGCCGAACAGGACGGCGAGGTCCTCGGCTGCGGCGCGCTGCACGTGCTGTGGGAAGACATCGCCGAGGTCAGGACGATCGCGGTGGCCAAGCGGGCGCGCGGGCAGGGCATCGGCCACGCCCTCGTCGGGCAGCTGCTCGACCTCGCCGTCGAACTGGGCCTGCGCCGCGTGTTCGTGCTGACCTTCGAGACGAGCTTCTTCGAGCGCCACGGGTTCGCCGAGATCGACGGCACGCCGGTGACGCAGGAGGTCTACGACGAGATGCGGCGCTCGGTCGACACGGGTGTCGCCGAGTTCCTCGACCTGCCGTTCGTCAAGCCGAACACCCTCGGCAACACCCGCATGCTGCTGGAGCTGGACCAGCGCCCCTGATCACTTCTCGCCGAGTATCGCGTCCCTGAACTTCTTGGCCCTCGCCTGCGTCGCGGAGCGGCAGACCGGGTCGGTCCAGTCCCTGCCGTTCATCTCCGGGTCGTCGATGCCGTTCTCCCGCACCTCCAGCTCCACGTTGCCGTCGAGGACGCGGAGCTTGCAGTCCGGCTTCTGGTTGGGGATGTCGAGCACCGGCCGCTGCCACGCGGCGCGATCCCCGATCCCGAGGCCCTTCGCCTCCTCGTTGCCGTTGCGGATGCCCGCCTCGAAGTACCCGGTCGCTTCCTCGGTGCCCGCGGGGTTGCCGCGCGGGTCGGTGGTGTACATGGTCGCGTCCACGCCGATCACCTTGTCCCTGGACGCGCCCGGCACCTCCTGCCGGAAGCTGCAGGACATCAGGTACTCCGGATAGGTGCTGCCCTCCTTCGGCGCGCTCCTTGCCGTCTTCGCGTCGAGGGTGGGCAGGTCCGGCAGCTTGCTCGCCAGCTCCTGGCACGTCGGCAGCTTCGTGTACTTGTCCGGTGCCGCGGTCGGCTTGGGCGGGGCGGGCGGCGGCGCCGAGGGCTGCGCCTGCGACGGCCCGTCGTCGTCGCCGGTGAACACCACGATCGCGACGACCGCGAGCACCACCACGACCACGCCGGCGGCGATGCCGACGATGAGCCCCGTCTTGGGCTTCTTCGGCGGCGGGTACCCCTGGCCGTACCCCTGCTGGGGGTAGCCGTACGGCGGCTGCGGGAAGTTCTGCTGGCGGTATTGCTGGGAGTAGCCCTGCTGGGGGTGGCCACCCTGCTGGTGAGGCCCGCCCTGGTAGGGCTGCTGCGGTGATCCCGGATGCACGACGAGGACCGTACCGCCACCGCCACCGGGGTGAATGCGGATCCAGCACATCGTGTCGTGACTCTTCTAGTAATTACTCGAAGAGTCTTGACTAGACGATTTGTGGCCGCGCATGCTGGTGCCGTGCCCACCTCGCCAGCCACGCCCGCCGCCCAGCTCACCGTCGAGCAGCTCGCGGTGGCCGTCGACCTCCCCACCAGCACGATCCGCATGTACCAGACCAAGGGCCTGCTGCACCCGCCGCGACGGCAGGGGCGCACCGCGAGGTACGACGGATCGCACCTGGACCGGCTGCGGCTCGTGCAGCGCCTGCAGACGCGCGGCTTCTCGCTGCCCGCGATCGCGGAACTGATCGAGGCCCGCGAACGCGGCGCGAACGTGGCCACCGTGCTGGGCCTCACCGGCTCGGCCGGGCCCGACGACTGGGTTCCGCTGCGGCTGCGCGACCTCCGCAGGCTCATTCCCGCCCGCGACCTCCGGCCGCGGCTGCTCCGGCGCGCGGGCGAGCTCGGCATGCTGCGCTGGCGGCGCGGGCGCCCGCACACCCGGCGCTGGGCGTTGGAAAGCGGGATCAGGGTGGTCAACCTGACCGTGCCGCCCGACGAGGTGCTCGACCAGCTCGAACGGCTGCGCGCGGTGACCGACGGGATCGCGGCCGACTTCGTCGGCGTGTTCGAGCGGCGGCTGTGGCCCCAGCTCGCCGCCGACGCGGCCGCCGAAGACCAGCTCAACCAGGTCAGGGCGCTCCTGCTGGAGCTGACCGAGACCGCGGAGACGGTGGTGCTCGGCGCGCTGCGCGAGGCGATCAGGGAAGCGGCCGAGTCCTTCGCGGAACGCCATGCGCTCCTTCCCGCGGACGGCGCCGAACCGCCGTGGGCGAGCGATCCCGTCCCGGTGCTGTCGCCGGAGGGGCCCGAAGGCGTCACCGTGCCGGAAGAGCAGGTGCTGGAACGGTTCCTGGCCGGCCGCGACGAAGAGGACACCGAAGAGTCCGAAAAGGACGGAAGATGACGACGTTCGTCACCGATCCGGCCTGGCGCGCCCAGCCCCGTGCCGAAGGCGTCGTCGTGTACGCGGGCGCGGACCAGACCTACCTGATCCCCGATCTCACCCGCCGCCAGATCGACGGCGTCACGCGGCTGTTCGAACAGGACGCCATCGACCCCGACGAGGTCGCGGACGACGTGCGGCCGCTGCTGCCGAGGCTGCGCTCGCTCGGCGCGCTGCGTCCCGCGGCGCTGCCGTCCCCCGAAGCACCTCGCAGGCTGCGCGTCGGCGTGCGCGCGACCGGCCCGCTGCCGACCGCGCTCACGGTCGCGCTGTACGAGGCGTTCCCGCCGGTCGCCTCGCCCGAGCTGGACCTCGTGGTGCGGACCGGCGGCACGCTGCGCGACCTCGCGTCGCTCGCGGCGGAGCTGACCCGGCCCCATCTGCTGCTCGATCTCGCTTACCACCACACGATCTCGCTCGGCCCGCTGGTGGTGCCCGGCGCCACCGCGTGCCTGGCCTGCCTGGCGATCCGCGCCGGGCGTCGCTGGGGCGACCCGCCGCCACCCGAGCGGCCGTCGGCGGCGGACTGCTCGAACCTCGCCGTCGCGCTCGCCGAGCACGCGCTGCGCAGGCTCTGGGGCGGCTCGCTCGCACTGACCGACCGGGTCGTCAGCCACCACCTCGACGAGCTGACCACCACCGGCGAGCACGTGCTGCCGTCGGCGACCTGCGCGGTGTGCCCTGGCTTCGAGGCCGGCAAAATCGCGCTTCCGTGGGAGGCCGCGTGAGCACTCCACTCAAGCTTCCCGACGCGTTCACGCCCGGCGCCACGAGCGCGGTGGCCGCGACACCGACGTGCTGCTGCTGTTGCTGCAGCTGCGCGGTGTCCACGGTGACCGCGACCGTGGCACTGCCCACCGGGTACGTCGCCGAGCGCCGGGAACAGGGCAAGCGGATGACCTTCGGGCCCGTGCTCGCCGCCATCGGGCTCGGCCTGGTGCCCGCCACCGGAGTCGCCGCCGCGCTGCTCGTGCTGGGACACCTCGACCGGATCGAAATGCCGCCGGTCCCGCTGCTGGCGATCGCACTGGGCACGATCGTCGTCGCGACGGTGCTCGCCGCCGCGGGCCGGTCGCCCCGGCCGGAACGCGTCGCGGGCCGCACCGCGCTGTGGGTCGGCGCGGCGCTCGCCGAGTTCTTCGTCGTCCTCTTCGGACTGGCGGCGGGGTGGCTGTTCATCGGGCTCTACTTCGGGCTCGTACTGGCCGCACCGCTGCTGGCTGTCGTGTACCGGCGGAAGTTCGCATGACCAAAGGACTTCTCGACCGCGCCGTCGGCTGGCGCCAGGGCGTCCTCGCGGAGCTGCGGCCGGTGCCGCGGAGCCTGGCCGATCTCGACGTGCCCGGCTGGGCCGCGGTCACGGAGCCGTTCCGCGCCGGCGGCACCAGCGGCGGCGCGGGCGCGCACGCCAGGGAAGCGGCGATCGCGGAGGCGCTGGAACGGCACGCGGCGGCGACCTGCCCGCTGGAGTCGGTGCCGGTGCCGGAGAACGCGGTGCACTGGCCGCTGGCGGACTTCACGCTCCACTCCCCCGCGCAGCGCGCGCACCGGAGGTTCCCGTACCGCTACGAGGATGCCGGGTACGCGCGGGCGTGGACCCTGCCGGGCAACGCCGAGATCTGGGTGCCTGCCGGGCTCGTCGGGCTGCGGCCGGAGCACGGCCTCCCGGCCACCTCGTCCGGGCTCGCCGCGGGACCGTCCACAGTGCACGCACTGCTGCGCGCGACGCAGGAGCTGGTCGAACGCGACGCCCTGACCGTGAGCTGGCTGCATTCCCTTGCCCCGCCGGAGATTCCCATCCCGGCCGGGCTGCGGGAGCCGGTGGAAGCGCTCGGCGGGGATGTGCGCGCGTTCGACCTCACCCCGGTGTACAGCCCGCACCCGGTGATCGCGGTCGCCGGCACCCTCCCCCTCGGCGGGAGACCGCGCGCGACCCTCGGCCTCGCCTGCCGCGCCGACACCGGTGAAGCACTCGAAAAGGCCTGGCTCGAATGGACGCAGGGCACGGTGTTCCTCGAAGTGTGGCTCGCGGCGAACGAGAAGACGGTGCTGAAACCCCGCCAGGTCACCGATTTCGACGCGCACGCCGCCTACTACACGTCCCGCCCACGTGACTGGGACAGGCTGCCGTGGTGGCGGGGACCGGCAGGCGCGGCGCCGGAGTCCTCGTCCGCGCACGGCACCGCGGCGGAACTGGCCGAGCTGGTGCGCGCGCTGCGCGGGCACCGAATCCGGCTCGCCTACCGCGAACTGACCACGCCCGAGCTCGCGGCGGTGGGGCTCAACGCCGTGCGCGTGCTCTCCCCCGACCTGACCCCGCTGCACTCCGATCACCGCTGGCCGTTCCTCGGCGGCACCACGGCGGATCTCGCGCGCCGCTACCCGGACGCGACGCCGGGCGTCTTCCCGAACCCGAACCCGCACCCACTCGGCTGAGAGGCACTTGATGACCGACCCCCTGCCCGATCCGTACGACGACTTCTGGGCCGCGAGCCGGGTCACGCCGGTGACCCAGCGGAGGCTCGCCGAGCGGCTCCGCGACCACCGGCCCGAGTTCTCGCCGGTGGACCCGTTCGCGCTGCCCGGCCGCTACCACGCGTTGCGCCGGTCCGCCGACGGTCTCGACCGCACGTTCCGCCGTCGTCGCAGCAGCAGGGAGTTCCGGGACGAACCGTTGCCCGCCAAGCAGCTCGGGATGGTGCTCGCCGCGCTCGCGGACGACGAGACCCGCAGCTACCCGTCCGCGGGCGGGCTGTACCCCCTGCGCTGCTACCCGCTGCTGCTGAACGTGCGGCACGAACTGAGCGGCCGCGTGTGCCGGTACGAACCGAGCAGGCATGCGGTGCAGGACGTCGCACCCTGCCCGTCATGGGCCGAACTGGCCCCGTTGATGGGTGCCACCGGCACCGACGGGCCCGGTCCGCAACTCGTGCTGGCGTTCGTCCTCGCCGACGAGCCGATGGTCGCGAAGTACGGGGTGCGCGGCGGGCGGTTCGGGCTGATCGAAGCGGGCTCCGCCGTGCAGTCGGTGGCGCTGCGGCTCGCGGCCGAACGGCTCGGCGGCTACCTGCTCGGCGGCGCCGCGGACACTCCCGTGCTGAACCTGCTCGGACTGGCCGGGCAGCCGGTTCGGCTCGCCGCGGCGCTCGCCGCCGGCATCCCGGACTGAGGCGCCGCCAGCCGAAAATCCAGAAAGAATCCCAGATTCGGCCGGTAGAGGTTTTCCTCCGCGCCGGCAGGCCCAAGACTGTGCCGGTCTTGGTTCGCCAGCTCAGCGAGGAGTCGCGATGACACTGTCCACTCTGCACCGCCGGATCGCGACTGTCGCGGTCGGCCTGGCCAGCGCCGGGGTCATCTCGACCGGTACCGCGCAGGCCGACAGCATCCAAACCATCACCGACAAGTACTTGTTCAGCACGTCGCTGTCGAGCTTCGAGAACATCCGCGACAGCAAGCCGTACCCCACCCAGCTCGACTGGTCATCGGACGCGTGCTCGTGGTCGCCGGACAAGCCGGTCGGCTTCGACTTCAAGCCGGGCTGTCACCGCCACGACTTCGGCTACCGCAACTACAAGAAGCAGAGCCGCTTCAACGACACGAGCAAGAAGAAGATCGACGACAACTTCTACAGCGATCTCAAGGGCATCTGCAAGGGCAACGCCGCCTGCAACGGCATCGCGTGGATCTACTACCAGGCCGTGCGCAAGATGGGCAGCTGACCGCTTCCCCCGCGGCGGCGGGAATCCCCGCCGCCGCATAGGGTCGGCACCGGAGACCGGTTCGACCCGTGGAGGCCCCGATGGACAGCGACCACCTGCTGAGCACGACGCGCGCGGTGCGGCGCAAGCTCGATCTCGACCGGCCCGTCGAAGACGAGGTGCTGGCGGACTGCCTCCGGCTCGCGACCCAGGCCCCGACGCCGGGCAACGCGCAGTCGTGGCGCTGGCTCGTGGTGCGCGAGCAGAGTGTGAAGAACGAGATCGGGGCGCTGTTCCGCGAGATCGGCACCGCCTACCTCGAGATGATGACCGAGAAGGCGGGCGACGCCGCGAAAGATGGCCCCATCGCCCGGAACATCGCGTCCGGCCAGCACCTCATCGACGTCATCGAGCGCGTGCCGGTGTTCGTCATCCCGTGCCTGCAGGGACGTCCCGAGGGCGGCAACGAAGACCTCTCGGTGTTCTACGGCGGCATCTTCCCCGCGGTGTGGAGCTTCCAGCTCGCGCTGCGCTCCCGCGGGCTGGGGTCCACCCTCACCAGCTACCACCTGCGGCGCGAGACCGAAGCCGCGAGAATCCTCGGCATCCCCGACGGTTTCACCCAGGTCGGGCTGCTACCGGTGGCCTACACCACGGTGCCGGACTTCAAACCCGCGCCACGAGCGCCGATCGAGGAGATCGCGTTCGTCGACCACTGGGGCTCCCCGCTTCGCTAGGGCGGGCCGTATGCGCCGCTCGCCTTCCATCCCGCAGCAGAGCCTGGTGCGGGCAATGGCCACCGGGGAGCCCGCCAGCTCCCCGGGAAGGAAGCTACTGGCGCTGCTCGTCACGGCGAATGTCCTTTGTGTCCTGAACAACGGCATGGTCACCGTGCTGCCGGCGAAACTGGCTTCGGCGCTGCTTCTGTCCACTGTGGCCGGTCGGTCCGTGGTACTGCTCGGTGCCGGTTTCCTCGGCACCAGTGCGGGTCGTGCCGCGCCGCGTTCCCTAGTCGGCGCGAACGGTCGCCTGGCGGCCGTCCTGGCTGACCGACACGAGTTCGACGGTGCCCACGTCGCGCGGCCCTCCGCGCGCCCCGGTGTGCAAATCGGCGGTGGCGCTCCCGGCGTGCCCCCGCACCACGAACCGGGCGATGGCTTCCCCCTGCCAGATGCACTGCATGCGCGGCGGGCACCGCGAGTCGGAAACCAGCCTGGTGAACCGGACCGCCAGGTCCCGCCCGGCGATCGCCGCCTCCTGGCCGACCGTCAACGTGAAGTCCCGGCCTGGCGGCACGACGGCTGCCGGTTCCGGCGGCTTCCCGGGCCGCAGGCCGTGCTCAGAAGCGGCCGAACTGGCCGTGCCCGCTCCGAGCGCGACGAGCACCGCGAGCCCGACGGCGAATCGCTGGCTGTCCACGTCCGGAAGACGCCCCGGACCCCGCCCCGGGTTGCACCGGGTCAGCAGATCTTTTCCACCAGAGCCCAGACCCCGGTGGCCGGGTTCCGTTCGTGCTCGTCGACCACGCACCACACCTCGTCGTGCGTGCCCTCTGCCCGGTCGCGCATCCCGGCGGCGTACTTGACGACCGCTTCCGGATCGGCCGCCTTCGCCTTGATCTTGACGGTGACCGCTGGGTTCCGCCGAATGCGCTTGAGCCCCTCGAAGTACGCGGGCTCGGTCGCGGCCGCACCACAGACGACGAGCAAGGAAAGCCTCGGCTCGCGAAATGCGCGCCGCCGCCGATCGCTGTTCTCCCGGCGCGTCATTCGCCCAAGATGGCATCGGAGAACGATGTGCCGTCGAGTACCGGAACCGCACCATAGCTCCCGGCCAGATAACGTCGCTCGGTGTTCTGGTCCTTGCGCGGCTTGAAATCGGTCAAGGGGTACAGTTCGCTCGCGCCGTCCGAGCCTTTGTCGACAAACCAGATCTGATCGCGGTCCAGAACGTGATCACCGAGCATTGTGCCCAACAGGCTGGTGTCCTGCGTGGTGAAGATCATTTGCGCCGCATGCGGATTCGTCGCCGGGTCCTGAAAGTGCCTGCCGACTCGTCCCGCAGGTCGAAAGGTGTCCCTCGGGAGCCGTGTTTCAACCTGACCTTCCATCGAAGCCGAGCAGGCGTCGACACGGGTCTGACAGTCGCATAAGACATAGCACGCGCTCTGATTGGTTCGTTCACTCGCTCGACTGCGATATCGGTGACACCCACATCAGCGGCGGCGAGCAACAAAAGCAAGCGGCGGGCGTGCTCCGGGCTTCGTTGCACGAAGGCGCCGACGCGCTCGCTGAGCAAATCGTTCGCCTCCGACTCAACTGAATCGATGCGAAGCGTACCGTCGAACCACCGATAAACCGGCATCAGTGGGCCGAGCTGAAGTTGGCCGCAAGCACTGAGCATCAAGGCATCTGGCCGTATCAACTCATTGAGAGTGGTGAACTTCGCCTTCAGGTCGGACACCGTGCTGCCGAACCTGACCTGACCGCTTTCGCGCTCGAACACCACCCGCTTGCGCTTCTCAGGATAGGAGTAGAGCCATTCCTCCTGCACGAGGCCGCGCTGGACGCTGAATCCGTAGGTGTGCCGTACAGCATCCACCACGAGCTCGGCGATGTAGAAAGAGGGCTTGTCCGCTTCTTCGTTTCCCAGCCGAAAGAAGTCGACAGGACTAACGACCGCCAGCGATTCACTCACCGCGGTTTGCATGAACAGGCCGTTGAACAGACTCGACTTGCCCGAGGCGTTGGCGCCGTAGATCGCCGCCACCGGCACGGCCGGGCGTTCGTCGCCCGGCATCGACGGCATCAGGAGCAGCTCCCGCTCGTCCCGGAACGAGCGGTGGTTGCCCAGCCGAAAACTTCTGAGCATTACCGAGCACCTCCCTGGCTATGGTTTCGAGCCGTTCTGTACCAGTAACCGCACAGAACGACCCGAAGCACCAGCGAGGCGGGTTTTGCCTACTCGTCGCCTTCGTCGGCGGATGGGGCGTCGCCGCCGCGGATCATGAACAGCACCCCGTCGAGCTCTTCCGGCTTGATCAGCACGTCGCGTGCCTTCGAGCCCTCCGACGGGCCGACCACGCCCCTGCTCTCCAGCAGGTCCATCAGCCGTCCCGCCTTCGCGAAACCGACGCGGAGCTTGCGCTGCAGCATCGACGTCGACCCGAACTGCGAGGTCACGATCAGCTCCGCGGCCTGCAGGAGCACGTCGAGGTCGTCGCCGATGTCGGGGTCGATTTCCTTCTTCTCGCCCGCCTTCTGCGCGGTGACACCGTCCTGGTACTCCGGCTGCGCCTGCTCCTTGGTGAAGTTGACGATCGCGGAGATCTCGTCGTCGCCGACGAACGCGCCCTGGATGCGGACCGGCTTCCCGGCGCCCATCGGCAGGTACAGCGCGTCGCCCATGCCGATCAGCTTCTCCGCGCCCGGCTGGTCGAGGATGACCCGCGAGTCGGTGAGCGAGGAGGTCGCGAACGCCAGCCGCGACGGCACGTTCGTCTTGATCAGGCCGGTCACCACGTCGACCGACGGGCGCTGCGTCGCGAGCACCAGGTGGATCCCGGCGGCACGCGCCTTCTGCGTGATCCGGACGATCGCGTCCTCCACGTCCCGCGGCGCGGTCATCATCAGGTCCGCGAGCTCGTCGACGATCGCCATGATGTACGGGTACGGCGTGTACTCGCGTTCGCTGCCCGGCGGCGCGGTGATCTCGCCCGAGCGCACCTTCTTGTTGTAGTCGTCGATGTGGCGGACCCGGTTGGCCTGCATGTCCTGGTAGCGCTGCTCCATCTCCTCCACCAGCCAGGCCAGCGCGGCGGCGGCCTTCTTCGGCTGGGTGATGATGGGCGTGATCAGGTGCGGGATGCCCTCGTACGGGGTCAGCTCGACCATCTTCGGGTCGATCAGGATCATCCGGCATTCGTCCGGTGTGGCCCGCGCGAGCAGCGAAACCAGCATCGAGTTGACGAAGCTCGACTTACCGGAACCGGTGGAACCCGCGACCAGCAGGTGCGGCATCTTCGTCAGGTTCGCGGTGACGAAATGGCCCTCGATGTCCTTGCCGAGGCCGATCACCATCGGGTGCGGGTCCTTGCCCGCGGTCGACGAGCGCAGCACGTCACCGAGCCGCACCATCTCGCGGTCGGAGTTCGGCACCTCGATGCCCACCGCGGACTTGCCGGGGATCGGCGCCAGCAGGCGGACGTTGTCGGTGGCCACCGCGTAGGCGATGTTCTTCGTCAGCGCGGTGATCTTCTCGACCTTCACACCGGGTCCGAGCTCGACCTCGTACCGCGTGACGGTCGGACCGCGGGTGAAGCCGGTGACCTGGGCGTCCACGTTGAACTGTTCGAGTACGCCGCTGATCGCCTCGATCATCGCGTCGTTGGCCTTGCTGCGGGTCTTCGGCGCGTCCCCGAGGGTCAGCAGCTCCGCCGACGGCAGCTTGTAGTCGCCTTCGACCGTGCGGGTGACCGAGAGCGGGGGCTCCGGCTTCGCCTGCTTCTTCTCCGGCACCTTCTCGGCGATCGGTTTCGGCGCCTTGGGCGGCTTGACCGGCGTCGGCGGCTCCGCGAGCGCGGCATCGATGTCGAGTTGCTCCGCGTCGGCGTCGGCACTGGCCTGGCGCCGACGCGACGGCTTGCGCAGGCGCACCGACTTCGGGTCGGCCTCGGTGACTGCGGCGCGCTCGTCGGCGATGGCCTGCCGCTCCGCCTCGGCTTCCTCGATCTCGTCTTCGTCGAGGCCCCAGGTGCGCAACCGGTGCGGGATCTGGTTCACCGGCGTGCCGGTGAACACCAGCACGCCGAACCCGAGCGCGAGGATCAGCAGCGGCGCGGCGACCCAGGTGGTGACGCCCTTGGCGAGCAGCCCGCCGGAGAGGTACCCGAGCACACCGCCGGCGTACATCTGGCCGTCGAGATCGGTCGGGAGGCGCAGGAACAGGTGCAGCAGGCCGAGCACCGAGAAGATCACCAGCAGCGAGCCGATCACCATCCTCGGCCGCGTCTCCGGCCTCGGCTCCGAGCGCATCAGCGCGATCGCCGCGACCAGCAGCACCAGCGGCAGGGTGACCGCGCCCGCGCCGAACACCGTCCGCGCGCCGACCTGCACCCAGCCGCCGATCGGGCCCGCGGCCTGCCACCAGACGCCGACGGCGGCGATGATGCCGAGCGCGATCATGCCCAGCGCGAGCCCGTCCCTGCGGTGCTCGGCCTCGAGATCGCGGGTGCGGCCGACCGTGCGGGCCAGGCTGCCGACGCCGCGCGCGAGCAGCGTCCAGCCGCCGCGGACCGCGCGGCTGAAGCCACCGGAGGACCGCTTGGCCGGCGCGCGCTTGGCGGCGGGCTTGCGAGCAGCGGGTTTGCGGGCGGCCGGACGTGCCGACGAGCGGGCACCACCCTTGCGCGGCGCCCCCTTGCCCTTGGCGCCGCCGGTGCTCCTCGCCGTGCTTCGTCTGGTTGCAGTCGACCCGCTAGCCATGTCCTCTACGGTAACCGCCTTTTCCCTCTCGTCACTGCTGCCACTCCGGTCTCATGCCCATCACGGACGGCGAAGCAGCCGCGCGGCGGGGTCGTGGCATGCTCGTGCCATGTTCGCGCTGCACCAGGACCGGAACCCGGACAGCCGCGCCCCGGCGATCTGGCGGACGATGCTGACCGTCGACAGGGGGCTGGTCAACTTCGTCGGCAAGCTCCGCGTGACCGGTGGCATACCGCCTGAACTGCGACGGCGCCCGCTTCTGCTGGCCGCCAACCACATCGGCGTCTTCGACGCGTTCGTGCTGATGGCGGCGTGCAAGCGGATCGGCATCGACCCGAGGTTCATGCTCGCGGGCGGCATCCTCGACATGCCGGTGCTCGGCCCCGCGCTCCGGCAGAGCGGGCACCTGCGGATCGACCGGGGCAAGGCCGACGCGGTCGCGCAGTTCGCCGAGGCGGTCGAGGCGATGCGGACCACCAGGGACCCGATCGTCGTCTACCCCGAGGGCCGCATCAGCCACGACCCCGGCCTGTGGCCGGAGCGCGGGAAGACCGGCGCCGCCCGGCTCGCGCTCGCCGCGGGCGTCCCGGTGGTCCCGATCAGCCAGTGGGGCGCGCACGAAGCCGTCTACTGGGGCACGGAGAAGGTCACCGGACCCGCCGACATCGTCCCGCTGGCCCGCTCCGGGCTCAGCGCGCCGCTGCGCAGGCCGACGTTCCGGGTCCACTTCGGCACCCCGGTGGACCTCTCCGGTGTCGAACCGGAGCGCCCCGGCGCCGGGGTGCGGGCGCACGCGAAGATCATGCAGGCCGTCACCGACGGACTGGTGCCGCTGCGCGCCGGCGAACTGGAGCGCCCGCGCTTCCACGACCCGACCAGGCCCACCGACACGGTGAGCCCCTGGAAGCGCTTTTGAGAAATCCGGCCTGCCATGCCCCGAAGGATGCTCCCTTAGAGGCCAAGACGAGGCCCGCGGCGCAGTCCTTGAAGGTGACCTTCAGCGCAGGAGCGGACTGGGCTGCTGCCCGGATCATGGGACGGGGCCGCCGGCTCGCCTAGGGTCGGGACGGTGAGCACTCGCATTCTCGTCGTCTACTACAGCGCCACCGGGAACACGGCCGCGCTGGCCGGAGCACTGGCGGAAGGCGCCCGTGGCGCGGGCGCGGAGGTCCGGGTCAGGACGGTCGCCGAGACCGCGCCGCCGGAAGCCGTCGCGAGCAACCCGCGCTGGCAGGCCTGGGTCGACGCGGGGCCGCACGCCGAGCTGGCGACGCTCGACGACCTCGAGTGGGCGGACGGGCTCGCGGTGGGCAGCCCGACGCGGTTCGGCGGGCCGGCGAGCCAGCTCAAGGCCTATCTCGACACCACAGGCGGGCTCTGGGCGCGGGGGAAGCTGGTGAACAAGGTGGCGACCTCGTTCACCACCTCGTCGACGGCACACGGCGGGCTCGAATCGACGGTGCTGGCGATCAACAACGTCTTCTACCACTGGGGCGCGATCGTGCTGCCGCTCGGCTACACCGACCCGCACCTGCTCGAGTCGGGTAACCCGTACGGCGGTTCGTTCGTTTCGCGGTCGTCGGCGTCGCCGGACGAAACGGCGCTCGGCGCACTGCGACTTCAGGGTAACCGGCTAGCTCTGATCAGCGGTTATGTCGCCCGGGGCGTCACTGGCTCCTGAACGGGGTCGCTACCTGCGAAAACGGTAGCTAGTCTCGCGTAGGTGAGCATCCCGGTCGCAACACCACCTCGGGTCAGGTCGCGGCAGCGCGGCACGGCCTTGATCCTGGTCGCGTCGTTCTTCTTCGGCAGCTCCGGGGTGATCGGGAAACCGGCGATGCAGGCCGGGCTGTCGCCGGAGCAGGTCGCCGCCGCGAGGATCGGGCTGGCCGCGGTCGCCCTGTTCGCGCTGGTCGGGCTCTTCCGGCCGCGACTGCTGCGCGTGCGCCGGGGCGACTGGCCACTGCTGCTCGGCTACGGGCTCCTCGGCGTCGCCGGGGCGCAGCTGTGCTACTTCATCGCCGCGGACCGGATCCCGGTCGGCATCGCGATCCTGCTCGAGTTCACCTCACCGGTGCTGATCGCGCTGTGGGTCCGCTTCGCCCGCCGGACGCTGCTGCCGGTGCCGATGTGGTGCGGGATCGCGCTCGCGATGGCGGGGCTCGTACTGGTGGCGCAGGTGTGGGAGGGCGACGGCGTCGACCTGCTCGGCCTGCTCGCGGGGCTCGGCGCCGCGGTGTGCGCCACGGCCTACTTCCTGCTCAGCGAGCGCGCGGGGAAGGACAGGGACCCGATCGGGCTGGTGACCTGGGGCATGGGGATCGGCGGGGCCGCGGTGTGCGCCGTCGCGCCGCCGTGGACGATGCCCGCCGCGGTGCTGACCGCCCCCACGGACTTCGGGCCGTGGCACCCGCCGGTGTGGGCGCTGCTGGTGGCGGTGGCGCTGCTGTCCACCGCGCTCGCCTACCTGCTCGGCACGACCGCGCTGCGCCACCTGCCCGCCTCGGTCGCCAGCGTGCTCGCGCTGATGGAGCCGGTGGTCGCGACGGTGCTCGCGTGGGTGCTGCTCGGCGAACAGCTCGGCTGGATCCAGGTGACGGGCGCGGCGGTGCTGCTGACCGGCGCGGTGCTCGTCCAGCTGAACCCGCCGCGCGGCGAGCACTCCCCCGTCACCCGCTGAACGCGCCGAGTTCGGCGAGTTCGGCCTGCTGCGCCTGGACGAGCCGGGACGCGACATCCTTGGCGCGCGGGTCGCCGCCGTGCGCGAGCTGGTCTCCGGCCAGCCGTCCCGCGTCGCGTTCGTGCTCGGCCATCGCCTGCGCGAACCCGCGGTCGAACGCGGGCCCGGTCGCGGCGCGGAGCGCGTCGATCTTCGCGTCCGTGAGCACGCCCGGCTTCCCGTGGCCGAGGCCCGGATCCTCCGGTGCGGGCTGCCCCCACGCTTCGAGCAGCGCGGAAAGCTCGGCGATCTGCGGCTCGCGCACGTCCTCGATGCGCTGGGCGAGCGCTTTGACGCGCCCTTCGGCCGCCTTCTCGACGGCGAGCGCCGCCAGGTCGACGGCTTGCTGGTGGTGCGGGATGAGCGCGGTCGCGAAAGTGATGTCGGCGCCGTTGAAGGACGGCGCGGCGGGTGCTTCCGGCGGCGGCTCCGCGGTGCAGCCCGCTGCCAGGGCCAGCAGTACGACGAGCGCGACGCGACGAAGAACCACGGTTCTTTCCTCCCGGCTGGACAACCGGGACCAGGTTCGCAGAAGGGATTTTTCGGAAGGCATCCGGGGTGCGCGGAACAAAGCGGGGAACCCCGTGGTTGCGGCCAGCGGGACTAAATACTCCCTGGGGGTATAGACAGGAGGCGACCATGGACCGCGCGCTCACCCGTCAGGCGATCTCCGCGACGCTGCACTGCCTCACCGGCTGCGCCATCGGCGAGGTGCTCGGGCTGGTGATCGGCACCGCGTTCGGCTGGTCGAACCTGCCGACGGTGGTGCTCTCGCTCGCGCTCGCGTTCGTGTTCGGCTACTCGCTTTCGGTCCGCTCGGTGCTCGGGTCCGGGCTGTCGCTGCGCGGCGCGATCGGCATCGCGCTGGCCGCCGACACGCTGTCCATCACCACCATGGAGATCGTCGACAACGGCGTGATGGTGGTACTGCCCGGCGCGATGAACGCGGGGCTGGCGAACGCGATGTTCTGGATCGGCATGGCCGTCTCGCTCGCGATCGCGTTCGTGGTGACGGTGCCGGTGAACCGCTGGCTGATCGGCCGGGGCAAGGGCCACGCGGTGCTGCACGCCCACCACGCCGGGCACTGAAGTCCCCTTGGCGCGCCACTGGTCAAATCCCCAGCGCGGTGCGAGAATCCCGCGATCTTGATCAACGGCGCGCCAAGGAGGACGGATGGCTTCGCGGACACCGTCGACCGTCGAAGACGCCGAAGGGCTCCGCCCGGCACTGCGGCAGCGCCACGTGCGCATGATCGCGCTCGGCGGGATCATCGGCGCCAGCCTGTTCATCGGCAGCGGCGCGGTGATCCACACCGTCGGCCCCGCGGCGGTGCTTTCCTATGCGCTGGGCGGCCTCCTGGTCGTGCTCGTGATGCGCATGCTCGGCGAGATGGCGGCGGCCAAGCCGCGGCTCGGCTCGTTCATGGAGTACGCCACGGAGTCGCTCGGCGGCTGGGCGGGGTTCACCATCGGCTGGCTGTACTGGTACTTCTGGGTCGGCGTCGTCGCGTTCGAGGCGGTCGCGGGCGCGAAGATCCTGGCCGGCTGGATCACCGTGGTGCCGCAGTGGGTGTTCGCGCTGTGCCTGATGCTCCTGCTGACGCTGACCAACCTGGCCTCGGCGCGTTCCTTCGGCGAGACCGAGTTCTGGCTGGCCTCGGTCAAGGTCGCCACGATCGTGATCTTCCTGGCGATCGGCGTGCTGTTCGTGCTCGGGCTCTGGCCGGGCGCGCCGTTCTCGGTCGGCAACATCGGGCTCGACGGGTTCTTCGCCGGCGGCGGGTTCTCGGTCGTGCACGGCGTGGTGATCGTGATCTTCTCGTACTTCGGCGCCGAGATCGTGACGATCGCCGCCGCCGAATCGGCCGAACCGGCGAAGGCGGTGCAGAAGGCCACCTCGACCACGGTGTGGCGGGTGATCCTGTTCTACGTCGGGTCCGTCACGCTGATCGTGATGATCATCCCGTGGCGCGACGTGCCGTCCGAGACCAGCCCGTTCGCCGCCGCCTTCGGCAAGTTCGGCATCCCCGCCGCCGAGACGATCGTGAGCGCCGTGGTGCTGACGGCCGCGCTGTCCGTGCTGAATTCGGGGCTCTACACCGCTTCGCGCATGCTGTTCGCGCTGCGGCGGCACGGCTGGGCGCCGAGGTGGATCGCCGACACCAACGCGCGCGGCGTGCCGTGGAAGGCGATCCTGCTGTCCACCGTGGTCGGTTACGTAGCGGTGGCGATGAACTACGTTTCACCTGATCAGGTGTTCTACTTCATCATCAACTCGGCGGGCGCGGTCGCGTTGTTCGTCTACGCGATCGTCGCGGGCTCCCAGCTCCGGATGCGCAAGAAGCTCGAAGCCGAGTCACCGGAGCTGCTGAAACTGCGCATGTGGGGCTACCCGTGGCTCAGCTGGGTGACGCTCGCCGGGATCCTGTTCGTGGTGGTCTCCATGGTGTTCGTCGAGGACGCGCGCTCACAGTTGCTACTGAGCGTGATCAGTCTCGTCGCGATCCTCGCGATCTATCTCATGGTGCGACGGTCCCGCCACGCCACGTAAGGTCGGGCGGGTGGTGGACGTCAGGCTCGCCTTCCTCATCCTGTCCGTGTGCGTCTTCGCCACCGCGTGCACGGCCGACGACGTCGCACCCCCGTCGGGTGGCGCCGCACCACCGTCCGGGGCGGTCGCGTCCTCGATCACGACCGCGGACGGGAGCCAGCGCCTGTCCCCGGGACCGTCGACGAGCTGGGTGGACGGACCGGACTCGGGCGCCGGGTCCGCCACGGTCACCGTGCACCCGGACGCGGCCCGCCAGACCATGCAGGGCTTCGGCGCGTCGTTCACGGACTCCTCGGCCGATCTCGTCGCCGCCTCGCCGCGCCGAGCCGAGCTGATGACCGCCCTGTTCGACCCCGCTCGCGGAATCGGGCTCACCAAGCTGCGCCAGCCGATGGGGGCCTCGGACTTCTCGGCCACCTTCTCGACCTACGACGACGTGGCACCCGGCGCGTCCGACTGGCAGCTGAAGAAGTTCAGCGTCGACCGCGACCGCAAGAACATCCTCCCGCTGCTGCGCCAGGCGGCCGCGCTCAACCCGGCGCTGAGCGTCATGGCGACGCCGTGGTCGCCGCCGGCCTGGATGAAGGACAGCGGCAGCCTCACCGGCGGAAAGCTCACCGCGGCCGCCTTCCACACCTACGCCCAGTACTTCGTCCGGTTCGTGCGCGCCTACGCCGACGCCGGGGTCCGCGTGGACGCCGTGACACCGCAGAACGAGCCGACCATGGCCTCGCCCGAATACCCGAGCGCGCAGATGGCCGCGAGCGCGCAGGCCGCGTTCATCGGCAACGACCTCGGGCCGGCGCTGCGGGCGGCGGGGCTGGGCACCCGCATCCTCGCCTACGACCACAACTGGTCCGATGTGGACTACCCGGTGTCCGTACTGGACAACGCCAAGGCACGCGGGTTCGTCGACGGGGTCGCGTTCCACTGCTACCAGGGCGATCCCGCCGCGCAGCAGGAGGTGCTGGACCGCTACCCCGGGATCGGGGTGCACCTCACCGAGTGCAGCAGCACCCAGAACTCGGCCGACGACAAGGGTTTCTCCGACACCCTGCTCTGGCAGGCCGAGCACCTCCTGATCGAGGGCACGCGCACCGGCGCGTCCTCCGTGCTGGCCTGGAACGTCGCGCTGGACGCCGCGAACGGGCCCGCGCGCGGCTGGTGCCGCAACTGCACCGGGCTGCTCACCGTCGACCCGAAGGTCCCCTCGGGCGTCCGGTTCAACGCCGCGTACTACGTGCTCGGCCACGCCGCCAAGTTCACCGTGCCGGGCGCGGTGCGGATCGACTCCACGACCGAGGGCGGGGACGGCCTCGAATCCACCGCGTTCCGCAACCCGGACGGCCGGATCTCGGTGGTGGTGCTCAACACCGGTGACGCGCGCACGTTCGACCTCTCGCTCGGCGGCAGGCACACCACCGTGTCCCTGCCGGCCCGCTCGATGGCCACCTACCGCACGGCTCAGCCGCAGCCGGGCGGCTGACAGGAAAGCTTGCCGAGCGCGCCGTAGAAGACGTCGCTGATCTTCGCCGGATCCTTGGTGGTGAAGGCTTTCCCGCCGGTCGGCGTGGTGATCGCGTCCAGTTCGGCCGCGTCGACGTCCGGCCCGACCCCGATCCCGATGATCTGCACCGGGCGCCGCGGGTCCGCCAGCTTTCCCAGCTGTGCCAGCAGTTCCGCCCTGCTGATGCCGTGCGGGTCCTCGTTGCGGCCGTCGGTCATCACCGCCACCACGTTGAGCCTGCCCGGCTCCCATTCCGCGCGAGCCTGCCGGTAGGCGGCGAGCGTGCTGTCGTACAGCCCGGTCCTGCCCTGCGCGGTGGCCTTCACCGCGCGCAGCTTCGCCAGTGCGCTCCCGGCGAGCTGCTCGGAAACCGGTGCCATCGGGATGATCTCGCGGTAGTCCTTGTCCCCGTCGAGCTCGGTGGAGAACGTCCAGATCCCGATCTTCGACGTCGGTTTGAACAGCCGCATCCCCTTCTCCGCCGCCTCCAGCGTGACGTCCATCCTGGTCCGGCCGGTGCCGGGGATGACGGCGTTCATCGAGCCGGACACGTCGATCAGCACGCGCACCCGCGAGCTGAGGTTCACCCCGGCCCACACGTTCAGCAGGTCGTCCACAGTGGACGAAGGCGGCATCGCGACCGGGGCGCGGTCGGCGGCCGAGATCCGCGTGTCCGCCGAGCGGTCGCGCAGGAAGTGCCCGTCCGGCGCGCGGAACCCGGCATCGGAGAGCGCCGACGCGCCGGCCGGGGCGAGCAGCGCGTGCAGCAGATCGGCCGCCGCCGCGCCCTGCGCCTGGTTCGAGCTCGTCAGCACGGTGTACGGGAAGTCGAGCGCGGGCACCGGTGCTTCGGGGTAGACCGCCACGAGCGGCCGCTCACCCTGTTTGCTGTTCCGGCGCAGCACCGCGTTTTCCGAGGACGGGAACGCGCTCACCGGTTTCTGCGGCGCCGTGCTGCCGGGAAGGCGGGAGAACAGGTCCGCCGAGCTGGCCGTCGTGTTCGGTGAGACGCGCCGGAGCGCGGAGGTGAACGCGGCGCTGTCGGCGGCGCCCCCGGTCACGGCGCGCACGCCGAGCAGGCCGGCCACCCCGACCGGGTCCCGCGCGGGATCGGGCATCCCGAGGGTCAGGTCCGCCTTGGCCAGCGCGGCCGACCAGGTCGGCGCCCTGCCGGGCCAGCCGAGGTCGCCCGCCGCGTCCTGGGCCAGCGCGAGCACCACCGGTGAGCTCGCCACGGACGTGCCCGAGTTCGGCACGTCGGTGATCCCGCCCGCGCCCGCCCACTGCAGGCGCAGGCCGGATTCGGGGATCCACACCTGCGGGCGCGCGGCACCGTCCGAGACGGCGAGCGACTCGGCCACCGCGGCGGACTCCCGCTCCCGCACCTCGAACCGGGTGCAGTCCTGGCCGGGCAGCGCGGCGGCAACCCGCGAGACGACCGGCGCTACCGCGGGTGCCGCGGCCACGTGCACCACGGTCGGCGACGCGCACGAGGGCGAGCCGAACCCGCTCCGCAGGACGACGACGGTCGCGACGGCGGCCAGCGCCAGTACCACGACCACGCTGACGATTACTGTCCGTCTTCGCTTCCCGCGTGGCCGTGTGCTGGCTGAATGCCGCCCCATCGGCGTCGGCCCTCCTGCCGATCGGCGCGACTTCCCCTGCTGGGACGTCACTTGTCGGGGCCAAGGCTAATCGGGATTTCGGCCGGTTCCTACTGCGTTCGGCCTAGCGCCAATTACTCTTTGTGTTGGGATCGGGGCAGAAATTCACCAGCGCCACGGAAGTCCGTAACGCCGGGGAGCCGGAGCCGACTTCCCCCGCACGGGGGAGTGAAACCCCACCGCGGTACGACGACGGCACCACGGGAACCGGCCACACTGGCCGCAGGACAAGCGCGCTGACCAGGGGGAAGGGGAAAGCCGATGAACCATCCGAGCCGAGCGGAACAGCGGAAGGCGCGGCGGGCACTGCTGACGCAGGCCGCCATGGTCGCGTTCGCGCTGCTCGTCGCACAGGCGAAGCGCTGACGAAACCGGCCCCGGAGCAGGTGCTCCGGGGCCGGTCCGCACGAGGTCTCTACACCGGCAGGACGGTGGGCACGATCATCGGACGCCGCCGGTAGGTGTCGGCGACCCAGCGGCCGACGACCCGGCGCACCGCCTGTGCGATGCGGTGCGTGTCGGTGATGCCCTCGGACTCGGTGCGCGACAGTTCCATCTCCACCAGCGGGACCACGGCGTCGAGCGCCTTCGGGTCGTCGGAGAAGCCGCGGCCGGACACCGTCGGCGGGCCGACGGCGCGCCCGGTGCTGGAGTCGACGGCCACGGTGATCGCGATGAACCCACCCTCGCCCAGCACGAGCCGGTCGGACAGGGTCGACTCGCCGACGTCGCCGACGGAGAGGCCGTCGACGTAGACGTGCCCCACCTCGACCCGGCCGGTGCGGCGCGCCTGCCCGTCGACCAGGTCGACCACGACGCCGTCCTCGGCGATCACCACGTTGTCCGGTGCCACGCCGGTGCGGATGGCCAGCTCGCCGTTGGCCCGCAGGTGCTTCCACTCGCCGTGCACCGGCATCACGTTGCTCGGGCGCACCGCGTTGTAGAGGTAGAGCAGCTCCCCCGCCGAGGCGTGCCCGGAGACGTGCACCTTCGCGTTGCCCTGGTGCACCACGTTCGCGCCGAGCCGGGTCAGGCCGTTGACCACGCCGAACACCGCGGTCTCGTTGCCGGGGATCATCGAGCTGGCCAGCACGACCGTGTCGCCTGCCTTGATCGAGATCTGGCGGTGCTCGCCGCGCGCCATCCGCGAAAGCGCGGACAGCGGCTCGCCCTGCGAACCCGTCGACACGAAGAGCACCTTGCTCTCCGGCAGATCGGCGGCCTGGTCGAGGTCGACGAGCAGACCCGCCGGCACGTTCAGCAGGCCCAGTTCGGCGGCGATGCCCATGTTGCGGACCATCGACCTGCCGACGAAGGCGACGCGGCGCCCGTGCTCCTGCGCGACGTCGAGCACCTGCTGCACGCGGTGCACGTGGCTGGCGAAGCAGGCGACGATCACCCGGCGGTCCACCCGGCGGATCACGTCGTCGAGCACCGGGCCGATATCGCGCTCGGGCATCACGAACCCGGGCACCTCGGCGTTCGTCGAGTCCACGCAGAACAGGTCCACGCCTTCGTCACCGAGCCGGGAGAACCCGGCGAGGTCGGTCAGCCTGCCGTCGAGCGGGAGCTGGTCCAGCTTGATGTCCCCGGTGTGCAGCACCACGCCGGCCGGGGTGCGGATCGCGACCGCGAGCGCGTCCGGGATGGAGTGGTTGACCGCGAAGAACTCGCACTCGAACGGGCCGACCGTGCGGCGCCCGCCTTCGCGGACCTCGACCAGCTGCGGCCGCTGCTTGTGCTCCTTGCACTTCGCGGCGAGCAGCGCGAGGGTGAACCGCGAGCCGTAGATCGGCAGGTCGGGGCGCAGGCGCAGGAGGAACGGCACGGCGCCGATGTGGTCCTCGTGCCCGTGGGTCAGCACGATCCCGTCGATCTCGTCGAGCCGGTTCTCGATCGCCCGGAAGTCGGGCAGGATCAGGTCGACGCCCGGCTGGTCGTCCTCGGGGAAGAGCACCCCGCAGTCGACGATGAGCAGCCGCCCGTCGAACTCGAAAACGGTCATGTTGCGGCCGACCTCACCGATCCCGCCCAGCGCGACGACGCGAAGGCCCCCTTCGGGGAGTGCGGGCGGTGCGGCGGTCGGTCCTGGTCCGGTTGCTAGCGAGCTCACCGAGGCATGGTCCCAACGCTGGTATGGGTGGTGGGCGCGACGTATGCCGCGGCCGAATCGGTCTGGGCGACCCTGGTGCCGTGCCAGTCCGCGGTCGAATCCGACAGCGGGACCCCGGCCTGGGTCAGGTCCGCCGCGATGGCGCGGATCTGGTCTTCGGTGGCGGGCACCAGCGGCAGCCGCGGGTCGCCCGCGTCGTGCCCGCGCAGGCGCAGCGCCGTCTTGCTGAACACGACCCCGCCGACGCGGGAGAACGCGCGGAACACCGGCAGCATGCCGCGGTGGTTGGTGCGCGCGGTGGAGGTGTCCCCGTCTTCGTATGCCTCGATCATCGCGCGGATCCGGCCCGCGACGACGTGGCCGATCACGCTGACCACCCCGGCCGCGCCGACCGAGAGCCACGGCAGGTTGAGGCCGTCGTCGCCGGAGTAGTAGGCGAGGTGGGTGTTCGCGATGACCTCGCTGCCCGCGAGCAGGTCGCCCTTGGCGTCCTTCACGGCCAGGATGCGCGGGTGCTCGGCGAGCCTGCGCAGGGTGTCGACCTCGATCGGCACGATCGAGCGCGGCGGGATGTCGTAGAGCATCACCGGCAGGCCGGTGGCGTCGGCCACGGTGGTGAAGTGCGCGTGCAGCCCGGCCTGGCTCGGCCGCGAGTAGTACGGCGTCACCACGAGCACGCCGTGCGCGCCCGCCTTCTCGGCCTGCTGGACGGCTTCGACGCTGTGCGCGGTGTTGTAGTCCCCCGCGCCCGCGATCACGGTCGCCCTGTCCCCGACCGCTTCGACCACGGCCTCGATGACGGCGACCTTCTCGGCGTCGGTGGTCGTGGGGCACTCGCCGGTGGTGCCGTTCACCACCAGCCCGTCGTTGCCGAGGTCCACCAGGTGCTCCGCGACCTCCTGCGCCCGCTTCAGGTCGAGCGCCCCGTCGGCGGCGAACGGCGTGATCATCGCGGTGAGCACGCGCCCGAACGGTCTTCCCGGCGCGGCGGAGGGGGGCGCGGACTGCGCGGACTGAGCGGACATGGCACTGACGGTACCTCGTGGTGGTGACCGATTTCGCGACGACCTCGCCGAAATCCCATGATCGACTGAAGCCTCCGCCCGCGCACCGGAGAATCCACGGCGCACCGTCACGGCCGCCGGAACTTCTCCAGCGCTACTTCACCTTCTCCGTCATCGCCCCCTCGAGCTGGCCGCCCGTGCGCTTCGTCACGACGCAGTAGACGTCGCGAACCCGCGAGCTGCTCGAGGTCGCCGGGGTGTTCCAGGCTCCGGAGGTGGGCACGAGCGCCTGGTAGGACAGCCACTGGCGGTTTTCCGGCCGCACGGCGTCGGAGTAGAAGCTCAGTGCGCAGCGCTCCTCCGCGTACGCCCGCAGCCTGGCCTCGTCCGGGTAGCCCGCGACGGCCGCTTCCGTGTCGGAACTGGTGGCGGACCCCAGGACCGTCGCGACGGTCAGCACTTCGAAGTCGTGCGACTTCTTGCAGTCGACCTGGTTGTCCGAGCCGACCGAGCCGCCGCCTTCGAGCGGCCGGTTGTAGCAGCGGTAGCTCGTCGAGTAGTCGAACTGGACGCTGCCGCCGTCGCCGTAGGTGAGCGTCGGCTTCATCGCCGGGTCGGCGGTGTCGGCCGGGGTCCCCCACCACTTGCCCAGCGCCAGCCCGCCCGCGAGCAGCACGACACCGGCCACCGCGGCGCCGATCCTGAGCGCACCGCGCTTCTTCGCGCCCGCCCCCGCTTCCGGCGCGAGCATCGACCGCGTCGCGGGAGGTCCATAGTGGACGGTCGACTGCCCGTTGTGGCCCTGCGGCGCGCCATGGCCGTCTCGCGCCGCCATCGCGAGCAGGCCGTCCGCCTGGTCGGGGCTGATCCTCGCCTCGGGGTTCGCGATCAGCATGCCCATGATCGCCGACGCGAGCGGGCCCTGCGCCCTGGTCAGGTACGGCACCTCGGTCATGATCGCGTGCAGCGTCGCGGCGGTGGTCGGCCGGTCGAAGGCGACGGTGCCCTCCACCGCGAAGAACAGGGTGGCCCCGAGCGACCACAGATCCGACGCGGCCAGCGCCTCGCGGCCGTCGACCCGCTCCGGCGCCATGAACGCGGGGCTGCCCACGATCATGCCGCTGGTGGTGATCCTCGGATCGTCGACGGCCTGCGCGATGCCGAAGTCGGTGAGCTTCACCCGCCCGTTCGGCGCCACCATGATGTTGCCCGGCTTCACATCGCGGTGCACGATGCCCGCCTCGTGCGCGGCGCGCAGCGCCGAAAGCACCTGCTGCCCGATCGCGGCGGCCTGCGCGGCGGGCAGCGGGCCCTGCGCGCGGACGAGGTCCGACAGCGTCGGCGCGGGCACCAGCTCCATCACGATATGCGTGCTGCCGCCGTCGGTCACCACGTCGTAGACGGTGACGACGGCGGGATCGTTGAGCCTGCCGCCGGTGCGCACCTCGCGCAGCACGCGCTCGGCGAACACCCCCGGATCCCCTGCGCCGTCAGGGATCCGCAGCTCCTTGATCGCGACCTGCCTGCCGATCACCCTGTCCTCGGCGCGCCACACCACGCCCATCCCGCCGCGGCCGAGCTCGTCGAGGAGTTCGTACCGCCCCGCCAGCACCCGCCTGCCGGTGGCGGCACGGGTCGTGGTCTGTTCGTCGGTCACGCGCTCGTCCTCCTCGGTTCCGCCAGGATGGTAGTCCGACGGCACCGCGGTGGCGGGCGGTTCCCCGCTATCAGCGCGGTCAGTGCACGAAGGTGAGGTAGATCAGCGCGAGGTTGAGCGCGATGATGACCGCGGCGACGCACCACGCGAGCACGGTGACGACGCGCCCGTTCGCCTCCGTCCCCATGAGACGGCGGTCGCCGGTGAGCCGGATCAGCGGGATGAGCGCGAACGGGATCCCGAACGACAGCACCACCTGCGACACCACCAGCGCGCGGCTCGGGTCGGCGCCGAGCGCGAGCACCACGACCGCGGGCGCGAGCGTCACGACCCGCCGCAGCAGCAACGGGATCCGCTTGCGCAGCAGGCCCTGCATGATCATCGCGCCCGCGTAGGCACCGACCGAAGTGGACGCGAGCCCGGAGGCGAGCAGCCCGATCGCGAACAGCAGCGCCACCCCGGGGCCGAGCACCTGCCCGACCGCGTCGTGCGCGCCTTCGATCGAGTCGACGCCGTCGCGCCCGCGCAGGGTGTTCGCGGCGAGCAGGAGCATCGCGAGGTTGACCGCGCCCGCCAGCAGCATCGCCAGCCCGACGTCGAACCTGGTCACCTTCAACAGGCGTTTCCGTTGCGCCGCTTCGGGTTTCCCGTGCCGGTCGCGCACGAGTCCGGAGTGGAGGTACACCGCGTGCGGCATCACGGTGGCGCCGAGCATGGCGGCGGCGATCAGCACGCTCTCGGCGCCGTCGAAGCGCGGCACGAGGCCGCCGAGCGCCGAGGACACCGACGGTGGCTCGACGAAGAGGCTCGCGAGGAACCCGACCGCGATGACCCCGAGCAGCCCGGTGACGACCCGTTCGAACGGGCGCTGGCCGCGGCGGTCCTGCACCAGCAGCAGCGCCATCGAAACCGCGCCGGTGACCAGCCCGCCCACCAGCAGCGGCAGGTCGAACAGCAGGTTCAGCGCGATCGCGCCGCCGACCACCTCGGCGAGATCGGTGGCGACGGCGACCAGTTCCGCCTGCGCCCAGTAGGCGAGCCGCGCCGGCCGCGGCAGCCGCTCGCGGACCGCCTCCGGCAGCGACATCCCGGTCACCAGGCCGAGTTTCGCGGACAGGAACTGGACGAGCGCGGCCATCAGGTTGGCCGCCACGATCACCCAGACCAGCAGGTAGCCGAACTGGGCGCCGGCACTGACGTTCGACGCCACGTTGCCGGGGTCGACGTAGGCGATCGCCGCGACGAACGCGGGCCCGAGCAGCATCGACCCGGCGCGGACCTTGGCCAGCCCCGGCCGTGCCGCGTCCGTCAGCGCCATCAGTCACCTCGCGTTTGTCGGTTGTGCCAACTTCAAGTTTAGGCTCGCCGAACTTTGCGTTGCAAGGTGCTGTACACCACCGGCCGCAGGCCGGTGCGCCGACGCGTGCCTGACTCCGCAGCCGCCTCCCCGCCGCTCCGATAGAGGCCGAGGACGGGGCTCGGCGGCGGCACTGCCGCGGCGCTCGCGAGGGGAACATTCGTGGCGTTCACGTCCCCGAAGGCGTCCTTCAGGGCATTGCCCGCGGCGAAACCGAAGCCCGCGACGGGGCGATTGGTGGCGCCGGATTCCCCGAAGGCCACAGTGATGATGCCCGCAGTGATGATGCGCGCAGTGATGATGCGCGCGCGTCGATTCCGGTGAGATGGGTGGCGGAAACGCGGAGCAGTCCGGGGCTTGGTCCCTGAAGGACGCCTTCAGGGAATCTGACGCCGCGATCTCGCCCCTCGCGACGCGCGACATGGTGCTGCCAACGCCCCGAAGGCAGCCTTCGCGGCGTTGGGTTCCCCGAAGGCCCCCCTTCGGGGCATGAGTCCGGGAAGGGGAAGAAGTGTGAGCCGGAAAGTCCGGCGCATTCCCCGAAGGACGCCTTGGCGGCACACGGCACGGTCACGCTCATTCCCTGAAGGACGCCTTCGGGGACTCTGAGGCCGCGATCTCGCCCCTCGCGACGCGCGACCGCGCGACACGGTGCTGCCGATGCCCTGAAGGACGCCTTCGCGGCGTCAGATTCCCCCAAGGCCACCTTCAGTCCTCTGTGTCCCCGGGCGGGGACGTTCCGCCAGGGGTGAAAGGTGGGCGCGCCTCCGCTGGCGGGGTGATCTTGCCGCGCCCGGCGAATCTGCTTATTTACGAGCCAGGGCAGGGGCTTCCGCTACGGGGCGTCCACCTCGTGGCCGGACTCCCGGAGTGCGGCGACCGCGCGGTCGAGGTCGTCCGCCTTCACCAGTATGTGGTCGGTGTCGAAAGTGGACAGTGAGAACAACGCGACACCGGCCGCGGCGAGTTCGCTCGACAACGCGGCGATGATGCCGGTCAAGGTGAACTCGAGCGGCCCGCGCACGGTGAGCAGGCGCCAGCCCGCTTCCGCGTCGGCGGTCTCCGGCGCCAGGTCCGCGGGGCAGACCACGGACAACTCGGTGGGCGTCCTGGTCAGCGAGACGAGCGAGGCGCCGGAGCCGGAGAGCAGGTCGGCGGGGAACGGCGCGTCCGGTGCCAGCCGCGCGACCGCGTACTCCCCCGGCTGGACGTCGATGCCGAGGCGCCGCATCAGCCTTCGAGCACCTTCGGGCTCGACGCGACCTCGGTGCCGTCGGGCAGCGTCGAGATGGTGAAGTCGGCGAACACGTTGCCCGCCACCTTCTGGAGCTGGCGCAGGCACTCCACGGCGAGCGCGCGGATCTCCACGTCGGCGTGCTCGGTGGCGCGCATGGCGACGAAGTGCCGCCACGCACGGTAGTTGCCCGTGACGACGATGCGGGTCTCGGTCGCGTTCGGGAGCACCGCGCGCGCGGCCTGACGGGCCTGCTTGCGGCGCAGGGTGGCGCTCGGCGCGTCGGCGAACTTGTCTTCGAGCCCGGCGAGCAGGTCGGTGTAGGCGTCGACGCTCGCCTGCGCCGCGGCGAGGAACTTCTCGTGCAGCTCGGGGTCGTTCGCGATGACCTCCGGCTCGACGAAGGCCGCGTTGCGCTCGGGCACGTACCGCTGCGAAAGCTGCGAGTAGGAGAAGTGCCGGTGCCGGATCAGCTCGTGGGTCAGCGACCGGGAGATCCCGGTGATGTAGAACGTGGCGGACCCGTGTTCCAGCACGGAAAGGTGCCCGACCTCGATGATGTGGTCGATGTACCCGGCGTTCGTCGCGGTCCTCGGATTGGGCTTCTTCCACGACTGGTAGCACGCCCTGCCCGCGAACTCGGCGAGCGCCTCACCCCCGTCGGCGTCCGTGGACCACGGCACGTCCTCTGGTGGGAAGAACTCCGTCTTCGCGATCAACTGGACCTTCGGCGACACCGTTTCGGCCACGTCCGCACTCCATTCTCCCCGTGCCCTGCTTCGACACCAGGCAGCGTAACCGGCGGCGAAGCCGCCCCCGCACGCGACAGGCGCACCGCGGGCGACACCATTATCTCCTTGACCGACACCACGAATGGTGTCATGGTGGTGTCATGGATCTGACGCCGTATCTCACCACTCTCCGTGAAGACCTCACGACGACGGCATCCGCGGGCGACGACCAGACCCGCCGCGCCGCCGCGGTGCTCTCCGCCGCACTCGAACCGGCCGCGAGGCTGACCCTCATGAACGCGCTCGCCGATCTCGCCGCCGAGGTCACCGCGAGCCTGCCCGGCCACGTCGTCGAGGTGCGGCTCGACGGGCGGGACGTGCGGGTGGTGGTCACCGGCACGGGTTCGCACGACAGCGGCACCGGCGGTCCCGGCGGCGGGCAGGACGAACCCGAACGCCCCGAACCGCCGCGGTCGATGCCGATCGACGGCGGCGACATCAGCCGGATGACACTGCGCATGGTCGAGCAGATCAAGGGCCAGGCCGAACAGGCGGCCGCGGCGCAGGGCGTCTCGCTCAACACGTTCATCTCGCAGGCCGTGCAGGGCGCGCTCCACGGCGCGACCCGCCACGGCGGCACCGGCGGTGGCGAGCACGGGCAGGGCGGGCCGCCGCGCGACAAGCGGTCCGACTCCCATCTGCACGGCTGGGTGGAGGGCTGATCATGAGCGAGAGCGTCGAAACCCCCGTCCGCAGCGACACCTTCACCGTCGACGGCACGCTCGAACTCGACCTGACCGTGCTGCTGGGCAAGGTCGAGGTCGAACTCACCGAAACCACCGAAGCCTGGGTGGAGGTGCGCCACGACCCCGGCGCACAGGAGGTGTGGGCCGAGAACGTCACGAACGTGCTCAACTGGGTCAGCGAGCGGTTCGGCGGCCAGTTCGGCTCCGACTTCCGCGGCAGCCCGGCGGAGGCGGTCAACGCCACCAAGATCGAGAAGACCGGCAACCGGATCACCGTGCGCGCGCCGAAGACCCTGCCGCTGCGCAACATCCCGCTCGCGGTCACCGTGCACGCGCCGTCGGGCTCGCAGCTCGAGATCCGCGCCGGTTCGGCCGACGTGACCGTGACCGGCACCGCGGGGCGCGCCGGGATCTCCACCGGGTCCGGTGAAGTGCGGCTCGACCGCACCGACGGCACCGCGAACGTGCGCACCGGCTCCGGCGCGATCCGGCTCGGCCCCGCGATATCGGGCCTTCAGGTGCGCACCGGCAGTGGCGACGTGGAAGCCGCGTCGCTGTCCGGCTCGGCGACGGTGACCACCGGCACCGGCGACATCTGGTTCGGCGAGGTGTCCGGCGAGGTGATGGCGCGCAGCGGCAGCGGCGACCTGTCCGTCGCCGAGGCGGCGGGCGGCTCGCTGGAACTGATCACCGGCTCCGGCGAGGTCCGGATCGGGATCAGGACCGGTGTGCACGCCGAGATCGACCTGTCGTCCACCTCGGGCAAGGTGTCGAGCGAGCTCGACGTCGAAACCGAGGCACCGTCGGACGGCGTCGCGTTGCGGTTACGCGCGCGCACCGGCTCCGGGAACGCGGTCCTGACCCGCGCCGGGCAGTGAACGGTCCGGAGTAGACCATCCGCCAGGGGGAAAGTGAACTGCCGGTGCTCGCCGATCGGCGAGCACCGGCAGTTCAGCCGTAGTACGGCGAAATCAGTCGCCTTCCACCCAGCCGTGCGACGCGGCGATCTCGCGGAAGCGGCGGCGCACCGCCAGGATCTGTTCCCCGGTGAGCGAAGGCGCGGCGGCGAGCAGCGCCTCGGTCAGCTCACCGGACAGTTCCGCGCTGGAAAGGACGTCGCACATCCCGTCGTCCGCGGGATCCTCCGTGCCCGCGGCCGGTGTCGGCGCGGCAACCGGATGCGAGGCCCTCGGGGTAGCCGGGACGCCCGGTTCGCCCAGGATCTGGACGTGGGACGCCTTCAGGCCCCGCTGCCCGTCCTCGACGACGAACTCCACGAGCGCGCCGGGCGTCACGAACCGTTTGTCGAACTCGAGATCGTTGACGTGCATGAACACGTCCTCACCCCCGGTATCGGGGGAAACAAAGCCATATCCGCGGAACTCGTCGAACCGCACAACCCGCCCAGTGACCGCCACAGCTCTTTTCCCATCCATCGACCCAACCCGCCACCACCAGCAACAGCAGCTCTTTCCCGGCGAAGATACCTCGCCCGGCGCGACGAGCACAATCCTCGTTTTCGAAATCGCGTTTACCGGGCGTTCCCCGGCGCGAGCGCGGAATAGCGCGCCAGCCAGCCGGTGGCGCGGTGGTCGCCGCGCCAGGTGAACAGCGCGGCACCCGGTTCGCCGAGCTCCCCGGCAGGCAGCGCCACCCGCACGCCGCCCTTCGGCACCGCGTCGCGCCGGTACCGCTTGCCGAGCCAGGTGCCGAGCACGCTGCCCTCCGGGCCCGACGCCGTCACCACCCCGCCGTCGTGCCCGATCTCCGCGGCGCTGGCGCGCTCGCGCAGCAGCGCGGGGTAGGACTGCTCGTCGAGCACCGTGCCGCGCGGCCGGACGCCGACCGTCCAATCCGGACTCGTCAGGCCGCGTTCGGTTGCCGCGGCGAAGAGTTCGGGCACGAGGTCCTCGGCGTGCGGCGGGGTGGCGAGCTGCTCGCACATCCACAGCAGCCTGCCGGCGCCCCGCCGGGGGCGGCACCTTCGCCAGCGCACCCGCCTGCCCAGATCGGCGGCCACGATCGCACCCCACGGGTGCACCGTGCCGAGCAGGCCCTGGCAGCCGAGCCAGTGCAGGTACCTCGGCGCCTCCTCCAACGCCGGATAGAGCGCCACATAAGGGATTCCGTCGATCACGCGCGCGCCGCGGCGGAACGCGTCCGGATTCGAGGCCACCAGCCGCAGTGCCATCCTGGCGAGATCGCCGCGCTGGTAGTCGCCACCGCCGGGCCGCAACGCCCGCGCCACAACGGGTTTCAGCTCCTCGCTGATCGCGGTGCCCGCCAGTTTCGGGACCACAGTGGACACCAGATCGATCAGCGCCGCTTCCGCCGCCTCCGGCCCGTCCGGCAGTTCGGTGTCGGCGAGCGCGAGGCGGATCTCGTGGCCGACCGTCGCGGAGACCATCAGGCGCGCGGTGAGCAGCCCCAGTTCGGTCGCCACCACCCGGTCGGCGTCATCGGATGCCGCGGCGAGGAACCCGGCCTCGGTGAGGAAGTCGATCGCCCGGCGCAGCGGCGCGAGGCTCCGGCTCCCCTGGTGGCACGCGAACGTGCCCACCCACCACCGCTCCGCCTCGGCGAGCGAGGAGATGCGGCCCTGCACTGCCTCGGCGAGCACGTGGTCGGCGAGGCTGGACTCGATCTGCGAGCGCACGGTGTGCCCCGCCACCAGTTTGGCCTGCCACGCGGCGCGTTCGTTCTCGGTGACGATGAGGAACGCCCAGCCCTCGCGCTCCCCCGCGCCGATCCGCCCGGCGCGGCCGAACATCTGCTGCACGGTGGCGACGTCGATCGGGTTCAGCCCCACCTCGGTGTCCTGGATGACCACCGCGCGGGCGGGCAGGTTCACCCCGGCCGCGACCGTGGAGGTGGCCACCAGCACGTCCAGCTCGCGCGCCCGGAAGTCCACTTCGGACTGTCGCTTGTGCTCCCAGCCCTTGTAGTGCAGCCCGACCCGCGCCGACCGGCACACCTCGTGCAGCCGGTCGAGATCGTCGGGGTGCACGCCGTCGGTCGCCGCCCCGAGCGCGGCGGCGATGATCAGCGCGGTGCGCCGCACGTTCCGCTTGCTGCCGCAGAAGACGAGCACGCTGCCGCCGTCGCGGGTGACCGTCCTGGTGATCGAACTCGCCAGCCGGATCCTGGCCGTTTCGACCAGGCCCCAGTCTCGGTGCGCGGCGATGGTCGGCAGCTGCCAGGTGAGCTTGGTCGGCCGCCACGCCACGCGAAGCAGTTTCGCGCCGAGCCATGCGGCGACCTGGTCCGCGTTGGACACCGTCGCCGACAGCCCGACGATGCGCATCCGCGCGTCCTCGCCGCGCATCCTGGCGAGCAGCGCTTCGAGCACCGGGCCGCGCGCCGGGTCGCCGAGCAGGTGGATCTCGTCGACGATGAGGCAGCCGACCTCGGTCAGCGCCTCCCGCAATGAGGAGGCGCGGCAGATCGCCTCGAACTTCTCCGTGGTGGCCACCCACAAATCCGCCTCGCGGACCCGTTGAATGTCCACACTGTACTCACCGGAAAGGCGTTCGACGCGCAGTCCCTGCTCTCGCCACTGGTCCAGTTCGCGGTTCAGCTCGTCGGTCAGCGAACGCTGCGGCACCAGCCAGGCGGCCTTGCGCCCCTGCGCCAGCACGGCCTTCAGCGCCGCGGTCATGCCCATCACCGTCTTGCCCGCGCCGGTGGGCGCGACGATCACCAGGTGGTCGTCGTGCGCCAGCACTTCGGGGACCGTGACGGCCTGCGCCGGGTTCAGCTCCGGGTAGGGCAGGAACCGCAGCCAGTCCGGCGGCAGCACGTCCGCGGCGGGCACCGGTGACACGCCTTCCGGCGGCACGTGCGCCTGCCACAACGCGTCGAACGCGTCGCGGGCGGCTTCGGCTCCGCTGCCGGTGACCCGGGGGAACTGCCGCGGTACCGACTTCCCGAGATGGCACTCCGCGGTGTCGACGGTGAGCCTGGCGGGCGACGAGCCGCGGACGGTCTCGTCTTCCAGCAGGTACCGGACCCGGCGCACGGCGGCGCCGTCGACGCCGTTGGCCAGCAGCTTTTCCCCGAGCACGGTGAACCGCTCGTCGTCGGGGAGCAGCACGCGCACGTCGTCGCCCGGCGCGAATCCGGGCAGGTCCGCGTCCGGATCGGTGATCTTCGCCCACAGCACGCCCGTGGCCTCGCCACCGGCCGCGGGGGTCGGGGCGGGGGAAGGCATCGCGTCACGGTAGCCCACGAAGGGGTGACACCCGTTGATGCCGGGCGCGTGTCGGCGCGAGTCCTAGGATGGACCGCTGAACCGGGGAAGGGGGAAAGCTCGTGAGCGCGCAGGGGGCGAGCCCGGTCCTGGTCGGCCGCGAGCGGGAAACCGCGCGGTTGGCCGACGCGCTGGCGCGCTGTGCCCGCGGGGAGTACGCGACCGTGCTGGTCGGCGGGGAAGCCGGGATCGGGAAGTCCAGGCTCGTCGCGGAGTTCACCGGCGCGGCCGACGCGCGGGTGCTCCTCGGCGGCTGCGTCGACCTCGGCGGCGCGGACCTGCCGTTCGTCCCGTTCGTCGCCGCGTTGCGCGGTCTCATCGCCGATCCGGACTTCGGCGAAGCCGTCCCCGCGAAGGTGCGCGCGGATCTCGGGCCCCTGCTCCCCGCCGAAACAGCGGGCGAGCCACGGGGCACCGGCGACGACGCGCGCGCCCGCCTCTTCGAAGGCACGCTCACCGTTCTCGCGCGCCTTGCCGCCGGCCGTCCGCTCGTGCTCGTCGTCGAGGACGCGCACTGGGCCGACCGGTCCAGCCGCGACCTGCTGCAGTTCCTGGTCCGCAACCAGCGCGCGATCCCCGGCTCGCTCCTGGTGGTCACCCACCGGTCCGACGAGCTGGGACGGGCGCATCCGCTGCGGTCGCTGCTCGCCGAGCTGGGCCGTGTCCCGTGGGTCGAGCGGATCGACCTCGCCAGGCTGTCCCGCCGGGAGGTCGTGCACCAGGTCCGCGCGATCCTCGACGCGGAGCCCGCACCCGAACTCGTCGGCGCGGTGCACGAACGCAGCGAAGGCAACCCGCTGTTCGTCGAAGCGGTTCTCGAAGCGGGCGACGGTCCCCTGCCGCCCTCACTCGACGACCTGTTGCTCGCCCGCGTCGACCGGCTCACGGCGCACACCCCCGGCGCGGCGCCGATCGTGCGCGCGGCCAGCGCCGCCGTCGGCAGGGTCGACCACGAGTTGCTCGTGACCGTCGCCGGATCGGCCCCGGGCGAAGCGGTTTCGGCGGCCGTCGACGCGGGCGTGCTCGTCGTCGACGGCGACGGCTACGCCTTCCGGCACGCGCTCATCAGGGACGCGGTGTACCGGACCCTGCTGCCCGGTGAGCGGATCGCGCTGCACGCGCGGTACGCCGACGCGATCAGGGCCGGCGCCTCCGGCGGGCACTGGACCGAGGAACTCGCCCACCACCTCTACGCGGCGCGGAAACCCGGCGAAGCGCTGCACGCCGCGTGGGAGGCGGCGAACGTCGCACGCCGCTCCCTCGCCTACGCCGAGCAGTTGCGCCTGCTGTCCCGCGTGCTCGAACTGTGGGACCGGGTGCCCGACGCCGCGGATCGCGTCGGCGCCGGGCGGTTCACCGTGCTCGAACGGGCGACGGAGGCGGCGAACCGCGCCGGTGACCCCGAGGAAGGCGACCTGCTCGCGACCGCCGCGCTCGCCGAACTCGACCCCGGTACCGATCGCGTCCGCACCGCGCTGCTGCTGGAGCTCCGCGGCCGGATGCGCGGCCAGCTCGGCAGGCCCGATGCGCTCGGGGACCGGCGGCGGGCCGTCGAGATAGTGCCCGACGGGCATCCCGCGCGCGGATTCCTGCTCAACGCGCTCGCCGCCGCGCTGATGGAGGTGCCGCTGGAGGACGAAGCGCGTCAGTACGCCCAGCGGGGGCTCGCGGCCGCGCACGAGGCCGGCGACGATCCCTCGGAGGCGTCCGCGCTAGTCACGCTCGCCGTGCTCGACGCGAGGGACGGCGATCTGGACGCCCAGCTCCCCCGGCTGGCCAGGGCACGCGCGATCGCGGAAAACGTCGACGCACCAAGGGAACGGCTGCGGGCGCTGCACAGCGAATCGACCCTGCTGCACGCGTACGGGCGGCTCGGCGAAGCGGTGTCGGTGGCCAGATCCGGCCTCGTCATCGCCCGGGACGCCGGGCTCGCGCGGTCCTACGGCGCGGCGCACGCCGTCGACCTGATCACCGCGCTCATCTCGGCCGGCCGCTGGGACGAGGCGCTCGAATCCGGCGACCACGCGCTCGAACTCGCGCCACCGGCCGGATTCAGCGCGCAGGTGCTGTGCCTCAAGGGTTTCGTCGCACTGCG
The DNA here is from genome assembly GCF_039529815.1 of Amycolatopsis minnesotensis. NCBI lineage: Bacteria > Bacillati > Actinomycetota > Actinomycetes > Pseudonocardiales > Pseudonocardiaceae > Amycolatopsis > Amycolatopsis minnesotensis. The sequence continues at coordinate 58,611 of NZ_BAAANN010000003.1, read as the reverse complement.
CCGGGGTGACCGCCGGCTGCCGGACGGGGTACTGGCGCGCGTGCACGCACTGCCCGGCACCGAAATCCGGTTCCCGCCGGACCCGTTGCTGGTGCCCCGCCTCGAAATCGAGCTCCGGCTCGCCCAGGACCGCGCGGACGCGGCGGCGGCCGTGCTGGACCGCGCGCTCACCGGGTTCGGCGCGGCCGCGTCCCGGTTCGCCTGGCCGTTGCTGGTCGCCGGTTCCCGCGTCGCGCACGCACTCGGCGCCGACGACCTGCGGTCACGGCTGCGCGCGCAGGCGGAGACGCTGCGGGCGGCGGGCCCGGTGCAGGAGGCACACGCGCGGTCGTTCGCGGCTGAGATCACCCGCGAGGACGTCACCGCGTGGGAATCGGCCACCGAAGCGTGGCGCGAGCTCGGACAGCCTTGGGAGCGCGCGGAAACCGCGATGGGCGCGGCCGAAGCGGCGATCGCTGCCGGAGAGCGCACACGGGCGGCAGCGCACCTCGGCCAGGTGGCCGCCCTGACCGCCGCACTCGGTGCGACACCGCTGCGCGAGCGCGCCACCGACCTCGCCCGTCGCGCGCGGATCACGCCGGGCGAACGCGCGCCCCGCACCGGATCGCACGGGCTGACGCCGCGCGAGCTGGAGATCCTGCACCTCGTCGCCGACGGGCTCGGCAACGCCGACATCGGCGAGCGCCTGTTCATCTCCGCGAAGACGGCGAGCGTGCACGTGTCCAACATCCTCGGCAAGCTCGCCGTCGCGAACCGGGTGGAGGCCGCCGCGCAGGCACGCCGTCTCGGGCTGCTCACCTGAGCCCTTAGCCGCGGCTCCGGATGGCGGGATAGGGCGCGCGCCCCATGCGCGGGCCCCCGCCTTAGCGAAACCGTCGATCACGGACGGGCCGGATCCACCGGCCCCGCGCGGATCGAGATCTGCATGACCATGACCATCCTGGGGCTGCCGGGGAGCCTGCGGCGGGGTTCCTTCAACCGCCGCCTGCTCACCGCGGCCGCCCGTGAACTCCCCGCCGACGGCGTGCGCCTGACCGTGTGGGACGAACTCCGCCTGGTGCCGCCGTTCGACGAGGACGCCGAAGACGGCCCCGCCCCGGCCGCCGTCGCCGGGCTGCGCGCCGCGATCGACGCCGCCGGCGGCCTGCTGATCGCCAGCCCCGAATACAACGGGTCGGTGCCAGGTCAGCTCAAGAACGCGCTGGACTGGGCGTCGCGCCCGCACGGGGAAGCCTCGCTCACCGGGAAGCCCGCGGTGGTCGTCGGCGCGAGCCCGGGCGCGGGCGGCGCGGCGGGCGCGCAGGAGCAGCTCGCGCGCGTGCTCTCCGCCGCGGGCGCCACCGTCGTCGGCGGGCCGCTCCCGGTGCCGCACGCGTTCCGCCAGTTCGACGAGGACGACCGGCTGCTCGACCACGACCTGCGGGCCGCACTCGCCGCGCTGCTCGACCGGCTGGCGCGGCACGTGCGGACGGGGGCGGCGGTTTGACCGCCCCCGCGGCACCGGAACGGACGCGCTGGGGTGCGGTGGTCGCCGCCTCTCTCGGCGTGGTGCTCGCCGGGCTCGACATGACGATCGTCGCGGTGGTGCTGCCGGTGCTCGGCGACGATCTCGGCGCCGGTTCGTCGGCAACGCAGTGGGTGCTGCTCGGCTACTCGCTTCCGCTGGTCGCGCTGAGCGTGCCCGCGGGCCGCTGGCTCGACCGCGCCGATCCGAGGACCGCGTTCGCGTTCGCCGTCGGCGGGTTCGGCGTGGCCAGCGCGCTGATCGCGCTCGCGCCCGGTTTCGCGTTCGTCGTGGCCGCGCGGGTGCTGCAGGGCCTCTTCGGCGCGCTCGTCGGCGTGACGGTGCTGCCGATCGTGGGCCGCTCGGTCCGCCAGGAGCACCGGGCGCGGGCGATGGCGGTGGTGCTGACGCTGATCCCGCTGAGCGGTGTCGCGGGCCCGGCGCTGGGCGGGCTGCTCACCGAAGCCTTCGGCTGGCGTTCGGTCTTCCTGGTGAACATCCCGGTGGCGGCGCTCGCCGTCGGATGCGGGATGCGCGCCATCGCGCGGGAGGGGCCGGGTCTGCCGAAGCCCGAGCGCGGGATGCTGACCGAGACGCTCGTGCTCGGCACGGCGTCGGCGGCGCTGTTCCTCGCGCTGGACCTCTTCGGCCGTCGAGGGAGCGTCGTGCCGCCGCTGCTGCTGGTGGCGGCCGCGGGCGTGGGCACGGCGGTGTGGGCGGCCCTGCGCCCGTCCCGTCCGGTCATCGCGCTCGTGCGGCGGCCTGGCATGTCCCGCGCGCTGCTCGCGCTGACGCTGGCCACGGCCGCGGTCGGCGCGGTGAACTTCCTGGTGCCCTACTTCCTCGCCGCCACGGCGCACGCGACGCCGGGCGAGATCGGCGCGGCGCTGCTGTGCCTGTCCGCCGCGATGGCCGTCACCTCGCCCGTCGCGGGCGTGGTCGCCGACCGGACGGGCAGCGCGCGGGTCGCGTTCGCGGGCGCGGTGGTGTTCGCGGGCGGGACGGCGTCGCTGCTGTTCACCGGCGAGCAGAGCACGCCCGGCGCGCTCGCGTGGCGGCTGGCGCTGCTCGGGATCGGGCAGGGCCTGTTCGCCGGGCCGAACGCGGCCGTGCTGCTGGACCTCACTCCGGCAGGCCGGTTCGGGGCGTCCAGCGGAGTGAGCGCGCTCGCGAGGAACATCGGGTTCTCCGTCGGCCCGGCGCTCGGCGCGCTCACCTGGGCCGCCGCGGGCGATCCCGGCGCGGGCTTCCGCGCCGGGGCGATCGCGCTGCTCGTGGTGGCCGCGCTCTCCGCCGCCGCGTCCCTGCCCCGGCGCGCGCTCAGAGCGCCTGGGACAGCGCGGGAGCGAGATCCCCGCGCCCGCCGGTGACCACGCCGTCGAGCTCCAGCCAGTCGGCCATGTGCCGGAGCTCGGCGGCGAGCTCGCCCGCCACGCGCTTCCTGTCGGTGCCGGGTTCGCTGAACGCGCCCTGCGCGCGCAGCACCCCGGCCGCGCGGTCCGCCTTGAGGTCGACCCTGCCGACGAGTTCGCCGTCGAGCAGGAACGGGTACACGTAGTAACCGTACTCCCGCTTGGGTTCCGGCACGTAGATCTCGATGCGGTAGCGGAAGCCGAAGAGCCGCTCGGTGCGCGCCCGTTCCCAGATCAGCGGGTCGAAGGGGCACAGCAGCGCCCGGCCGGTGACCGACCGCGGCGTGCGGGCGGCGGCGTGCCGGTAGGCCGTGCCGCGCCAGCCCTCGACGGCGACGGGTTCGAGGACGCCGTCGCCGACCAGTTCGCCGATGGCCTGCCTGGTGATCTCCGGCCCGAGCCGGTAGTAGTCCCGCAGATCGGTCTCGGTGGCGACGCCCAGCGCGGTCGCCGAGTTCTCGACCAGCCTGCGCGCACCCTCCTCTTTGGACACCGCGCGGCCGTGGATCTCCGGCGGGACCACCCGCTCGGTGAGGTCGTAGAGGCGTTCGAAGGAACGGCGGGTGCCGGTGGTCAGCGTGCCCATGCCGAACAGCCACTCGCACACCTTCTTCACCTCCGAGCGCTCCCACCAGGACCCCGGCATCCGCTTCGACGAACCCGCGACCTCGCGCTCGATCCCGCCCGCGCCGATCGGGCCCAGTTCCTCGACCACGGCGAGGATGTCGTCGACCAGCCCCGGCGACGCGTCCACCAGCGGCCGGTAGTTCCGCCACCAGCCCGGCCGCTTGGCACCGGAGTGCAGCAGCGGCCAGTCCTCCACCGGGATCAGGCTCGCCTCGTGCGCCCAGTACTCCACCAGCATCCGGGGCCGCTTGGCCGAATGCGCCCACGCCGCGTCGTCCACCAGCGCCGGGTCGTACGCCCCGAGCCTGGCGAACAGCGGCGCGTAGTGCGCGCGCACCGCGACGTTCACCGAGTCGAGCTGGATCAGCCGCACGCGCGAAAGCACCTTCCGCAGGTGCCGCCGCGTCGGCTCGCCCGCCGGACGTGGATCCGAGAAACCCTGCGCGGCCAGCGCCGTGCGCCGCGCGGCCGCCACACTCATCGTCTGCATGATCACCTCATCGTGCCAGCACCCACCGACATTTTCGGTTCGGCCGTCCGTTCCGCGCGGACCACCACCGCCACCGCCGCGAGCACGAGCAGCGCGCCGGCGAGCTGTGCCGCGCCGAACCGTTCGCCCGCGAACAGCACGCCGAGCACCACCGCGATGACGGGGTTCACGTACGCGTAGGTGGCCACAGTGGACAGCGGGAGCTCGGCGAGCACGAAAACGTAGGCGCTGTACGCGATCAGCGAGCCCGCGACGATCAGGTACGCGAGCGCGAGCCACGACGCGGTGCTCACCTCGTCGAGCACCAGCCGCTGCCCGCTCGCGAGCCCGGTGGCCGACAGGGCGGCCCCGGCGGCGGTCAGTTCGATACCCGCGGTGGTGAACGGGTTCGGCGGCATCTTCAGCCGGGTGCTGGCGACCGTGCCCAGTGCCCAGCTGAACGCGGCGACCAGCACCAGCGGCGGCGCCCACCAGGCGGTGCCGTGCGCCCCGCCGGCCTGCCCGCCCAGCAGCAGGAGCGCGGCGAGCCCGGCCAGTCCGAGCGCGACGCCCACCGCGGTCACCTTCGGCGGCCGGTCGCCGAGCAGCCGCCGCAGCGCGAGCACGTACAGCGGCACGACGGCGACGAGCAGGGCCGCGATCCCCGAGGACACCTTGGTCTCCGCGATGGTCAGCAGGCCCTGCCCGCCACCCGCCATGAGGAGCCCGAGGACCACCGCGGCACCGGCCTGCCGCCCGGTGACCCGGAACGCGCCACGACCCGCCGCCACCGCCACCGCCGCGAGCAGCACCGGGCCAGCGGCACCGAACCGGATCCCGGCGCCGAGCAGGGGCGGAACGGTGCCCACCAGCGAGCGGATGGCCAGGTACGTCGACCCCCATACGACGTACACGACACCGAGCGCGGTCCAGGCGAGCCAAGGTCGAGTCCTCACGAAGCCCACCGTGGCACAACCGGCTAAATAATTACAGTGGTTATTTTCGGGGCGGCCTCCCGCGGCCGGGCCGATGCGTTAGGTTGCCGTGGTGAGCACCGCGAACGTCCGCCCCGCCACCGTCGGCGACGCCCCCGAGATCGCCAGGATCCAGCGCGACACCTGGCGGACCGCCTACGCCGATCTGCTCGGCGAGCACGGGCTGGCCGAGCTGGACGCGACGGACCCGACGCTGCAGTGGACCGGCGCGATCGAGCACCCGGAGACGAGGGTCTTCGTGGCCGTCGAAGGCGAGTTCACGGTCGGCTTCAGCGTGTCGGGCCCCGCGCCGGAGGCGGACGCGGCGAACGCGGCGGGCGAGCTGCCCGAAGACGCCGGGCACCTCGCGATGATCGCGTCCGTGCTCGTCGAACCGCGCTGGGGCAGGCGCGGGCACGGCGGCCGCCTGCTCGCCACGGCCGCGCGCGCGTTGGCCGAACTCGGCGCCGAACGGGGCATCGCGTGGGTGGCGCAGGCCGACTCGGCGTCGCTGGGGCTCTACCGCCGCGCGGGCTGGAAGCCGGACGGCACCGTGCGCACGCTCGACACCGGCGAGCGGACGGTGCGCGAAATCCGCGTGACCGGCCCGCTCGACCTCGAACTGACGGAGTAGCCGCTCAGTCTTCCTGGCGGTCGGTGAACACGACCCAGCGCATCACCGAGTACATGAACACGCCCTCGCAGGCGCCCGCGATGATGCGGGACAGGTGGTACTCCACACCGAGCGCGGTGAGCCCGCTGCCGACGCCGAGGATGAACGCGGCGTAGTTGATGCCGACCGCGATCGCGTACTTCACCATCTGGCCGCCGACCGGGGCGTGGGAACGGAAGTTCATCGCCCGGTTCAGCACGAAGCTCAGCCCGAACGCGCACAGGTAGGCCACCGTGATGGCGATCGGCACCGGCCAGCCGAGCCCGCCGTGGAGCGCGGTGAGCAGGGCGAGGTCGACGGCGAAGGTAAAGCCGTTGATGACCGCGAAGCCGAGGAAGCTGGGCGCGACCCAGCGGCTCAGCCCGAACGGCAGCACGCGGACCACGGCCGCGCAGAGCGCCGAGAACCGGTCGGGAAGGGACTCGCGATGCCGTGCGGTTGCCCCGGCCTGCTCCTGCGCCACCTCACGAGAATCGCAGCCGCAGATGACGGCGAGCCGTCCGAGAGGTGATCTTCTGGTGCGTTCCGCCGCTCGAAGACGGGTGCCAACCCCACCGATTCCCCGGTGGTGGACTGCTAGCGTGGGAAATTCGGAGGGAGACGAGCATGCTGGGTTGGCTGTGCGTGACGCTCGGTGTCGCGTTCAGCTCCGCGCTGATCCCGGTGGTCAGCGTCGAGGTCTTCGTGCTCGGGCTCGCCGCCGCCCAGCCCACGTTGCACTGGTTCGCACTCGGCCTGGTGGTCGCGGTCGGCCAGCTCGCCGGGAAGTCGATCTTCTACCTGGCGGCACGGGGATCGATCAAGCTGCCCAAGAAGCTGCACGACAAACTGCACGCCAGGCTGCACCGCGAACGCCCGCCGTCCGCGCGCCGCGAACGCTGGCACGCCAGGACGGAATGGCTGCGCACCAAGCTCGACGCGCTGCGCGACCGGTGCCACCGCCACCCGCACTGGATGACCGGCACCTACGGCGTGAGCTCGATCGTCGGCCTGCCGCCGTTCATGGCGACCACGGTGCTCGCCGGCCTGGTCAGGATGCCGCTGTCCACGTTCCTCGCGGCGGGGCTGGCGGGCCGGATGATCCGGTTCAGCGCGCTGGCCGCGGCCCCGGCCGTCTTCTCGGGCTGGCTGCACTTCTGACCCGCGGGGCGTCCAGGTCCCTGGAGGTCGCAGTGCTGATGTGTGCGCGTCGATTCCGGTGAGCTGGGTGGCCGAAGTGCGGAGCCACCCGGGAGCCGCCCGGGGCTTGGTCCCTGAAGGGCACCTTCAGGGCATCCAACGCCGGGGTTCGCGGCACTCACACGGCCTTGGCCAGTTCGACGGCGCGGCGCATGGTGTCGCGGGCCCGTTTGCGGTCACCGGCGACGTCGTAGGCGTATGCCAGGCGGTACCAGTAGCGCCAGTCGTCGGGATGCGCTTCGAGCTCGGCCTTGCGGTCCTCGAACCACGCGTCGGCCGCCTTGCGGTCCACCCGGCCCGACGGCATGCGCGGCAGGTCTTCGACGTTGGGCAGCCCGCCCTCGGCTTCGAGACTGCGCGCGAGCCGCTGGATCTTGGAGCCGGAGCGCCAGGTCGCCACGATCATCCACGCACCGAGCACCGGCAGCACCATGACCCCGACGCCCAGCAGGACTCCCGAGGTCTCGCCGCTGCGGAACAACGCGATCGCCCGGTCCGCGAGCATTACGATGTAGAGCACCAACGCGGCGGTCAGCACCAGCGCGAGATTGCGGGCCCTCACAGTTCGATCACGTTCTCCAGGCCGATCGTCAGCCCGGGGCGCTTCGGTACGGTGCGGACGCCGAGCAGCACACCCGGCATGAACGACGCGCGGTCCATCGAGTCGTGGCGGATCGTCAGCGTCTCACCGTCGGCGCCGAACAGGATCTCCTCGTGCGCGACGAGACCGGGCAGCCGCACCGAATGCACCGGCACGCCGTCGATCGCGGCGCCGCGAGCACCGTCCAGTTCGGACGTCGTCGCGTCGGGGCCGGGCTTGAGACCCGCCGCCGACCTGGCCTCGCCGATGAGCTTCGCGGTGTGCGCCGCGGTGCCGGATGGCGCGTCGGCCTTGCGGTTGTGGTGCAGCTCGATGATCTCCGCCGACTCGTAGAACCGGGCGGCCTGCTGGGCGAACCGCATCGCGAGCACCGCGCCGAGCGCGAAGTTCGGCGCGATCAGCACGCCCAGTTCGGGTTTCGCGGCAAGCCACCCGCGCAGGGTCTGCAGCCGTGCCGAGGTGAACCCGGTGGTGCCGACCACCGCGTGGATACCGCGGTCCACGGCGAACCGGAGGTTGTCCATCACCACGTCGGGATGGGTGAAGTCGATGACCACCTCGGCACCGGCGTCGGCGATCTCGAACACCGAATCCCCGGCGTCGACCATCGCGACGACCTCGAGATCGCGGCTGGCTTCCACGGCCTTGACGGCCTGCGCGCCCATCCGGCCCCTGGCACCGAGCACGCCGACCCGGAGGGGTTTCCCCTCGCCGCGCTGAAGGTCTTCGGTCACGCGATCACCTCGTGCAGTTCGTCGGGCAGGTCGTCGTCGTGAGCGTACGGGCCGACCACGGCCGCGGCGGACACGGCCACCCCCGCTCCCCCGCGGGGCCTGCGCAGCAGCGCCTTCGCGAGATCGGCCACCTCGTCCGGGGTCACCGCGTCGATCCTGGCCACCGTGTCGTCGACGCCGTGGTAGTCGCCGTAGTTGAGCTCCTGCTTGCCGATGCGGGACATCCTGGACGCGCTGTCCTCCAGTCCCAGCACCAGCCCGCCGCGGAGCTGTCCCTTCGCCCGCGCGACTTCGGCGTCGGAGAGGCCGTCACGGGCGACGTCGGCGAGCACGTCGGTCAGCACACCGGTGACCTCGCCGAGCCGGTCCGGCTGGCATCCCGCGTACACCGAAAGGTGACCGACGTCGGCGTAGCTCGCGACCGACGAATACACCTGGTACGCCAGCCCGCGGCGTTCACGGACCTCCTGGAACAGCCGGGAACTCATCCCGCCGCCGAGCGCCGCGTTGAGCACGCTCAGCGTGTAGCGCCTGGGGTCGTGCCGCGACAGCGCGCGCATCCCGAGCATGACGTGCGCCTGCTCGGTGTCGTCGGTGTGCAGCACCAGCTTGCCGTCGCCGGTCAGCCTCGCCTTACCGGCGCGCGGCGGCACCGGGGTGTCCACACCGGACAGCCGCGCGCCGAGTGCCTTGCGCACCAGGCGAAGCACCTGTGCGTGTTCGACGTTCCCGGCGACCGCGAGCACCATCCTCGGCTGGGTGTACCTGGTGCGGTAGAAGCGGCGCAGCGCTGTCGCGGCCATGCCCTCGATGGAGGCTTCGGTGCCCAGCACCGGGCGGCCGAGCGGATGCGTGCCCATCACCGCGCCGACGAAGTTCTCGTGCAGCAGGTCCTCCGGGTCGTCGTCGCGCATCGCGATCTCTTCGAGCACCACCCTGCGCTCGGTGTCCACATCGGACGGATCGCACCGCGCGTCGAACACGACGTCGGTCACCAGGTCGACGGCGAGGGGGAGATCGGCGTCGAGCACCTGCGCGTAGTAGCAGGTGTGCTCCTTGGAGGTGAACGCGTTGAACTCACCGCCGACCGCGTCGATCTCCTCGGCGATCTGCGTCGCGCCCCGCTTGGCGGTGCCCTTGAACAGGAGGTGCTCGAGGTAGTGCGCGGCACCGGCGACGGCAGGCTGCTCGTCACGCGAACCGACACCGACCCACAGCCCCACGGTGGCCGACCTCGACGCGGGCACGTGCTCGGTGACCACGCGGAGCCCGCCTGCCAGCACGGTCCGCTTCACCACCGCGCCGTCCGAAGTGGACTCAAGGGTGCGGGTGCTGCCGACGGGCTGTTCGTGCCCGGAAACCTGACGCGCCATGGGGTCCTAACTCATGTACCGACCGAGAAGGCCCCCCGCGCGGCGAAACACGCGCGCACGGGAGGCCTTCGCGGAACTGCTGTCCTGTTCGGACTTACTTGGCTTCGGCCTTCTCGGCGTCATCGGCCTTCGGGGCGTCGCCCTCGGCGGGCTTCGCGTCCTCGTCCACGACGATCAGGCTGATCTTGCCGCGGTTGTCGATGTCGGCGATCTCCACGCGCAGCTTGTCGCCGACGTTCACCACGTCCTCGACCTTGCCGATGCGCTTGCCGTTGCCCAGCTTGGAGATGTGCACCAGGCCGTCCTTGCCCGGCAGCAGCGAGACGAACGCGCCGAACGCGGCCGTCTTCACCACGGTGCCGAGGAAGCGCTCGCCGACCTTGGGCAGCTGCGGGTTGGCGATGGCGTTGATCTTGTCGATCGCCGCCTCCGCCGACGGGCCGTCCGCCGCGCCGACGTAGATCGTGCCGTCGTCCTCGATCGAGATGTCGGCGCCGGTCTCCTCGGTGATCGAGTTGATCATCTTGCCCTTCGGCCCGATGACCTCACCGATCTTGTCGACCGGGATCTTCACGCTGGTCACGCGGGGGGCGAACGGGCTCATCTCGTCGGGGCCGTCGATCGCCTCGGCGATCACCTCGAGGATGGTGTGCCTGGCGTCCTTCGCCTGGTTCAGCGCGGCGGCGAGCACCTCGGACGGGATGCCGTCGAGCTTGGTGTCCAGCTGCAGCGCGGTGATGATGTCCTTGGTGCCTGCGACCTTGAAGTCCATGTCGCCCATGGCGTCCTCGGCACCGAGGATGTCGGTCAGCGCCACGTACTCGGTCTTGCCGTCGACCTCGTCCGAGATCAGGCCCATCGCGATGCCCGCGACCGGCGCCTTCAGCGGCACACCCGCGTTGTACAGGCCCATCGTGGACGCGCAGACCGAGCCCATCGAGGTGGAGCCGTTCGAGCCGAGCGCCTCGGAGACCTGGCGGATCGCGTACGGGAACTCGTCCCGCTTCGGCAGCACCGGCACCAGCGCGCGCTCGGCCAGCATGCCGTGGCCGATCTCGCGCCGCTTCGGCGAACCGACGCGGCCGGTCTCGCCGGTGGAGAACGGCGGGAAGTTGTAGTGGTGCAGGTACCGCTTCGTCGTCTCCGGGGACAGCGAGTCGATCTGCTGCTCCATGCGCAGCATGTTCAGCGTGGTGACGCCCAGGATCTGCGTCTCGCCGCGCTCGAACAGCGCCGAGCCGTGCGCACGCGGGATGACCGCGACCTCGGCCGAGAGCTGGCGGATGTCGGTCAGGCCGCGGCCGTCCATGCGGATCTTGTCCGTGAGGACGCGCTTGCGCATGATCTTCTTCGACAGCGACTTGAACGCCGCGCCGATCTCCTTGTCACGGCCTTCGAAGGCTTCGCCCTCACCGACGCCGACCTTGGCCAGCACGGCGGCCTTGACCTCGTCGACGGCGCCGTCGCGGTCCTGCTTGCCCGCGATCTGCAGCGCCTTGGCGAGGTCGTCGGTCGCGACGGCGGCGACGGCGTCGTAGGCGTCCTGCTGGTACGCCAGGTAGACGGGGAAGTCACCGGTCGGCTTCGCGGAGACCTCGGCGAGCTTCTGCTGCGCCTCGCACAGCGCGCGGATGAACGGCTTCGCGGCCTCGAGGCCCTCGGCGACGGACTGCTCGTTCGGCGCCTTGGTGCCGGCCGCGATCAGGTCCAGGGTGTGCTCGGTGCCCTCGGCCTCGACCATCATGATCGCGACGTCGTTCGCGCCCTCGCCGACGATCCGGCCCGCGACGACCATGTTGAAGGTCGCCTTCTCGAGCTGGCTCCAGGTCGGGAACGCGACCCACTGGTCCTCGATCAGCGCGACGCGCACGCCGCCGATCGGACCGGAGAACGGCAGGCCCGCGATCTGCGTCGACGCCGAGGCGGCGTTGATCGCGAGCACGTCGTACGGGTCGTCGGGGTTGAGGCTCTGCACGGTGATGACGACCTGGATCTCGTTGCGGAGACCGTCGGTGAACGACGGGCGCAGCGGGCGGTCGATCAGGCGGCAGGTGAGGATCGCGTCGGTGGAGGGGCGGCCCTCGCGGCGGAAGAACGCGCCGGGGATGCGGCCCGCGGCGTACATGCGCTCTTCGACGTCCACGGTCAGCGGGAAGAAGTCGAAGTGCTCCTTCGGGTGCTTCGACGCCGTGGTCGCCGACAGCAGCATGGTCTCTTCGTCCAGGTACGCGACGACGGCGCCGGCGGCCTGCTTGGCCAGCCTGCCGGTCTCGAAGCGGACGGTACGGGTGCCGAACCGGCCGTTGTCGAGAACGGCTTCGGTTTCGTGCACGGTGACTCCGGTGGAGTCGGTCATAGGGTGTTTCTCCTCTTTTTCTCTGCGGTCGCGCCGGGGTGCCAGCCCTTGGCGCCCCGCGCCCGAGAGTGAGGCCGGTCTTCGATCGAAGCCCCCGGGACCTCTCCCGGGAACCACTACCGAGGACCGGCGAACGTGTTCTCGTGGCGCGACGCGCGACCCTTCGTTTTCGGTCTTCTTTGTACCGAGGGGGAGCGACCTGACCGGTCACTCCCCCTCGAAACGTGCTATCGGCGCAGGCCCAGGCGCTGGATCAGCGACCGGTAGCGCTCGATGTCCACCTTGGCCACGTAGTTCAGCAGCCTGCGGCGGCGGCCGACCAGCAACAGCAGGCCGCGACGCGAGTGGTGGTCGTGCTTGTGGGTCTTGAGGTGCTCGGTGAGGCCGGTGATCCGCTTGGTCAGCAGCGCGACCTGCGCCTCGGGCGATCCGGTGTCCGAGTCGTGCACGCCGTACTCGGTGAGGATCGACTTCTTCTCGTCAGTGGACAGCGCCACGCTTACTCTCCTGTGTTCTGGTGATCGCGACCGCATGCGGCCGCGCCACCGGTGGGTGCCGTGCGGCCCGGACGGTGTCGCCCGCCGGGTGAGACGGTCACGGCCGCCACGGACTGCAGCCGGACCCGGTTCGCAAGGTTACCAGCCGACTACCGGACCACCGCGCCCGGCGGTCAGGGGGAACCGCTCGACCTCGGTGTACACCGGCCCGCCCTGGCCGGGGTCGCTGCGCAGGAGCACCACCTCGGACACGGTCCAGGACGCGCTCTCGTAACGCTGGAGCCGCCGAGTCCATTCCGGGTCGACCCTGGTCTCCGCCCTGGCCACGGTCAGGTGCGGCACGTAGTCGCGCTCCGACCCGCCGGCCAAAGCGGCGAGCAGGTCGAGATCGCCTTCGCCGAGGTCCTCGACGCCGAGCCACAGCACCCTGCCGAAGGTCCCCGACCCGGCGAGCCGGACCGTCGGCCTGCGGCACTGCGCGAACACCGTGCGCAGCGTCTCCGCCCTGCCCTCCGGGTCGCGCAGCGCGCCGTAGTAGGACAGCGTGATGTGCCACTGGTCCGGCGGGGACCACCGCAGGCCCTGCTGGAGCGCACCGTACTCGGGGTACACCGCCAGCTCCGCCCGCAGCGGCACGGTGACGTCGAAGGGCGGCAGCAGCGCCGTGAAGTACGTGCTCAGGGCTTACCGCGCCCGGCACGGCGGAGCAGGTCCGCGATCGCGGGGAAGTCGTCTTCGAGCCGCTTGGCCGCCTCGGTGAGGTCCTCGTTCTCGGCGACCTCGCGCAGCGCGATCAGGATCGCGCCGTCCTCGGTCGAGCCGGGCGACGGCGACTCCGCGGAGACCGGGAAGTTGTCCCTGCCCACCGTCGGGCGCGCGTCGCGGACGTCCTCGAGCGCGGCGAGCAGCGCCTCACGGCGCCCCGAGGCGACGTCGGCGGTGAGGCACTTCCGCTCCAGCATGATCATCCTGGCCAGCACCACCGGGTTGCCGATCTTGGCCCGCCGCCCGCTCATCACCTGGCTCAGCATCGGGGCGCTGATGCCGAGCACCTCGGCCAGGAACGCCTGCGACACGTCGAACGCGACCACCAGCCTGCGTACCCGGTCCCCGAGTGGCTCGCCGTACCACTCCCGTTGCAGCTCGATGTTCCGCTGCACGATCTTGTGGTCCTCCACAGCTCCCGCTCCCCTACCAGCTTCGGCGACCTCGTCCGGAAAGGCATCTTGCCAGGTGGCGCGCCCCGGCGTGCACGATTCGGGCAGGCCCGCACCCGATGCACCCGACCGGACGGCGCTCAGGCCAGTACCTGCCGCGTCCGCACGACGTCGTCGTCCATCTGCTTCACCAGCTCCTCCGACGAGGAGAACTTCACCATGCCCCGCAGCCGCTCGACGAAGTCGACCGCGACGTGCTGGCCGTAGAAGTCCTCGTCGACGTCGAGCACGAACGCCTCGACGCGCCGCTCGCGACCGGAGAACGTCGGGTTCGTGCCCACCGACACCGCGGCCTTCAGCGGCCGGTCCGGTGCGCTGGCGCGGGTGAACCAGGCCGCGTAGATCCCGTCGGCAGGCACCGCCGCGTACCGCGGGCTCGACAGGTTCGCCGTCGGGTAGCCGAGGTCGTGGCCGCGCCCGTCGCCGCGCACCACGATCCCTTCGAGCCGGTGCGGCCTGCCGAGCGCTTCGGCGGCGGCGACCATGTCACCCGCGTCGATGCACGAGCGCACGTAGGTCGAGGAGAAGGTGACCTCGCCGGTCTCGGCTGGCTGGTCCGGCTGCAGCGTGCCGCCCTGGAGCTCGGCGCCGTGCGCGACGAACCCGAACCGCTTGCCGAGCGTGCGCAATAGCGCGACGTCACCCGCCGCCTTCGCGCCGAAGGTGAAGTTCTCCCCCACGATCACCGCGGCCGCGTGCAGCTTGTCCACCAGCATCTCGTGCACGAACTCGTGCGCGGGCAGCCGCGAGAGCTCCGGGGTGAACGGCAGCACCGCGAACACGTCGACGCCGAGGCTCTCCACCAGCTCCGCCTTGCGGCGCAACGTGGTCAGCTGCGCCGGGTGGCTGCCCGGGCGGACCACTTCGGACGGATGCGGGTCGAAGGTCAGCACCACGCTGGGCAGCCCGCGCTCCTTGGCCACCTCGACCGTTCTGCGGATCAGGGCCTGGTGCCCGCGGTGCACACCGTCGAAGACACCGATGGTGACCACGCACCGACCCCACCCACCGGGGAGATCCGACAACCCTCGCCAACGCTGCACAGGAACACCTTAGGCCGGGCTGAGCACGACCACCGAGCGGGCCACGCCACCCTCGTCGACGGCGAGCGCCAGCACCCGGCCGTCCGGGGCGAACACCCCGTAGGTGCCGTCGATCCCGGCCGAGGGCACCTTCTGTCCATATTGGACCGCCTTGGCGAGCCCGGTGCCGACGTCGCGGCGCGGGAACGCCTTCGCCACCGCCGCGTCGAGCGAAAAGGACAGTTCCGGTTTCTCTTCGAGCTGCTCCAGCGTGCGCGCGGCGGCGAGCGCGAACGGGCCGACGGTGGTGCGCCGCAACGCGCCGAGGTGACCGCCGGCGCCGAGCCCGGCGCCGAGATCCCGTGCCAGCGCGCGCACGTAGGTGCCCGACGAGCAGTCCACCACCGCGTCGAGCTCGATCCTGCCCTCCTCGCGGCGGAGCACCAGGAGGTCGAACCGGTACACCGTGACCGGACGGGGCGGCAGGTCGAGCTGCTCGCCGGCGCGGACGCGGGCGTAGGCGCGCTTGCCGTCGACCTTCACCGCGCTGACCGCGCTGGGCACCTGCTGGATGTCCCCGGTCAGCGTCGCGATCCCGGCGGCGACGGCCTCGTCGGTCACCGCGGCGACCTCCTCGGCGGAGGCTTCGGTGAGCTGCTCGCCTTCGGCGTCGTCGGTGGTGGTCGAGGAGCCGAGGACGATCGTCGCGAGGTAGGTCTTGCGGTCCAGCGCCAGGTGCCCGAGCAGCTTGGTGGCCCGTTCGATGCCAAGCACGAGCACGCCGGTCGCCATCGGGTCGAGCGTGCCGGCGTGGCCGACCTTGCGGGTGCCCATGATGCGGCGGACGCGCGCGACGACGTCGTGGGAGGTCATCCCCGGCGGCTTGTCGACGACCAGCAGTCCGGGGGGTGGCGGGGGACGGCGGGGACCTTGCGGGCGGGACACGGGCGAACCCTATCCGCCCGCCGGTTACGCGGCGGCGGGGGACAGCGCGGGCGTCCGCGCGTCCCAGCGGCGGCGGGTGATGCGCACCGGGATCTCCTCGCCGCGGGCCTCGGCGGCGAACAGCGTCGCGCGCGTCCGGCGCCACCACACCAGCATCCGGACCGCGCCCAGTGCCAGCACCACGACCACGGCCAGCAGCGCGATCCGGAAGTTGCCCCCGGTCCAGCCCAGCAGCAGGCCGATGCTGAGCGCGGCCACGGTCGTCGCGACGAACCCGCCGACGTTCACCACCCCGGTCGCGGTGCCGACGCGGTGCAGCGGGTTGTAGTCCCTGGCGAGGGCGAACCCGATCATCGACGCGGGGCCGCCGAGCGAGAGGAAGGCGAAGGAGGGCACCAGCACGCCCAGCGGCACGGCGCCCGGCCAGCCGAGCAGGAGCGCCCACACCGCCGCCGCGCCGACGAGGTAGCCGCCGACGAGCGGCATCCGCAGGGACGGGCGGCCCGCGATGATGCTGCCGACCACCGGCCCGCCGATCATCGAGCCGAACACGAACACGGTGAGCAGCGCGCTCGCCGTCGCCTTCGGCTGCCCCTGGCCCTGCACCAGGTACGGCACGCCCCACAGCATGGTGAGCACGTTCGGCGCGAACATCGTGGTGAAGTGCACCCAGAACCCGAGCCGCGTGCCCGGCACCCGCCACGCGCCCGCGACCTGGCGCCCGAGCGCCTTCACGTCCACCGGTTCGCGCACCGCGGGCGGCGCCGCTTCCCCTGGCGCGTCACGGATCCCGCGGATCGCGAAGACCGCGTACAGCACGGTCACCACGCCGACGGTCAGGAAGGTCGGCGTCCAGCCGGGCCCGGCGAGCAGGAGCGTCAGCGGGACCGTCGCGGCGAGGTTGCCGACGTACCCGAGCGCGGTGGTGAAGGAGGTGACGACCGCGTACTGGCGGCCGGGGAAGTGCGCCGCGATGAGCCGCAGCACGCTGACGAAGGTGAGCGCGTCACCGAAGCCGAGCACCGCCCGTGCCGCCAGGCCGAGCCCGTACGAGGTGGCGAGCGCGAGCAGGATCTGGCCCAGCCCGAGGAAGAGCAGCGCCGCGGTGAGCACGCGCCGCGAGCCGTAGCGGTCGACGAGGACGCCCGCCGGGATCTGCATCGCCGCGTAGACGCCGACCTGCAGCACGGTGAACGTGCCGAGCGCGGCGACGCCGACGCCGAACCGGTCGGCCGCCTGCAGCCCCGCCACCCCGAAGGAGGTGCGGTGGAAGACGGCGAGCAGGTAGATGCCGGCGGCGGTCAGCCAGATCAGCCACGACTTCGCGGAAGCACGGACGGGCCGGGACGGGGAGCGCCGCTTCCTCGGGGGGTGGTGGTCGGGCGACGGGTGGGCCGCTTCGGGCGACACGAAGATCCTCCAGGCGGGGACGGTGGCGGTCACGGTGGCCCCGCGTCGGCCGGGCGCTGGTCGAGCCCCGGCGCGGACGCGGTCACGAGAGCGTCTTCGTTGCCGCCTCACCAGTTGTATCGCCTAAGCAACGCCGAAACATAGCCGTGACCCGCGTGCGATTGACCACACGTCACGCCCGCGCGGGCGGCGCCCCCACCACCGCCCACCGGCCCGACCGCCAGCGCTGGACGACCGCGGCCAGCCGCAGCACCATGAACAGCGACAGCCCGGTCCAGATCCCGGCGAGCCCCCAGCCGAGCGCGAGCGAGACCCAGATCAGCGGCAGGAACCCGATCCCGGCGCTGACCAGCGTCGCGGTGCGCAGGAACGCCGCGTCACCGGCGCCGAGCAGCACCCCGTCGAGCGCGAACACCACCCCCGCGATCGGCTGCAGCGCCACGAAGAACCACCACGCGTGCGGGATTTCGCCGAGCACGCCAGGATCGGACGTGAAGGCGCGCGGCAGCACCTGCCACAGTGCCGCGAACAGCGCGCACAGCGCGCAGCCGAACACCGCGCCGTACCGGGTGATCTGGGTGGCGACGCCCTTGGCCCGGCCTGCCGACCCGGCACCGAGCGCCGCGCCGATCAGCGACTGCGCCGCGATCGCGACCGAGTCGAGCACGAGCGACAGGAACGTCCACAGCTGCAGGACCACCTGGTGCGCGCCGACCGCCTCGGTCGAGGTGCGCGCGGCGACCGCGGCCGCGGAGACGAAGCACGCCTGGAACGCGAGGCTGCGCAGCACCAGGTCACGGCCGAGGCCGAGCTGTTCTCGCATCACCTTCGGCCGCGGCCGAAGCGGGACCTTTTCCTTGACCAGCGCCCGCACGAACAGCGCCGCGGAAAGGAGCTGCGCGACGAGGTTCGCGACCGCCGAGCCCTCCAGCCCCATCCCTGCCGGGTACACCAGCAACGGGCACAGCACGGCCGAGATGCCGTTGCCCAGCAGCACGTAGCGCAGCGGGCGCGTGGTGTCCTGCACGCCGCGCATCCAGCCGTTGCCCGCCATCGTGACCAGGATCAGCGGCGCGCCGAACAACGCGATCCGGAGCCAGGACACCGAGGCCGCCGCGGCGCCGGGATCGCCGGAGAGCGCGCGCACGACCGGGCCCGCCAGCAGCTGGCCCGCGACGAGCAGCACCACGCCGAGCGCCAGCCCGAGCCAGGTGGCCTGCACGCCCTCGCTGACCGCGTCACCGCGCCTGCCCGCCCCGTGCAGGCGCGCGGTGCGGGAAGTGGTGCCGTAGGACAGGAAGGTGAGCTGGGTGGAGACCTGCGAGAGCACCACGCCGCCGAGCGCGAGCCCGGCGAGCGGGACCGCGCCGAGATGCCCCACCACCGCCGTGTCGACGAGGACGTACAGCGGTTCCGCGGCGAGCACCCCGAGCGCAGGCAGCGCCAGCCCGAAAACCCGCCTCGCCGGTACCCGCTCGTCGACTGTGCTCACCACGGATCCGACCATAACGAGCGAGTCCGACAGTTCCCGCCTACACCAGTGGCGCCGTGGCCAACGCCTCACGGATGAGGTCGAGCGCCTCCGCCGCGGTCCCCTGCAGGGTGCAGCCCGCGGCGAGCCGGTGCCCGCCGCCGCCCAGCGCCTTCGCCGCCATCGAAACGTCGATCCGGCCCGCCGACCGCAGCGAGACCGACCACCCCGCGGGCCCGGCGGGCTTGAGCACCGCGGCCACCCCGGCGTCGCGGACGCACCGCACGACGTCGATCACGCCCTCGATCTCCTCGAGCCGCACCGAGGCCGCCTCTTCGATCGAGACGACCGCGTGCACGAACCCGAACCCTTGCGCGCCTTCCGGTTCGAGGCGCGCGGTGGACAGCACGGACGACAGCATCGGCAGCCACGCGAACGGGTGATCGTCGACGATGTCGCGCGCGATCGCGGCCGGATCCGCGCCCGCCTCGATCAGCCTCGCCGCCATGTGGTGCGTCGACGGTTTCGCCAGCCGGAAGCCCGCGGTGTCGGTGACGAGCCCGGCGTAGAGGCACCGGGCGACCGGCTCGTCGACCTCTTCGCCGAGCGCGTCGATGAGCTTCAGCACCAGCACGACGGTCGCTTCCGCCACGACGTCGACGACGTGCCGGGTGCCGTAGCCGAGGTTCGAAGCGTGGTGGTCGACGACGAGCACTTCGCCGCCCGCGTCCTTCGCCGTGTCCACCCTGGCCGCGAGCACGCCGAGACGGGCGGGGCTCGGCGTGTCGAGCGCGATCAGCAGCGGCTCGGACTCGGGGAGCTGGTCCAACGGCGTGAAGAGCCCGTCGACGTCCAGCGGCCGCAGGCTCTCGGGCATCTCGGCCGGTGTCCCGAAGGACACGCGCACCTTCGCGCCGCGCCGGTGCAGGACGTGGCCGAGCGCGAGCGCGCTGCCGAGCGCGTCGGCGTCCGGGCGCACGTGCGCGAGCAAGGTCACGTCGGTCGCGGTTTTCAGCAGTGCGGCGGCCTGCTCGATGTCGTGCTGGAGAGAGGTTCCCATGCGGGCAAGCTACGCTCACCGGCGATGTCCGACTACGCGATCCTCGTCTACCCCTCCGCCAACCGGGTCTACGCCGACTCCTCCCCCGCCCTGCTGCGCGCCGAACTGGCCGCGTTCGGCGGCGCGCTGAGCGCGGAGCCCGCCGACCTCGGCGAGCGGGATCTCGGCGGCGTCGGCTACGTGACGTTCTCCACCCCGGCGCCACTGTCCGAAGAGGACATCGCACTGCTGTCGAACCTGTCCGCGCTGTACGCGCTGTTCGAAGTGGACGGCGAGTACCTGAAGCCGGTGCGCCTGTCCCCCGCCGCCGAGTTCGACTCGGACCTGCTGACCATCCAGAAGTACGCCGGTAAGACCAACGAGCTGTTCACCAAGCTGCTGCTCAACGTCACCCTGCTCGCCGCGGGCACGGCGCCGGGCAGCCGGGTGCGCGTGCTGGATCCGCTGTGCGGCAGGGGAACCACGCTCAACCAGGCGATGATGTACGGCTTCGACGGGATCGGGCTCGATGTCGACGGCAAGGATTTCGAGTCCTACGAACACTTCGTGAAGACCTGGCTGCGCACCAAGCGGATCAAGCACACCGCGGAGACGATGGCCGTGCGGCGCGACAAGGTCCGCCTCGGGCGCAGGCTCGACGTCACCTACGGCGCGACGAAGGAGCGGTACAAGTCGGGCGACACCCGCACGATCGCCTACTTCAACTGCGACACGCTCACCGCGGACCAGCTACTGGGCGCGGGCTCGGCCGACGTCGTGGTCACCGACGCCCCCTACGGCGTGCAACACGGCAGCCACCGCGGCACCGGGCTGGCCAGGAGCCCGCGCGACCTGCTCGCCGCCGCCGTCCCGGTGTGGACGCGCGTGCTGCGCCCCGGCGGCGCGATGGGGATCTCCTGGAACACCACCGTGCTGCCGAGGGAAGAACTGGCCGCGACGCTGGCGAAGGCGGGCCTGCGGGTCTGCGACGGTCCCTTCGCGGAGTTCGAGCACCGGGTCGACCAGGCCATCCTGCGCGACCTGATCGTCGCGATCAAACCCTGAGGAGTTCAACGGCCCTTCTCGGTGGCGCAGCCACTTGTGTGGGCCGCCGGCTGGCACCGCCGCGCAAAGGGCGCCGAACAGTCTCTAACCGCGCAGGTGGCGGCCGGTGAAGGCCATGATGTCGGGCATGACCTGCTTCCAGTACTTGTCGGTGTGCCCGCCGGGCGCGAACGCGCTGTCCACCGGGGACGCGCCCTGGGCGAGCTTGCGCGCGGCCTTCACGAACGGGTCGCTCGTGCCGCACCAGACCCCGACCGGCATCGGTTTCAGCTCGTCGAGGTGACGCAGCGGCTCGTTGGCTTCCCATTCCTCGCGGGTCTCGAAGACCTTGCGCGCCTTGGCATCGCCCCAGCTCGTGAACAGCGCGGGGCTGCACGCCGTCGCCGCGCGCAGGTCGTGGTGGTCGCGGGCGTAGCGGAGCGCGCCGAAGGCGCCCATCGAGATGCCGAACACCGCGGAAGGCTGCCTGAGGTTCCGGTTGGACAGCCACGCGGGCAGTTCCTGCGACAGCATCCGCTGCGGGTCGTCGCCCGGTTCGGTTTCCACCCAGTAGTGGTCGCCGTCGATCGCGACCACCGCGAACGGCGGCGTCCCGTCCCGCACCACGCGGGTGAGCGCTTCGGGCAGGCCGAGGGTGAGGAAGTTCCGGGCGTTGGCGCCGCGGCCGTGCAGCGCCAGGCAGACCGGCAGATCCGTCGCCGATACCCCTTCCGGCAGCATGAACACCAGGTCGACGGTCTGGTTGCGGGCGGCTGAGACCACCCGCTCGACGGTGACCGCCGAGGTCAACGCCGCCGGTTTGACCGGAGGGGGCGCCGCGGGCGGGCCCGGCTGCGGGGTGTCGGCCGAGCAGCCCGCCGCGGTCAGCGCCACCGACGCGCCCGCGGCCAGGAATCCGCGGCGGGACAGCTCCTTGCCCAAGTCAGCCAGCTCCTACCGTTTCCGCCGGACACACGGTCGTAGTCCTTGGACGTGCGTGCCCGCGCTTCGGTTGCGAGGTCCTAGCCGCGCGACTCCGGCTCGGCGAGTTCGTCGGCGTCGTCGTCCGCGTCATCCGCCGCGTCGCTGTCCTCGCGGGGCACGCGGTACGGGTCCGGCTCGCCCGCGTGCTGGGCACCGGTGGCGCGGCGCGCGACCTCGGCGTCGGCCTGGCGTGCCTTCTCCAGCAGGTCCTCGATGCGCTGGGCGTCCTCGGGGATGGTGTCCGCGAAGAAGGTCAGCGTCGGGGTGAACCGGACACCGGTCGCCTGGCCCACCTTGCTGCGCAGCACCCCGCGGGCGGACTCCAGCGCCGCCGCCGCGCCGGCGAAGTCCGGTGCGGCGTCGAGGCTTTCGCCGAGCACCGTGTAGTACACCGTCGCGTCGTGCAGGTCCGCGGTGATCTTCGTGTCGGTGATCGTGACGTAGTTCAGGCGCGGGTCCTTGATCTCGTGCTCGATCGCGGACGCGACGATCTGCGAGATTCGTTTGGCGAGCTTGCGCGCGCGTGCCGGGTCGGCCACAACGCACCCCTTTCTGGTGAAGAACTCAGTCGTCCGGCCCGAGCAGCCGTCGATGCGCGGTCAGCAGCTCCAGCTCGGGCCGTCCGGCCACGAACCGTTCGCAGCTGTCCAGCACGTCCCGCACGTGCGCGCCGTCGGCCGCCACGACGGCGACGCCGAGCAGTGCCCGCCGGTGCAGGTCGAGATGGCCCGCCTCGGCGACGGACACTTCGAAGCGCTTCCTGATCTCGGCCACCACGGGCCGGACCACGGAGCGCTTCTGCTTGAGCGAATGGACGTCGCCGAGCAGCAGGTCGAGTTCGAGCGCACCTACGTACATGGGCATCAAAGGTGGTGTCGGAACGGATAGGGAACGGCGGGGCCGGGGAACAGGTGTTCCCCGGCCCCGCCGTGTCGATCAGGCGCGCGGCTTCTCGCGCTGCTCGTAGGTTTCGATCACGTCGCCGACCTTCAGGTCGCTGTACGACCCGAGGGTCAGACCGCACTCGAACCCGTCACGGACCTCGACCACGTCGTCCTTGAACCGCCGCAGCGAGCTGATCGGCAGGTTCTCCGCGACGACGGTGCCGTCCCGCATGAGCCGGGCCCGCGCGTTGCGGCGGATCTCGCCCGAGGTGACCAGGCAACCGGCGATGGTGCCGATCTTCGAGGACTTGAAGACCTCGCGGATCTCCGCCTTGCCGAGCTCGACCTCTTCGTACTCCGGCTTGAGCATGCCCTTGAGGGCCTGCTCGATCTCTTCGATCGCCTGGTAGATCACCGTGTAGTACCGGACGTCGACACCCTCGCGGTTGGCCCGCTCGGTCGCCTTGCCCTGTGCCCGCACGTTGAAGCCCAGCACGATCGCGTCGGACGCGGTCGCCAGGTCGATGTCGCTCTCGGTGACGCCACCGACGCCGCGGTGGACCACGTTGAGCTCGACCTCGTCGCCGACCTCGAGTTGCACCAGCGAGGCTTCGAGCGCCTCGACGGTACCGGAGTTGTCACCCTTGATGATCAGGTTGAGGGTCGAGGTCTCCTTCAGCGCGGAGTCCAGGTCCTCGAGGCTGACGCGCTTGCGCTTCGCCGCGTTCTGGGCGTTGCGGATCCGGGCCTGGCGGCGCTCGGCGATCTGCCGCGCCACCCTGTCCTCGTCCACCACCAGGAACGTGTCGCCCGCGCCCGGCACCGAGGTGAACCCGATGACCTGGACGGGCCGCGACGGCAGCGCCTCGGTGACGTCGACGTTGTGCTCGTCGACCATCCGGCGCACGCGGCCGTAGGCGTCGCCCGCGACCACCGAGTCGCCGACGCGCAGCGTGCCGCGCTGCACCAGCACGGTCGCCACCGGGCCGCGGCCGCGGTCGAGGTGCGCCTCGATCGCGACGCCCTGCGCTTCCATGTCCGGGTTCGCCCGGAGGTCCAGCGCCGCGTCCGCGGTCAGCAGGATCGCCTCGAGCAGGCCATCGATGTTGATGTTCTGCCGCGCGGAGATCTCCACGAACATGGTGTCGCCGCCGTACTCCTCGGCCACCAGGTTGTACTCGGTGAGCTGCTGCCGGATCTTGTCCGGGTTCGCGCCCTCCTTGTCGATCTTGTTGATCGCGACCACGATCGGCGCCTTCGCCGCCTGCGCGTGGTTGATCGCCTCGACCGTCTGCGGCATCACGCCGTCGTCGGCGGCGACCACGATCACCGCGATGTCGGTGGAGTTCGCACCACGGGCACGCATGGCGGTGAACGCCTCGTGACCGGGGGTGTCGATGAAGGTGATCAACCTCGGGTTGCCCTCGAGCTCGGTCTCGATCTGGTAGGCGCCGATGTGCTGGGTGATGCCGCCGGCCTCACCCTCGCGCACCTTCGACTTCCGGATCGTGTCGAGCAGGCGGGTCTTACCGTGGTCGACGTGACCCATGATGGTCACGACCGGCGGCCTGACCTGCAGGTCCTCGTCCTCACCGGCGTCCTCGCCGTAGGTGATGTCGAAGGTTTCCAGCAGCTCGCGGTCTTCTTCCTCGGGGCTGACGACCTGAACGTTGTAGTTCATCTCGCCGCCGAGCAGTTCGAGGATGTCGTCCGACACCGACTGCGTCGCGGTGACCATCTCGCCGAGGTGGAAGAGCACCTGCACCAGCGAAGCCGGGTTGGCGTCGATCTTCTCGGCGAAGTCGGTCAGCGAGGCACCGCGCGGCAGCCGGATCGTCTCGCCACTGCCCTTGGGCAGGCGGACGCCGCCGACGCTGGGCGCCTGCATGTTGTCCATGTACTCCTGGCGCTTCTGCCGCTTCGACTTGCGGCCCTTGCGCGAGGGACCACCGGGACGCCCGAAGGCACCCGCGGTACCGCCACGGCCACCGGGACCGCCGCCACGGGGACCGCCGCGGAAGCCGCCACCACCGGCGGGCGCGCCGCCACCGGGACGGAAACCACCGCCACCGCCACCGGGGCCACCGCCACCGGGACGGAAACCGCCGCCGCCACCACCGGGACCGCCACGAGCGCCGCCACCGGGACCGCCACGACCGGCACTGGGACCGCCGCCGGGGCCGCCACGGGGCCCGCCGGGGCCACCACGACCGCCGCCACCGGGGCCGGGACGGCCCGCGGGACGGCCCGGCATCATGCCGGGGTTGGGCCTCGGCGGCATGTTGCCGGGGCTCGGCCGGTTGCCACCGGCACCGCCGGGACGCGGGGCAGGCCGGTCACCACTGGGCCGGTCGCCGCCACCGGGACGCTGCGGCCGGTCGCCGCCGCCCTGCTGGCCACCACCGGGACGCGGTGCCGACGGGCGCGGGGCCGGTGAACCGGCGCCCACGCCGAACGGGTTGTTGCCGGGCCGCGGCGGGCGCGGACCGGGCTTGGGGCCCACGGGCTTGGGGCCCTGCGGCTTCGGCGGCACGACCGAACCCGGCTGGTTGCCCGCCTGCGCGGCGGGTGCCTGCTGGGCCGGCGCCTCCGGAGCGGGCTTCGACTCCGGGGCGGGCGCCTTGGCCGCGGCGGGCTCCGGAGCGGGCTCCGCCACGGGGGCGGGGGCGGGAGCGGGCGGCTTCGGGCCCGGCTTGGGGCCGGGAACCGCGGCCGGGCCGCTCGGCTTGGCCGGTGCCTGTGGTGCCTGCGACACCGGTGCCGGGTCGGCGGACGCCGCCGGCTTGGGCGCGGGCGGCGCCGGGGTCGCGCCGTTGGACGGCGGGCCCGGCATCGGGGCGGGCTTCTTCGCGCCGCCACGGCCGCCGGGCTTCCCGGACTTGCCACCGAGCGCGTCGCGCAGCCGCCTGGCCACGGGGGCCTCGACGGTGGACGACGCGGACTTCACGAACTCGCCCTGCTCTTTGAGCTTCGCGAGTACATCTTTGCTGGTAACGCCGAGCTCTTTCGCGAGCTCGTGTACTCGGGCCTTGCCTGGCACAGCACTCCTATTCTGGGGAGGCCGGCGGCAGACCCGCAGACCTCGTCCTACTGTCGCGCGTTCATGGCTTCAGCTTCACGGCTGACTCATGACGGGTCGACCTGCTTCCTTGTTTCCGACTGAGCGGGAGAAACTCCCCCGCCGGGTCCGTTCACGGCGCGTCCGCCGAGGTGCTCGGACACCTCCCGCGCGTCGAGCACCCCAGAAACCCGTAACGCCCTGGGGAACGCTCGCCGCCGTTCGGCCTTGGCCAGGCACTCCGGCCCGGGGTGCAGCCAAGCACCCCGCCCCGGCAGCCGCCGACGTTCGTCGACGACGAGGCACCCGTCCACCGCGACCACTCGCAGCAACTCGCCGATCGAAGCCCGTTTCCGGCATCCCACGCACGTTCGTACCGGGGTCTCCCGATGTTTCGTGAGCGCGGTCGCCGTCAGCGGGCTTCGAACCACACCTGAGTCTAGCCGGTCGCCCCTCACTCAGCCGAACCGGTTGCGGCGGCGCGCGGAGGACTGGCCTCGTGTCCTTCGTCACCCTCCTCCGCGGGGGCGGCGCCGGGGTCGCCCGCGGCGTCGCTGCGGATGTCGATCCGCCATCCGGTCAGCCGCGCGGCGAGCCGCGCGTTCTGGCCTTCCTTGCCGATCGCGAGGGAGAGCTGGAAGTCGGGGACGACGACTTGCGCGGCCTTCGCCCGCTCGTCCACGACCCGTACCGAGACAACCTTGGCCGGCGACAGGGCATTCCCGACGAAGCGCCCCGGATCCTCGGAGAAGTCGATGATGTCGATCTTCTCGCCTGCCAGCTCGCTCATCACGTTGCGCACCCGCGCGCCGACCGGGCCGATGCAGGCGCCCTTCGCGTTGACCCCGGCCACGGTCGAGCGCACCGCGATCTTCGACCGGTGCCCCGCCTCGCGCGCCACCGCGGCGATTTCCACGGTGCCGTCGGCGATTTCGGGCACCTCGAGCGCGAACAGCTTGCGCACCAGGTTCGGGTGCGAGCGCGAGAGCGTGATCTGCGGGCCGCGGCTGCCGCGGGACACCGTCACCACGTAGGCCTTGATCCGGCTGCCGTGCTCGTAGCTCTCGCCCGCCACCTGCTCCGCCGAGGGCAGCACGCCCTCGATGTCGCCGACCTGCACCACGACCATGCCGCGCGCGTTGGCCCGCGCGTCGCGCTGGATGACACCCGCGACGATCTCGCCCTCCTTGGTGGAGAACTCGCCGTAGGTCTTCTCGTGCTCGGCGTCGCGAAGGCGCTGCAGGATGACCTGGCGCGCGGTGGTCGCGGCGATCCGGCCGAAGCCCTCCGGCGTGTCGTCCCACTCCTCGTCGACCGAGCCGTCGTCGGCGAGCGTGTGCGCCAGCACCCTGACGTACCCGGTCTTGCGGTCGATGTCGATCCTGGCGTGCGGCTGGTGGCCGTCGGTGTGCTTGTAGGCGGTGAGCAACGCGGTCTCGATGGCTTCGATGACCGTCTCGAAGGGGATGTCCTTGTCCCGTTCGATCGCGCGCAGCGCCGCGATGTCGACGTTCACTTCGACTCCTCCTTCGGGTCGGTCGAGGCGGCGTCGATCATGCCGCAGGCATCGTCTTCGAGGCGCTTCAGGTCCTCGGTCGGCGGCTGCTTGAACTCGATCTCGATCACCGCGCGGGTGACGTCGCGATAGGACACGTCCCGGAACTCACCCGACACGAGCAGCCGCGCCGAGTCCTCGCCCGCGTACCCGACCCTGCCCGTGAGCTCACCGCCGTCGGCGGTGGTGACGCGCACCAGCCGGTACTTCGCGCGCCGCCAGTGTCTCGGCTTGACCAGCGGGCGGTCGACGCCCGGCGAGGTCACCTCGAGTGTGTAGGCGCCGGCGATCACGTGCTCGTGCTCGTCGAGCACCGCCGACACCACGCGGCTGACCTCGGCCACTTCGTCGAGCCCGACCCCGTCGTCGGCATCCACGACCACCTTGACCAGCTTGCGGCGCCCCGCCTGCTGGACGTCGAGCGCGTCGAGGTCGAAACCCGCGTCCGTCACGGCCTCGGCCACGATGGGCTCGAGCCTCCCGGCGAGTTCTCCTGGCACCTTGGCGCTCTCCCGTTTCTTTCGGTTGTGCTGAAGCTTCCGTGCACACGCCCGCCGACGTGTCGGCCCGCGTGCGTGGTGTGCCAGCTTATCTCGTTCCCGCCGGGCTTCGCCGATGGTCGGGGCGCGCCTGGCAGGATGGGCGCACGTGAGCTCAGGACGGAACCCCCGCACCAGGCGGGAAGTGCTGCGCGCGGGCGCGCTCGCGGCGTTGGCACTGCCCATCGGCCTCGGCGTCGCCGCGTGCGGCGAAGGCTACGCGGACGGCCCCGACCCGCTGGTGCCGCTCGCCGAGCAGGCGAAGGCGGACGCGGCAGCCGCCGACGAGGCGGCGAAGGCCGCGCCGGAGCAGGCCGCTCTCGCCCAGCAGGTCGCCACCGCGCGCCGCGCGCACGCGACCGCGCTGCAGTCCGAAATAGACAGACAGAACCAGCCGAAGGGCGGGCCGGGCGCGATCCCGCACAGCGGCAAGGGCATGGCCGGGCTGAAGGAGCGGCTCGCGGCGTCCCGCCGCCAGGCCGCCGATCTCGTGCCGGGGTTGCCCGCCTACCGCGCCGGGCTGGTCGCCTCGGTCGCCGCGGGCTGTGCCGCGCTGCAACGGATCTCCGATCAGCTCGGGCTCGGCGAGGACGTGTCGATCGACCCGGCCAAGGCGCCGAAACCGCCGGCCGAAGCGGGCGACGCCGTGCAGGAGGCGCTCGCCGCCGAGCACGCGGCGGTGTGGGTGTACGGGCTCGTGACCGCGTTCCTGCCCGACGGGTACCGGGCCTCGGCCACCGACGGCGCCGCCGACCACCGCGCCCGCCGCGACGCCTGCGAGCGCATGCTGGCCTCGGCCGGGGTGAGCGCGAAACCGGCGAAGCCCGCCTACGTGACGCCCAAGCCGGTGACCGACGGCAAGTCGGCGATGGCGGTGGTGGCGACCGCGGAGGCCGACGTGGCCACCGCCTGGCGCGGGGTCGTCGAGCGGACCGACGACCGGGGCCTGCGCGCGTTCGCCGCGCTCGCCCTCACCGGATCGGCGCGCCGGGGCACCCGCTGGCGGATCGCCGCGGGCGAACAGCCCAGCGCCCCCGCGCTCCCCGGCACCCCGCAGTCCTAACCCCCTTTGCCGGGGCCACCACGACAGCGTTTCGGGTGGTGCCCCGGCAGGCATGGCGATGCCGACGTCCTGAAGGCGCCCTTCACGGCACCACATTCCCTCAAGGGCGCCTTCAGGACATCCACCCCGGAGCCGAGCCGTCCCGCGAAGGCCACATCCGCGACATGCACGCCCCTGGAGACCCCTTCGGGGCACCAGCGCGGAAACGAGCACGAGGCGCGAGCCGTGAAGCCCCAGCACATGCCCGGAAGGACGCCTCCAGGGCATCCGACGCCACGTTCCCGGCCAGCGCAGCGCGGAGCGTGCTGCTCAGCGCAGGTTGCTGTCCAGGTGGAGCGCGCCGGTGGTGATGCGGTGCAGCAGCGCCTTGTCCTCGTGCTTTTCGAAGAAGGCGGCCTCGACGATCGTCACCTCGGCTCCCGCCTGGTTCGAGGCGTACTCACCGCCCGCGACCTTGGGCGCCTTCGCGATCTTCGCGGTGCCGTCCTTGACCAGGTCGGTGACGTTGCCCGCGTCGTCGGTGTCGGTGAGCTGCTTGAGCCCCGCGGCGAGATCGGGCGACGGCATGGTCACCAGCGACACCGAGACGAGCACCTTGGCCTTGCCGGAGTTCACCGTGTAGAGCGCGCGGGACAGCCGGGTGCACTGGTGGTCGCCGAACCACTTCTTGACCTCGCCGTAGGAGTTCGCGGCGCAGTCGCTCGCCACCTTGGGCCCCTCGGCGAGCTTGTAGTCGAACGCGGGTTTTTCACCCCCCTGCGCCTGCGACGGCGGTTCGTCGCCGTCGTGGCGGATCAGCCACCAAAGGAAGCCGGACACCACGGCCACCGCGACCAGCCCGGCACCCTTGAACAGGTACCCGGTCCGCCTGGACGGCGGTTCCGGCTGGGGTCCCGCCGGCCCGGCCGGAATCCGCTGCAACGGGGCCGTGTCACCCGGTCTCGGAGTAAATTGCGCACCAACCACGGGCGCATACGGTAGTTCACCCTGCCGGGCGACCTCACTCGAACGCGGACAATACCCGGTCTACATCACTGTCCGTGTTGTAGAGGTAGAAGCCGAACCGGGTCTTCCCGGCCCGCACCGCGGCGCGGACGCCCGCCGCGGTCAACCGCTCCGCCACCCCGGGTGAGCACTCCACCGAAACGATGGCGCTCCCCCTCGGCGCCAGCCCCAGCCCTGCGAGCAGGCGATCCGCGAGACCGGCGCAATGCGCGCGGACCGCTTCGGCGTCGAGCGAGGCGAGGTACGGCAGCGCGGCGGCGGCCCCGATCTGGGCGAGCCAGCCCGGCGAAAGATCGAGACCGCGCGCGCCGTCGGCCAGCCGCAGCGGAAGGCCGTACACGCTCTGCCACCGGTCCTGCCCCGCGTACCAGTTGGCCGAGACCGGCCGGGTGCGCTCGAGCGCGCGCGGGTGCACCGCGAGCCACGCCGCCCCGCGCGGCGAGAGCAGCCACTTGTACCCGGCGGCGACCACCCAGTCCGCCCAGCCGAGGCGCAGCGGGAGCCAGCCAGCCGCCTGAGTGGCGTCGAGCAGCACCGGGACTCCCGTGGCGCGCAGCGCGTCGAGATCGGCGAGCGCGCCATCGGCCGACTGCACCACGCTCACCGCGACCAGGTCGTATCCCGGTGCCCGCGCGGCGAGCTCACCCAGCGGCGCCTCGGTGACCGTGACGCCGCGGCCGGCCTGCGCGGCGAACGGGAAGGAGACGCTGGTGAACTCGCCCTCGGCGACCAGCACCCGCGCGCCGTCGGCGAGCCCGGCCGCCACCAGGCCGACGAGCTGCGACACGCTGGCCCCGCTCGCCACCGCGTCCTCGGCCACGCCGACGATCGCGGCGAACGCGGCGCGCGCGGCGGCCACCGCGGGATCGAAGCCGGGCGCGGAGGCCTCGCCGGAGCGCCATTGCTCGACACCGGCGGCCACCGCGTCGGCGACCGAGGCCGGCGGGATGCCGATGCTCGGCGTGTTGAGATACCCGTCCGGCACGGCGAACCCGGCCCCGAAAGCACTGCGCATGATCACGAGCGTACGGACGCCAAGGCACGATTTCGACCGGCTGACCCTGGCTCACAGTGCACGACCCCAGTGTCCACTGTGGAGGGCCAGGGTCAGCCGCCGCTACCGCCGTTCGCGCTGCTCGCGATACCGGCCCGCACGCCGTCGAGCGCGCGCAGCACCGACCGCAGCGCCGGTGCCGGCGCGCCGGCGCTCGCGCCGAGCGCGTCGAGCCGGTCGGAGTAGCGGCGGCGCTCCCCCGCGGTGGCGATCCCCTTCACCCTCGCCGTGACGGCGAGAGCGGTCAGCGCGGCATCGGAAGGCGGGATGGCGGCCACCTCGCCGCCGCCGCGCAGCACACCGTCCACGACGGACCGGAGACGGTGCTGGGCCCCGGTGTCGCGCAGGCGCTCGCCGCGCACCGGGAACACCCCGAGCACGTGCGCGCGCCGCGGTTCCACCACGCCCGCCGCCTCCAGTTGCGCCTCGACGGTGCGCACGGTGCCACGGGATCCCTTGCGCACCGCGCCTTTCCAGCTCCCCGGCCGATCCTCGACAAGCTGCCCGAGCACCTCGTCGAGCACGTCGTCACCGGTCGACCCGGCAGGCCGCACCACCGGCGTGCCGCCGTCGTCTCCGAGCCGCCCCCTGAGCACCAGATCGGTCAGCGCGGCGGCGCGCACCGCGTATGCGCTGCGCTCGCGGTCGCGAAGGCGTCCCGACTTCGGGTTGAGCGCGAGCAGGTATGCCTTGCCCGGCAGTGAAAGCTCCATGTCCGTCTCCTTCATTGGGTCTTGAGCGTCGGCCAGATCTCGGCCCACGGGCGGGTTCTGCCGGTCTCCAGCCAGGCCAGCCCCTCGATCACCGGTGTCGTCGCGGTGAAGGACCGGCCGAGCTTGCCGGGGTCGAAGCCGACGAAGAGCACGTCGCGCGCGCTTTCCGGTGGGGCGCCGAAGTACCAGTACCCTCTGTGTCCACTGTAGACAGTCCCGACGCCTCGCGCGGCGCCGTTGTATTCGATCGCCGAGGCGAACGGGTAGATCTCCGCGAACACCACCGTGCGCGCCTTCTGCTCCGGCGGCAGCGCGTCGTAGGTCGCGGCCACCAGCTCGCCGATCTGCTGCTGCGGCAGCTCCCCGCCTGCCATCGCCGAGCCGAGCGTGACCGGGCCCCACGACGGGGGCATGTCCGCCACCGCCGAAGCCGGGTAGATCGGCAGTCCCGCCACCGTGATCGCCGCCGACAGCGCGAACGCGGGCCACGCCAGCACCCGCAGCCACGACGGCGGCCGAAGGCGGCTCACGTCCACCGCGGCGACCGCGAACGGCACCGCGAACACCGACATCAGGTAGTACGAGCGGCCGTTGGCGAGCACGAACCCGGCGATCGTCAGCAGGATCGCGACGCCGAGGAACCGGAACGGCCGGAAGTGCCTGGCACACACCAGCCGCGCGAGGCCGTAGACGAACGCCAGCACACCGACGCCGATACCCGCTTCCAGCAACCCGTCGCGGAAGAACGCGCCGTACCCGGGGAACTCCGCCGCCACGACGTCGCCCATGTGCGGGTACGGCCAGTCGTGCGCGGCCTGCCAGAGCAGCGTCGGCACGGTGGCCACCACCGCGATCGCCGCACCCGCCCACAGCAGGGGCCTGCGCAGCAGCTCGCGGGGCCCCAGCACGAGCGCGCTCACCGCGATCGCCGCCCAGAACGCCGGGATCAGGAACTTCGTTTCGAGCGAGACCGCGGTGACGATCCCGGCCCACAGCAGCGGCCGGTCGTCACGGACCCCGTCCCGGTTCAGCCGCGCCCACCGCACGACGAGCCACGCGATGACCGTCCACCACAGCGGGTCGATCGTGTAGGTGCCGAGGAGGTGGCTGATCACGACGATGCCGGACGTCGCGTAGCAGCCGGCGGCCATCGCCTGCGCGCCGCGCCCGCCGCCGAGTTCCCTGGCGATGAGCGCGGTCACCACGATGCCCGCGGCCACGGCGAGCGCGGTCGGCAACCGCAGTGCCGGCAGCGAGCCGGGGAAGAGCGAATCGAGCGCCCCGGCGAGCGCGGGCACCAGCGGCGGCTGGTCGAAATACCCCCAGTCAAGGTGATCTCGACCGGCCATCAGGAAGTACACCTCGTCGAACCCGTGGCCGTACCGGGTGCTCGTCCACACCAGCAGTGCGGCGGCCAGCGCCGCGATCGCCAGCACCGGCAGCCGCGCGAACGGCGGGACGCCCGCCGCCACCCCCTGCCGGGGCAAGTCCACGGAAACCACGTGCAGCCACTTCCTCTCCACTCGGCTCTCCTCGGCTGCGGCGATTTCAGCCGATCGCGCAAGCCCGCCGACAGCGGCCAACGAGGACAACCGCGTCGACGAAAGTCGGATACCGGCGAGACGGCCGCAACTTTCGTTGCGACCGTCCGCGCCGTCGGTGGGATCTGGCGGCGGCCACCTGCTCCGGTGGTTACCGTGTGCGCGTGACGGAGTTCCTGCCGCGCCACCCGGCGTGGTTCCCGCTGTGGCCGGAGCGCCGCGACGCGGGGTACATCGTGGGCGCGGCGGCGCTGTTCACCGTGCTCGACGCGACCCTGTTCGCCGCGGGCCCGGACACCACCGGCTGGCTCGGGCCCTTCGCGTGGCTCGTCACGGCGCTGGCGGCGGACTTCGCGCTGGTGTTCCTCGTCCGGTACCCGGTCGCGGTCGCGGTGCTGATGATCGCGATCTCCGCCGCGTGGCTCGCTTCCGACCTGTTCTCGCCGGGGCTGCTCAAACCGGTCATGCCGCTGACGCTGACCACGGTGCCGGTGGCGGTCCCGGCGATCGCCACCCAGCTGCCGCGGCTGCTCGACCGGCGCACCGGGCTGATCCTGGTCGGGGTGCTCGCGCTGTTCGCGTCGAGGCCGTGGGCCCCGAGCTGGAGCACCACCCCGTTCGGACTGCTCACCACGGTGGCGCCCGCGCTCGGCGGCATGTACGTCGAAGCGCGGCGCCAGCTGGTGAGCTCGCTGCGGGACCGCGCGGAACGGGCGGAACGCGAACAGGAGCTGCTCGCCGAGCGGGCGAGGGCGCAGGAACGCCGCCACCTCGCCGCCGAGATGCACGACGTGGTCACCCACCGGCTGAGCCTGATGGTGCTGCAGGCGGGCGCATTGGGTGTCGTCAGCACCGACGACAAGGTCCGCACCGCGGCCAACGACATCCGGCAGGCGGGCACCCAGGCACTCGACGAGCTGCGCGACCTCGTCGGAGTGCTGCGCGGCGACGAGGCGATCGCCATGGTGCAGCCGGGGAGGAACGGCTCGCCACCGGAGAACCCGGCCGACTTCGACGCGCTGGTCGCCGATTCCGGGACCGCGGGCACCCCGGTGTCCTACCAGGTGGAAGGCGAGCGGGAATCGGTTTCGCCGACGGTCGCGCGCACCGCGTACCGCGTGGTGCAGGAGGCGCTGACCAACATCCGCAAGCACGCGCCCGGCTCGGCGACCCGGGTCCAGCTGCGGTACCTGCCCGACGGGCTCCGGATCAGCGTCGTCAACGAAGCGCCGTCACGGCCGCCGGACCCGCTGCTCGCCGCGAGCGGCTCCGGCGCCGGCCTGCTCGGCCTCCGCCAGCGCGTCGAGCTGATCGGCGGCAGCCTGCACAGCGGGCACTCGCCCGACGGCGGCTACCGTGTCGATGCGATACTTCCGGCCTACGTCCCGACGGCAGAAAGCACACGCCATGATCAGGGTGATCGTCGTCGATGACGAGCCCATGGTGTGCGCGCACCTGCGCACCATCCTGGGCTCCGTGGACGACATCGAGGTGATCGCGCAGGCGCAGGACGGCGCCGAAGCGGTCGAAGCGGCCGTGCGGCACCGGCCGGACGTGATGCTGATGGACCTCCGGATGCCGGGCGTCGACGGGCTGACCGCGATCGAGCGCATCGCGAAGCTCCCGCAGGCACCCGCGGTCGTCGCGCTGACCACGTTCGACGCCGACGACTACGTGATCCGCGCGCTGCGCGGCGGCGCGGCGGGCTTCCTGGTGAAGTCGACGCCGCCGGAGGACCTGATCGGGCTGGTGCGGGTCGCCGCGGACGGGCACACCGTGCTCTCGCCGGAGGCCGCGCGGCGGCTCGTTGCCGCGTCTTCGGACAGCTCGCTGCGCGCGGAGGCCGCGAAGCGGCGCGCGGCGGCCTTGACCGACCGCGAGGTCGAGGTGCTCGGCTGCCTCGGCGGCGGACTGTCCAATGCGGACATCGCGGGCAAGCTGCACCTGTCCGAGGCGACCGTGAAGAGCTACGTGTCGCGGATGCTGGTGAAGCTCGACTGCGCCAACCGCACCCAGGCCGGGCTGCTCGCGCTCGAAGCGGGCCTCGTCACGCACTGAGGCCGGAGCCGGCAGGCCCCATCAGCGCCACGAACAGAATGCGCAGGTGCCCCCGCGCGCGGTGCCAGCGCGCGGTCAGCTCGGCATCGTCCCTGGTCGCCCAGCTCGCGATGAGGATGCCCCTGATCACGTCCATCGCGGTGTACACCGCGTGCAGGAACTCCGGGTGCGCCGCGTGCTCCGGCATCAGCGCCTTGCCGAACTCGACGAGGCTGCCGGTGGCGATCGGCTCCACGAGCGTCATCTGGTGCCGCAGCTCCGGGTCGGTGCGGGAGGCCACCCACAGCTCGACGGTCGCGGAGAACACCGGCCCCTGGTGCATTTCCCAGAGCAGCTGCAGCGCGTCCCCGATCGGGTCCGCCGACGCCTTGAGCCGGTCGAGCTCGGCCATCGCGACCTCGGTCCGCTTCGCCGCGAGGTGCCGGATCGCGGAGGTGACCAGGTCGGTCTTGGTCGGGAAGTGGTGCACCTGTGCGCCCCTGGTGACCCCGGCCCGGTCGGCGACCCTGGTCGTGGTGGTGCCCGCGTAGCCGAACTCGACGAGGCAGTCGATCGTGGCGTCCAGCAGGCGCTGGCGCATGGCCGCGCTGCGCTCTTCCTGGGTGCGCCCCGTCGCCCCGCGTCGTACCGCCATGCGGGCAACCCTATTGCGCCTGGCCCTCCGCTTCACGCTCACCCGCCGTGTACGCGACGAGCCCGTCGACCGTGCGCGCGATGAACCCGCCGAGGACCCGGCGGAACAACCAGCCGGTACCGGGCACCTTCGGCCGGAACGTCGAGTGCCAGTGGATCTCCGTGCCGCCGCCTGCCCCGGCCTCGCTGAGCTCCACGTCCGCCCGGTACCCGCGCAGCGGCAGGCCCGAGTTCAGCGTGTAGGAGAACCGGCGGTCCGGCACCAGCTCCACCACTTCCTCGCAGGTCGTGGTGCGCCCGGTGCGGAAGCGGCGTAGCGCGCCGAGGCCCTCACCGCCTTCGGATGACTCCTTGAGCAGCGTGAACGATCCGAGCGGCGACCATCGCGGCCAGCTCGCGCCGTCTCTGAGCAGTGCGTACACCACGGCTGGTGGCGCGTCGGACCGGCCGCGCACCGAAATTTCCTGAACCATCCGGTACATGTACCATCTGGTTCAGACGGCTGACAAGGGGGCGATCCATGCCGACCGACGCGCGCGCGGCCCTGCTCGCGACCGCGGTGGACGAGCTCGCGGAGACCGGTGTCGGCGACCGGAGCCTGCGCGCGCTCGCCACGGACCTCGGCACCAGCCACCGCATGCTGATCTACCACTTCGGCTCCAAGGAGGGCCTGCTCGCCGAGGTGGCCCGCGAGGTCGAACGCCGCATGCGCGAGACGCTGCGGGCACTCGAACTCGACAGCGATCTGCCCGCCGATCGGATCGCGCTCCGCTTCTGGCACGCGCTGACCGATCCAGCGCTGCGGGCGAGCGAGCGGCTGTTCTTCGAACTCTACGGCCAGGCACTGCAGGGCAGGGCGGGCACGACCGGGCTGCTCGACGGGATCATCGACGACTGGCTGGGCCCGGTTTCCGAGCTGCTGCGGCGGCTCGGCGTCGAGGAGCACGCGCTGCGCGCCCACGCCAGGCTCGGCCTCGCCACCGCGCGCGGGCTGCTCCTCGACCTCGTGACCACCGGGGACACCGAAGGCGTGCGCGAGGCGATGGAGGTGTTCGTCGCGGGGTACCCGCGGCCACGGTCACAGCGAACTCACAGCTTGCGCCAGGCAGACTGCCAGGGTGCCGGAGCAGACTGACCAGGTGATCGCAGACGTCGTCCCGAGACCGCTGGCGCGTGCCGTCGCGGCACTCCCCCGGCCGTCGACTACACCGTTCACCTTCTGCTACCTCGTGATCCTGCTCGGCACGACGATCGTGCTGCACACCGCCGACCCGTCGGTGACCGCGAAGCTACTCGCGCTGTCCAGCACCGACGCGCACAACCTGTGGCACCGCCCGCTGCTCACGCTGTTCACCAGCGCGATGTGGCTCGCCGATGCGATGTGGCTGGTCAACCTGGTGATCTTCACGATCGCGGTGGCGCCGCTGGAACGGCGGATCGGTCCGATGTGGACGGCGGCGGTGTTCTTCAGCGGGCACATCCTGGCGACGCTGGCGACCGAGCTGCCGGTGATGTGGTCGATCAGCGCGGGCGCGCTGCCTCCGCAGGACGCGCGCTGGCTCGACATCGGCGTCAGCTACGGCTTCTTCGCCACCGCGGGCGCGCTGCTGGCGCTGGTCGTCCCGCCGCTGCGGCGGTGGGCCGTGCTCGCCGCCGAAGCCGCGATCCTGCTCATCTACCTGACCGACCAGCCCGGCGCGCTGGAGGACGTCGTCACCCTCGCCGGGCACCTGTTCGCGCTGCACTTCGGCATGTTCGCGTGGTTGCCGTGGCTGCGGCGGCGTGGCCTCGTCGGCAGCGTCGCGTTCACCTCGCCATGGCCACGGCGCCGGCCGCGGGTCGCCGCTCCCCTGGACGAACTCGCCGAACCGGCCCCGGTCGCCTGACCGCCGTCCACTCCCCGGCTCCGCACGGGTTCCGCGTGCCCGAAGGCCACAGTGATGATGTGTGCACGTTGATTCCGCTGCGATGGGCGGCGGAAGCGTGGAGCCGCCCGGGGGCTTGGTCCCTGAAGGGCGCCTTCAGGGAATCTGACGCCCCAATCTCGCCCCTCACGGCACGCGGCATGGTGATGCTGATGCCCTGAAGGTGACCTTCACGGCATCACGTTCCCCGAAGGGCACCTTCACGGCATGAACAGCCCCGCCCCGCCCGCCCGCGAAGGCGCGAAAAGTGGCCTCAGGTGCCCTGAAGGTCGCCTTCGGGGCATGCGCGCACCTTCACCGCCATCCCGCCCGGGCTCCGCAGCGGCGGCGGAAACCGGGTGGGGCGTCGGTACGGTGGCGAAGTGATCTCCCGGGAGCTGCGGCAGGCGCGGTGGGCGGTTTCGGTGGTGTTCGCGATGTGCGGCGCCGCGTTCGGAACCTGGCTGGCGCGCATTCCGTCCGTGCAGGCGCAAGCCGGGCTGAGCACGGGTCAGCTCGGGGTCGGGTTGTTCGGGCTCGCGGCGGGCTCGGTGCTCGCCCTGCTCGGGGCGGGCGCGCTGATCACCAGGATCGGCAGCAGGGCCGCGGTCCTGCTCGGCGCGACCGTGTTGTGCGCGGGCCTGCCCCTGGTCGCGTTCGCGCCGAGCCTGCCGCTGTTCGTGGCCGCCCTGGTCGTGCTCGGCGTCGGCAACAGCGTGCTCGACGTCGCGATGAACTCCCACGCGGCCAGGGTCGAGGCGGGTTACGACCGCCCGATCTTCGCCGGGTTCCACGCGTTCTGGAACCTCGGCGGCCTGGCCGGATCGGGTGTGGACGCGCTGATGGAGACCTGGCACGTGCCAGTGCCCGTCCACTTCTCGTGCACCGGGGCGCTCCTGCTCGCGATCGCGCTGTGGGCGGCGGCGACCCGGTTCCTCCTCGGCGCGGACCGCGGGCAGGGCGAAGCCGCCTTCGCCCTGCCCAGCCGCGCGCTGCTCCCGCTCGGGGCGATCGCGTTCTGCGCGTTCGTGGCCGAGGGCGCGGTCAACAGCTGGAGCGCCGCGTACCTCGTCGACATCACCGGCGCCACGCCCGCGCTGGCCTCGCTCGGCTACTTTTCCTTCTCCCTCACCATGATCGTGGTGCGCGCGGTGACCGACCGCGTCGTGGCGCGCGTCGGCCCCGCGCGGTTCGCCCGTGTCGCCACCGGGATCGCCGTGCTCGGGTTCGCGCTGGTGCTGGCGGTCCCGGTGCCCGTCGCCGGCGTGCTCGGGTTCGCCGTGATCGGGATCGGTGTCGCCGGGATCGTGCCGATCGCGTGGAGCGTGGCGAGCCGTAAGCAGCCCGGTTCGCCCGGCAAGGCCGTCGCCGCGGTCGCGGCCTGCGGCTACCTCGGCTTCCTCGTCGAACCCGCCTTGATCAGCGTGCTCGCCGGGTTCGTCGGGCTGCACTGGGCGGTCGCGTCCGCCGTCGTGCTCACCTCGTGCGTCTTCGCCCTCGCCCCGGCGCTGCGCACCGCCCCCGCTCAGGTCCTGGCGTAGGTCAGGTGCAGGACCCCGCTTTCGTACGTCGTGGTGCCGGTGAGCGCGAACCGCTGCGGTGAAAACCCGCCGGAAAACAACGGGATCCCGGCTCCGGCGACCACCGGGTGGAGCTTGAGCACGATTTCGTCGATCTCTTCGCGCAGCGACTGGGCGAGCCCGGCGCCGCCGCACAGCCAGATCCCGAGCCCGTCTTCCCGCTTCAGCTCGCGGACCTTCTCGACGGGGTCGCTCGCCACCAGCTCGACCGCGGGGTCCCCGGTCTCGGTCATGGTCGTCGAGAACACGTAGTGCCGCATATGCGGATACGCGTCAGCGATGCCTTCGGCGAGCCCGATCTCGTACGAACCACGCCCTTCCAGGACGGTGTCGAAGACCTTGTTCGGGCCGTCGATACCCAGCGCCTCGCGGGCGAAGCCCGGCACGATGTCCGGGTAGTCGGTGAGAATCCCCTGCATGTGGTCGCCTTCGGCGACGAAGAAGCCGTCGGGGCCCGACGGGTTGCCGCCGCCGGGTGCGGCGATGAACCCGTCCAGGGTGGCCGCCACCAGATAGGTCAGCTTTCGCATGGGTCCTCCTTGTGTCTCGCTGAGCAACTACAGTTGTAGTACTATGTCTGTAGTGATTGCAAGCCTTTTCCGGAAGGAGTTCGCATGCGGGGAAATCCGGCGCGGCGCAGGGCGCTCATCGACGCGGCCATCGAAGTGCTCGCCCGCGAAGGCGCGCGCGGCCTGACGTTCCGCGCCGTCGACACCGAAGCGGGCGTCCCCCAGGGCACCGCGTCGAACTACTTCCCCAGCCGGGACGACCTGTTCGACCAGATCGGCGGCCGCGTCCACGAGCGCTTCACCCCCGAGCCGTCCGGCCTCGCCGAGACGATGCGGGCGCGCCCGACCCGCGAGCTGGTGACCGTCCTGATGCGCCAGCTCATCGAGCGGCTCAGCGCCGATCCGCACGGCTACCTGGCACTGGTCGAACTGCGCCTCGAAGCGACGAGGCGGCCGAAGCTGCGGGCCGTGCTCACCGACCTGATCGGCGCGAACATCGACGAGAACGTGCGCTTCCACCTGGACTCGGGGCTGCCGGGCGACCGGATCACCGTGGTGCTGCTGCAGTTCGCGATGAGCTGGCTGATGGTGGAGCACCTGACGCTGCCCGGCCTGTTCGAGCGGATGCCCGCCGAAGACCTCGTCGCCGCCATGGTCGACCGGCTCGTGCCGGACGCCTAGGGCACTTCCGCGATTTCCCGCCCTCGCGAGCGCGCGGGCAGCGTTAGAGCTGGACGGCGCGGTGCAGCGACCCGACCTCGGCACGGGTCAGCGCGCGCAGCGAGCCTTGCTTCCCGTTGCCGAGCTGCACGTCGCCGATCGCGGTCCGCACAAGCTTGCGCACCGGGTGCCCGACCTCGTCGAGCAGCCTGCGCACGATGTGCTTGCGGCCCTCGTGCAGCACGATCTCCACGAGCGTGCGCCCCGCCTGCATGTCCTTGACGCGGAACGCGTCCGCCTTGACCGGCCCGTCTTCGAGTTCGATCCCGGCCTTCAGCGTCTTGCCGAGCCCGCGCGGCACGAGCCCGTCGACCTCGGCGAGGTAGGTCTTCAGCACGCGGTACGACGGGTGCATCAGCCGGTGCGCGAGATCGCCGTCGTTGGTGAGCAGCAGCAGGCCCTCGGTGTCGGCGTCGAGCCTGCCGACGTGGAACAGCCGTTCGTCCCGCTGCCGGATGTAGTCGCCGACGCACGGGCGGCCCTGGTCGTCCTCCATCGTGCTGTGCACGCCGCGGGGCTTGTTCAACGCCAGGTAGACCAGTGTTTCGTCGAGCACGACCCGGGTGCCGTCGACGTGGATGACCGCGGTCGCGGGGTCCACCCTGGTGCCCTGCTCGCGCACGGTCCTGCCGTCCACCGTGACGCGGCCCCGCGCGATCAGGTCCTCGGCGGCGCGGCGCGAAGCCACTCCCGCCTTGGAGAGCACCTTCTGCAGGCGCACGCCTTCGGGTCCGTCGGGCGTCGCGTTGCGGGCGTCGCGGTCAGATGTCATCGATCGAATCCACTTCCGGGAGCAGGGGCGCGATCGGGGGCAGGTCGTTGAGCGACGAGAGCCCGAGCCGTTCGAGGAACAGCTCGGTCGTCACGTACAGGGTGCCACCGGTCTCGGCGTCGGTCCCGGTCTCCTCGATCAGTCCCCTGGCGAGCAGGGTGCGGATCACGCCGTCGACGTTGACGCCGCGCACCGCGGCCACCCTGGCTCGGGTGACCGGCTGACGGTAGGCGATCACCGCGAGGGTCTCCAAAGCGGCCCTGGTCAGCTTCGAACGCTGGCCGTCGAGCAGGAGCTTTTCGACGAACGGCGCGAACGTGTCGCGCGTGAAGAACCGCCAGCCCTCGCCGACGCGGCGCAGGTCGATCCCGCTGTCGCGCTCGGTGAACCGGGTCGCCATCAGGCGCAGCGCCTCGGTGACCCTGGGCACCGGCTGGTCGACCGCGTCGGCGAGCGACTCCTCGCTCGCGGGCGAGTCGACGACCAGCAGCAGCGCTTCGAGCGCGGACTCGAGCATCCAGCTCTCGGTGAGATCCGGCAGCGAGCTCGCGACCGCGACCAGCTCCGGGTTCTCATCGTCCTCGACGTCTTCGCCAGGTCCGGTCCCCGGCTCCACCACGGCATCCGCACTGTCCACTGTGTCCAGTGGCGCGTCGGCGGGTGGCGCATCGTCCGGTGCGGTGTGGTCCGGTTCCGCGTCATCCAATGCCGCGTCATCCAATGCCGTGTCTTCCGGTTCCGCGGCGTCCGGTCGCGCGGTCTGGAGCGCGTCCAGGTCGACGACCGGCGCGGCCTCGTCGTCCGTGCTCACCCGTACTCCTCCTCTTCGACAACGGCCCGGTCGCGGTCCTCGTCGGCGGCCGCCTGCGCTTCTTCCACCGAACCGCCGGTCCACCGCACGTGCAGTTCCTGCAGCGCCGCCTCCTGTTCGAAGTGGACGGACGACTCGCGGTAGAGCTCCAGCAGGGCGAGGAACCTGGCGACCACCTCGAGCGTGTGCTCGCAGTCGGAAACCAGCTCCCCGAACGTCAGATGCCCGGCCTCGGCCAGGCGCAGCCGCAGCACCGCCGCGTGCTCGCGGACCGAGACCTTGCCCGCGTGCAGGTGGTCGAGCGAAACCGTCGGCGGCGGCTTCGGGCGGAACACCGAAAGCGCGATCTCGGCGAACTTCTCCGGGGTGACCCCCAGCATCACCTCCGGCAGCAGCCCGAGGAACTTGTCCTCCAGCGCCACCGAACGCGGGTACCGGCGCAGCGCACCCGCCTCCAGCTCCGCGAACAACGCGGCGACCTGCTTGTACGCGCGGTACTGCAGCACGCGCGCGAACAGCAGGTCCTGCGCCTCGAGCAGGGCGAGATCGTCCTCGTTCTCGACGTCGGCCGAGGGCAGCAGCCGCGCGGCCTTCAGGTCGAGCAGGGTCGCCGCGATGACGAGGAACTCGGTGGTCTCGTCGAGGTCCCACTCGGCGCCGAGCGCCCTGGTGTAGGCGATGAAGTCGTCGGTGACCGTGTGCAGCGCCACCTCGGTGACGTCCAGCTCGTGCTGCGAGATCAGCTGCAGCAACAGGTCGAACGGGCCTTCGAAGTTGGCCAGCCGGACCTTGAACTTCGACGACGAGCCATCGTCCGGCGCCGGGTCCCCGCCGGGTGCCGCATCCGGAACGGGCTGCGGTTCGACAGGTTCGACGGGCCCGGCAGGCTCGGCGGCCGCGGTGCCGTCCCCGACCGACTCCGGCCGGGGATCAGGGTCCCCGGCCAGTTCGGTGGGTTCCATCAGTTGCGCTCGGCCTGTTCCGCCTGGAGGCCATCGTGGCCGCCGACGTCACCGACCCCGCCGTCGCGGAGCCGTTTCACCAGCACCGAATCCGCGCCGTGCTGGTCGAAGTCCGCCAGCAGCACCGCCACCGCCTCGCGCACCAGCCTGCCCCGGTCGACGACGAGGTCGTGCGAACCGCGCAGTGTCAGCCTGGCGTGCTCCATCGCGAGCAGCTCGTCACCGGAGACGTAGACGGTGATCTTCGCGTCGTGCTTCTGCCTTCCGGAGCCGCGCCGCGCCGCGCCGTTGTCCGGCAGCGAACTCTTGCGAGCGCTCGGCGCCTGCCGCGGCTGCTCTCGTGGTTCCGGCGCGGGTTCGGCGTCGAACGCGGGGCTGCTGCCCGTCAGGCGAAAGAGTTCCGAAGCCCCGGGAAGGGAGGCCCGCCTGCTCACCTGGCGATCACCTCACGGGCCAGCGCGCGGTACGCCGCCGCACCGGCCGACTTCGGAGCCCACCGGGTGATCGGCTCGCCGGCCACCGTGGTCTCGGGAAATCGCACGGTGCGGTTGATGACCGTGTCGAACACGGTCTCCCCGAATGCCTCCACCACGCGCGCCA
This sequence comes from Amycolatopsis minnesotensis, assembly GCF_039529815.1. Taxonomy (NCBI): domain Bacteria; kingdom Bacillati; phylum Actinomycetota; class Actinomycetes; order Pseudonocardiales; family Pseudonocardiaceae; genus Amycolatopsis; species Amycolatopsis minnesotensis. The sequence goes on along the minus strand of NZ_BAAANN010000003.1, from coordinate 15,119 downwards.
TGACCTCCTTCGAATGCAGGGTTCTCGGGTCGAACATGGTCGCGAGAATCCCCGTTATGTCCAGCTTGGGGTTGAGGCGCTCACGCACCTTCTCGATGGTGTCGATCAGGAGCGCGACGCCGCGCAGACTGAAGAACTCGCACTCAAGGGGAATGACCACGCCGTCCGCAGCGGTCAGTGCGTTCACCGTGAGCAACCCCAGCGAGGGCTGGCAGTCGACCAAAACATAGTCGTAGTCGTCCATCACCGGACGAAGGACCCTCAGTAGCGTGTGTTCGCGGCCCACTTCGGCGACCAGCTGGACCTCCGCCGCGGACAGGTCGATGTTGCTCGGCAGCAGGTCCACGTTCTCCACACGGGTGCTCCGGAGCACGTCGGTGACGTTCACCGAGCGCTCCATGATCACGTTGTAGACCGTGTTGTCCAGCTCGTGCGGCTGGATGCCGAGGCCGACCGACAGCGCGCCCTGCGGGTCGAAGTCGACGAGCAGCACGCGCCGCCCGTACTCGGCGAGCGCGGCGCCGAGGTTGATCGTGGAGGTGGTCTTGCCGACCCCGCCCTTCTGATTGCACATCGCCAGCACGGTCGCCGGGCCGTGCCGGTCGAGCATGGGCGGCTCCGGGATCACCCGCCACGGGCGGCCCGTCGGACCGAGCTTCTTCTCCTTCGCCTTGGCGTCCAGCACTTCCGTCACGTCTTCGTCGGCATTCCTGTCTTCGGTTGCTATCTTCGCCTTGCTCAGGCTTGCGGCCGCGGAACCCGCTTGCGCGGCCGACCTGGCTGCGTTGACCTCAGGTGTCGACATGGCGAGAAAGCTCCTCGTTCGGCGGGTCTCCGGCAGCCTATTCGCGCTCGGGTGCCCCACCAAAGCGGCTCGCCGAACACGAGCAGGTCCACTGCGCTAATCGAACGCGCGGGGGTGCGCGGTCGCGTAAACCTCACGCAGCGTGTTCACCGTGACGAGGGTGTACACCTGCGTCGTGGTCACCGAAGCGTGCCCGAGCAGCTCCTGCACCACACGGACGTCGGCACCGCCTTCCAGCAGGTGGGTCGCGAACGAGTGACGCAGCGTGTGCGGCGACACGCTCGCCGAGATCCCGGCGCGCTCCGCGTTCGTCTTGAGCACTTGCCACGCGCTCTGCCGGGACAGCCTGCTGCCCCGCGCGTTCAGGAACACCGCCGGGCTACCGCGCCCGCGGCGGGCGAGCGCGGGCCGCGCCCGGACGAGATAGGCGTCCACCGCCTCGACCGCGGGCCGCCCGATCGGGACGAGGCGCTGCTTGCCGCCCTTGCCGTCGAGCAGCACCGTGCGCTCGTCCGCGTCGATGTCGTCGAGGTCGAGGCCGACCGCTTCGGAGATCCGGGCGCCGCTGGAGTACAGCAGTTCCAGCAGCGCCCTGTCCCGCAGCGCGCGATCGCCGTCCGGCGGCGGCATGTCGAGCAGGCGCAGCACGTCGGCGACGGGCAGCGCCTTCGGCAGCCGCTTCGCCGCGGCGGGCGGGCGCACCTCGCGGGCGGGATCGTCCTCGGTGATCCCGTCGACGTGCGCGAACCGGTGCAGGCCCCGCACCGCGACGAGGGCCCGCGCGGCGGAGGACACCGCGAGCGGGCGGTGCTCGGCGTCGCCCTCCCGCAGCGCCGCGCCGAACGCGGTGATGTCGGCCTCGGTGACGCTGGCGAAGTCGGTGACCCCCGACCCCGCCAGGTGCCCGGCATAGCGCCGCAGGTCGCGCGTGTAACCGTCCAGGGTGTTGCGCGAGGTGCCGCGTTCGACCGTCAGGTGGTCAAGATAGGCGGCGACCACCGCGCTCACTTCGACACCGTCCGCCACGCCGACACTCTAGGGTGACCGGCGCCGTCCCGACAGCTCTGCGGCGGGCGGTGCGCTCAGCGGCCGGTCCGGCGGGCGAACGCGCTGGGCCGGTCGCGCCACGGCGCGCCGGCGGGGCGGAGTTCCGCGGCACCGGACAACGCCGCGTGCGCGGCCAGCACGCCGCCGACGGTGGCGCCGTTGACGAGCTCGCCTGCCAACGCCATCCGCACCGCCTCGGCGAGCGGAACCTTGCGCACCACCAGGTCCGCCTCCTCCTCGCCGAGCACCTCCCTGTCCACATCGGACAGTTCACGGGCGAGGTACACGCGCACCACCTCGTCGGTGAACCCCGGCGACGCCGCCACGTCGACGAGGGTGTCCCAGCGCTTCGCGCTCAGACCGACCTCCTCGACGAGTTCGCGGCGCGCGGCGTCCACCGGGTCCTCGCCGGTGTGGTCGATCAGCCCGGCGGGCAGCTCCCACAGGCGCCTGCCCACCGGGTGCCGGTACTGGTGGATCATCGTGAGCGCGCCGTCGTCGTCGAGCGCGGCGATCGCGACCGCGCCGAGGTGCTCGACGACCTCGCGCCGGGCGGTCTCCCCGCCCGGCATCACGACCTCGTCCACCCTGAGCCCGACGACCCGTCCGATGTGGACGACCTCGCTCGAGGCCACCGTGAACTCGTGCGTACCCGGTTCGCTCATCGCGCGGCCACCGGCGTTTCGGGCAGCTCGACCGGGAGCCGGTCCGCGGTGCGGTACTTCACCACCGCGCCGACGAACGCGCTGAACAGCGGGTGCGGGCGCGTCGGACGGCTCTTCAGCTCCGGGTGGGCCTGCGTGCCGACGAAGAACGGGTGGACGTCGGCAGGCAGCTCGACGAACTCGACGAGCCGGTCGTCCGGCGAGGTGCCGGAGAACACCAGGCCCGCGTTGGCGAGCTGCTCGCGGTAGGCGTTGTTCACCTCGTAGCGGTGGCGGTGCCGCTCGGACACCTCCACCTCCCCGTAGGCCGCCGCCACCTGCGAACCCGGGCGCAGCTTGGCCGGGTACGCGCCGAGCCGCATGGTGCCGCCCATGTCCCGCTCCCCCGCGACGACGTCGCGCTGGTCGGCCATGGTCGAGATCACCGGGTGCCCGCTGGTCTCGTCGAACTCCGACGAGCCCGCGTCCTCGACACCGGCGAGGTTGCGCGCGGCCTCGATCACCATGCACTGCAGGCCGAGGCACAGCCCCAGCACCGGGATCCCGCGCGTCCTGGCGTAGGTGATGGCGCCGATCTTGCCCTCGATACCGCGCACGCCGAAGCCGCCCGGCACCAGCACACCGTCCACACCGGACAGTGCGGCGGCCGCGCCCGCCGGTGTCGTCGCCTCGTCGGAGGCGACCCAGACGATTTCGACCTTGGCGCGGTGGGCGAACCCGCCGGCGCGCAGGGCCTCGGTGACCGAGAGGTAGGCGTCCGGCAGGTCGATGTACTTGCCGACCAGCGCCACCCGCACGGTCTCCGCCGGGTTGTGCACGCGTTCGAGCAGATCGCCCCACACCGTCCAGTCCACGTCACGGAACGGCAGGCCGAGCCTGCGCACCACGTAGGCGTCGAGCGCCTCGCGGTGCAGCACCTTCGGGATGTCGTAGATGGACGGCGCGTCCGGGCAGGCGACGACCGCCTCGGTGTCCACGTCGCACATCAGCCCGATCTTGCGCTTGAGATCGTCGGGCAGGTCGCGGTCCGCGCGGCACACCAGCGCGTCGGGCTGGATGCCGATGTTGCGCAGCGCGGCGACCGAGTGCTGCGTCGGCTTCGTCTTGAGCTCGCCCGACGGCGCCAGGTACGGCACCAGCGAAACGTGCAGGAAGAAGCAGTTGTCGCGACCGACGTCGTGGCGGACCTGACGGCAGGCCTCCAGGAACGGCAGCGATTCGATGTCGCCGACCGTCCCCCCGACTTCGGTGATCACGACGTCGGGATGCGGTTCGTCGCCGCTTCCGGCGACGGCCATGATCCGCGACTTGATCTCGTCGGTGATGTGCGGGATCACCTGCACCGTGTCGCCGAGGTATTCACCACGGCGTTCTTTCGCGATCACCTCGGAGTAGACCTGTCCGGTGGTCACGTTGGCCGATCCGGAGAGGTTGCGGTCGAGGAACCGTTCGTAGTGGCCGATGTCCAGATCGGTCTCGGCGCCGTCGTCGGTGACGAACACCTCGCCGTGCTGGAACGGATTCATCGTGCCTGGATCGACATTGAGGTAGGGATCCAGCTTCTGCATCGTGACCCTGAGTCCACGAGCGGTGAGAAGCTGGCCCAGGCTGGAGGCGGTGAGCCCCTTACCCAGAGAGGAGGCGACGCCTCCAGTGACAAAGACGTACTTGGCTGTCCGCGGCTGAAGTCCCACGGGCTTCCACCTTATCGCACGGCGTCCGGCGCGCTCGGTAGCCTCGCCTAGTCACCTCGCCGGACTTCCAGGAAAGAGACCGCCGTGCCCGAGCCCGTCGCCGCACCGAACACCGAAAACACCTGGACGGCCCCCCTTTCGGTGCATCGGGTGGACGCCGTCGTCCGCGTCCCCGGCTCGAAGTCCATCACCAACCGCGCGTACCTCCTCGCCGGGCTTTCCGCAGGCCCGACCGACGTGCTGGCCCCGCTCGACTCCCGCGACGCGCGCCTGATGCTCAGCGCGCTCGACGCGCTCGGCGGCGCGCACGAGTCCATCGTGGACGGCGTCCGGATCTCCCCGATCGTCACGGACAGCGACGGGGAGGTCGCTGTGGCGCTCGGAAACGCGGGCACCGTCGCGCGGTTCACCCCCGCGCTCGCGGGCCTCGGTTCGCGGACCGTCCACTTCGACGGCGACGAGGCCATCCGCAGGCGGCCGATCGCACCGCTGCTGCGCGCGCTCGCCGATCTCGGCGTCGACCTCGACGACGGCGGCCGTGGCGCGCCGCCGTTCACCGTGCGCGGGCACGGCGGGATCCCCGGCGGCACCGTCGAGCTGGACTCGTCGGCGTCGAGCCAGTTCCTGTCCGCGCTGCTGCTCGCCGGGCCGTCGTTCGCCGACGGCGTCACCGTGCGGCTGGTCGGCGGGACGCCGCCGAGCGAGCCGCACATCGCGATGACGCTCGACCTGCTGCGCCGCTTCGGTGCCGCGCCCGAGCGCGACGGCACGGAGTTCCACGTCCCGCCGGCGCGCCTCTCGCTCGCCGGGTACACCGTCGAACCGGACCTGTCGACCGCCGCCCCGTTCGTGCTGGCGCCCGCGCTGACCGGCGGCACCGTCCGGCTCGAAGGCTGGCCCGCGGAAACCACCCAGCCGGGTGACTGGCTGCGGAGCCTGCTCGTGGAGCTGGGCCAGGAGGTTTCCCTCGACGAACACGGCCTCACCGTCACCGGGACGGGGCACGTCCGGGGTGCCGAGCTGGACCTGCACGAGGTCGGCGAGCTGACTCCCGTGGTGGCGGCGCTGCTGTGCTTCGCCGACGGCCCGTCGACGATCACCGGCGTCGCGCACCTGCGCGGCCACGAGACCGACCGGCTCGCCGCGCTGGCGACCGAGCTGTCCGCGCTGGGCGGCGAGGTGACCGACACCGAGGACGGCCTGCGGATCACCCCGGCTCCCCTGCACGGCGGCGTGTTCCACACCTACGACGACCACCGGCTGGTGATGGCGGGCGCGGTGCTCGGGCTCCGCGTCGACGGGATTGTCGTGGAGAACCCGGCGACGGTCGGCAAGACCTTCCCGGGGTTCACCTCGGCGTGGGAAACGATGCTGCGCCCGTGACGCGGTTGCGCACGACCGGGCCTGCGCCTGCCCCGAAGGGCACCGTGATGACGCGCGCGCCGATTCCGGTGAGATGGGGGGCGGGACCGTGGAGCCGCCGGGGCTTGATCCCTGAAGGCGCCCTCCGGGGAATCTGACGCCGCAATCTCGCCCCTCACGGCATACGGCACCGCGACGCCCGTGCGCTGAAGGGCACCTTCAGGGAATGCGCGGCGGACCTCGCCTCGACCTCTGCAGGAGCATCCCGCAGGGCATGCGTCAGCGCGGCCGGAAGTCAGTTCGCGGGGTGTTTCACACCGGGTGCGGGTGCCTGCGCGTTGCCGGCGATGCCGTACCGGCCCGCGGTGCCGTCGAGCTGCTCGCGCAGCGCGAGGATCGCGCTGACCCGGCCTGCCGCCGTGTTCACGTTGTCCACAGTGGACAGGATCGAGGTGGCGGAGGTGTCCGCGCGGACGTTGCCGATCGCGCCGGTGCCCTCGGCCGACTCGGGGTCGCCTGCCAGCACGGCGCCCGCGCCCGAGCGGTCGAGCTGCGTGGCGAACCGGGCGAGCGTGGCGGCCTTGTCGCCCGCGCCGTCGCCGCTCGCCTTGCCGCCGGCGAGCACGACCGCGAGCTGCGCAGGCCGCACGTTCTCGCTCGGCTTCACGAAACCGCCGTCGGTGAGCCCGCCGAGCGCCGCCGCGAGTTCGTCCGGAGTGGACTGCGGCTGCGCGTTGTCCTTGTTGAGCAACGCGACCGAGCCCAGCAGTGCGCCGGCGAGGGTGCCGGGGTCGCCCGCGGTGGGGAACTTCGCCCCGGCGGGCTGCAGCCGGGTGACCACCTGGCGGAGCTGCTCGGCCTTGTCCGGGTCGGAGAACGCGGCGGTCAGCTGGATCTCGCCGGTGACGGTCGCGCCCGCCTGCCCGGCGAGCTGCTTGAGCGCGTCGCGATCGGACGGCTTGGCGTCGTCGGTGGTCAGCAGCACGATGGACCGCTTGTCGAGCGCGCCCGCGACGACCTTGGGGCCGGTCGATCCCGCGAACGCGTCGGCGTCGGCGAGCCTGGCGTCGAGTGCCGCGCGCTGGGTTTCCAGATCCGAGACCTGCGACGCGAGCTTGCCCTTCTCGTCGGACAGGCCCGACAGCAGCGACCCGTTCAGCGCCGTCGATCCCAGCACGACCCCGATGGCCAGTGCGAGGAACGCGGCGGCGATCGAGACGATGTGATACCGCAGAGAAATCACGTGAAGAGCCCCTTGACCCAGCCGGTGAACGAATTCCAGGTGCGCGCGACCCAGTCGAGGTAGACATCGCCGACGTCGGAGACCAGCAGCGCGGCGATCACCACCACGAGTGCCGCGAGCACCAGCAGCACGACGGCGCCGAGCGACACCCTGCTGCGGTGGAGCGTGGCGACGGCCTTGCCGTCGACGAGTTTCGTGCCGAGCTTCAGCCGGGTCAGGAACGTCGACGGGTTGGACCCCGCCCTGCCATGGTCGAGGAACTCCCGCAGCGTCGCCTGGAACCCGACGGTCACCACGAGGCTCGCTTCGTGGGCGTCGGCGAGCAGGAGCGCGAGGTCCTCGGAGTTGCCGGACGCGGGGAAGGTCACCGCGCCGATGCCGAGGTCCTGGATCCGCTCGACGCCGGGCGCGTGCCCGTCGGGCTGCGCCGGCACCACGACCTCGCCGCCGCTCTTGAGCGTGTCCGCCTCGATCGCCTGCGGGTCGCCGACGATGACGTCGGGGTTGTACCCCTGCGCGCGCAGCGCGTCCGCGCCGCCGTCCACGCCGATGAGCACCGGCCGGTGCTCGGCGATGTACTTCTTCAGGTGCTTCAGGTCCTCGGCGTGCCCCTTGCCCGGCGCGACGACCAGCACGTGCCGGTCGCGCAGCGCCACCCGCAGCTCCGGCACCCCGACCCCGTCGAGGATCAGCGTGCGCTCGCGGCGGAGGAACTCGATCGTGTTCGCCGAGAAGGCTTCCAGCTGGGTGGACATCCCGGCCTTCGCCTCGATCATCTGGTCGGCGACGCTCTCGCGCGTCTGCTCGACCCCGGCGGCGATCTTGCGCTCGCCGATGTAGACCCCGCCCTCGTGCAGGCGCAGTTTGCTGCCGTCCTTGACCGCGCGCAGCACTTCGCCGCCGACACCGTCGATCAGCGGGATCTGCGCGCCGACCAGGATCTCCGGGCCCAGGTTGGGGAACCGGCCCGAGATCGACGGCGAGGCGTTCACCACCCCGGCGACCTCCGCCTTCACCAGCGCGTCGGCGGTGGGGCGGTCGAGGTCGAGCTGGTCGAGCACGACGATGTCGCCGGGACCGACCCGGCGCAGCAGCTCCCGGGTACGCCGGTCGACCCTCGCCACCCCGGTGATGCCGGGCAGCGTCTCCTGGTTCCGTGCGAGCAAGCCGGTGAGCTTCATGGGACTGATGGTGACAAATGGACACCTGATGACAGAGCCGCCACGCCGTAGCGGGCCGCCACCTCTTGGCGCCGATTCGAAAACCTGCTAGGGCTCACCCGGGGACGAACAACGGTGCGCCGCGGGCTCATTTCCCCCGTTTGCGCGCCGCGGAAACCGTCTTCTTCTTGCCACCGCGCGCTTTCTTCGGCGCGGCCGCCTTGTCCGCCTCCGCCGCGGCGAGCAGTTCTTCCGCGTGGGCCCTGCCGCTTTCGGTGTCGTCCATCCCGGCGAGCATCCTGGCCAGCTCGAGCACCCGCTCGGACTGCTCCAGCACGCGCACCCCGCTGCGGGTGATGCCGTCGGCGGTGCCCTTGTCCACCACGCAGTGCCGATCCGCGAACGCGGCGACCTGCGGCAGGTGCGTCACCACGAGCACCTGGTGGCTGCGCGCGAGCCGGGCCAGCCGCCTGCCGATCTCGACCGCGGCGCGCCCACCCACCCCGGCGTCGACCTCGTCGAAGACCAGCGTCGGCACCGTGTCCGCGTGCGCGAGCACGACCTCGATCGCCAGCATCACGCGGGAAAGCTCACCACCCGAGGCCGCTTTGTGCACGGGCAGCGGCGGCGCTCCCCCGTGCGCGCGCAGCCGCAGCTCCACTTCGTCGACGCCGTCGGCACCCGCGTGCACCAGCGCACCGTCGACCTTCAGCCCGTGCGGGTCCGAGGCCTCGGCGGCCCTGGTCCCGACGGTGACCTCGATCTCCGCCTGCCCCATGGCCAGTCCGGACAGCTCGGCCGTCACCTCGCTGGACAGCTCGCCCGCCGCGGCGGTGCGCGCCTTCGACAGCGCCGCCGCGTGCCCGGCGAGCTGCCCCGCCAGCTCGTCGCGCCGCGCGGCCAGCTCGGCGAGCGCCCCCTCTGAGGTATCCATTGTGGACAAACGAGCGGAGGCGTCCTCGGCCCACGCGAGCACGCCGTCGACGTCCGCGGCGTACTTGCGGGTCAGCCGCTTGAGATCGGCCTGCCTCGCGAGCACCTGCTCCAGCCGCTGCGGATCCGCCTCGAGACCGTCCAGGTAACCACCCAGCTCGGCGCCGACGTCGGTGAGCAGCACCGCGGCCTCGGCCAGCCTCGGCTCCAGGTCTCGCAACGCCGAGTCCTCGGTGCCGGAGAGCCTGCGCCGCGCCTCGCCCAGCAGTCCCAGCGCGCCCGGTGCGTCGGGGTCGCCGTCGCCAGCGCCGGCGACCGCGTCGTGCGCGGCGGTCGCGGCCGCGCGCAGTTCATCGGCCGCGGCGAGCCGTTTGACCTGCTCGGCCAGTTCGGCGTCCTCCCCCGCCTGCGGGGCGACCGCCGTGATCTCGTCGAGCCCGTGGCGCAGCAGATCGGCCTGCTGCGCCAGTTCTCGCGAGCGGGTCTGCCGTTCGGTCAGCTCGGTGACCACGGCCTGCCACCGCTCCCGGACTTCGCGGTAGCGCGCGAGCGGCTCGGCCACCGCGTCCCCGGCGAACCGGTCGAGCACGTCCCGCTGTTCGGCGGACCGCAGCAACCGCAGCTGGTCGTTCTGGCCGTGCACCGCCAGCAGCCCGTCGGCCAGATCGGACAGCACGTTCACCGGGACCGTCCGGCCGCCGAGGTGCGCGCGCGAACGCCCGTCCGCGCTCACCGACCGCATCGCGATCAGGCTGCCGTCCTCGTCGGGCTCGCCACCCGCGTCGGTCACGATCCGGGCGACGTGTTCGGCGAACACCCCGTCGAAACGGCCTTCGACGACGGCGCGCCCCGATCCGGTGCGCACCTTGGACGCCTCCGACCGTCCGCCGGAGAGCAGGTGCAGCCCGGTGACCACCATGGTCTTGCCCGCACCGGTCTCCCCGGTGACCACGGTGAATCCCGGGTGCAGTTCGAGCAGGGCGTCCTCGATTACTCCGAGGCCCTGGATGCGCATCTCGGCCAGCACGAGGACACCGTAGCGGCCTGGCCCGACGGGACGCGCACGGCAGGGGCCGTGGCGCGGTGAAAAGGGCGAAATCCCGGTGAACGGATCCGTTCGCCCGCCCGCGGAAGGGCGCCGGGGGTGCGCCCGCGGCCTCCGGCTCAGCTCGTGTGGCGTTCGCGCCAGCTCTTCACCGGCAGCTCGAACTTGTGCACCAGCCGGTCGGTGAACGGACCGTCCCACAGCCGCACGAGCCGCACCGGCACCCGCCCGCACACCACCTGGACCCTCGCCCCGCGCGGCAGCTCGACGTGCCGCAGGCCGTCGCAGGTGAGCACCGCGGGCGACCCGTCGGGATCGATGCCGACGGTGATCGTCGACCGGCGCGACACCACGAGCGGACGCGAGAACATGGCGTGCGCGTTGCTCGGCACCACGAGCAGCGCTTCGACGTCGGGCCAGATGATCGGGCCGCCGGCCGAGAACGCGTACGCGGTGGAACCGGTCGGTGTCGCGCACAGCACGCCGTCGCAGCCGAAGGACGACACGGGCCGCCCGTCGACCTCGATGAGCGCGTCGAGCACCCGCTCCCGCGAGCTCTTCTCGACGCTCGCCTCGTTCAACGCCCACGTGCTCATGGTCGCGACGCCGTCGACGGTGACCGTGACGTCCACGGTCATCCGCTCCTCGACCCGGTAGCGGCGCTCGACGACGCGGTCGACGGTGTCGGCGAGCGCGTCGGAATCGGCCTCCGCGAGGAACCCGACCCGGCCCATGTTGACGCCGAGCACCGGCACCCCGTGCGGCCTCGCCAGCTCGGCAGCCCGCAGCAGCGTCCCGTCCCCGCCGAGGACCAGCACCAGCTCGGTGCCGTCCGCCGGGTCGAAATGCGGTGCGACCACCGTGCACGTGGGTCCCTCGAACCCGGCGGGTTCGATCAGCTCGCGGACGTCCTCGTCGGTCACCCGCAGCCGGATGCCCGCGTCGGCGAGTCTCGTCGCGACCGCACGGGCCGCGTCGCGGGTGGCGTCGCGATCGGGGTGCACGACGAGCAGCACCTCGCGTTTTTCACTCACTGTGGGCCCTCCAGGACCGCGGTCCTGACGTGCTGTTCCACGTCGGTCACCTCGTCAACCGTGGACTCGCCACCGGCGGCGCGCAACCAGGCGAAGTATTCGACGTTGCCCGCCGGTCCCGGCAGGGGGCTGGCCACCACCCCGAGCGGGCGCAGGCCGAGCTTCGCGGCCTCGCCGAGCACGCCCAGCACGGCGTCCGCCCGCAGCACGGGATCGCGGACGACACCGCCGCTGCCGAGCCGCTCCTTGCCCACCTCGAACTGCGGTTTGACCATCGGCACCAGGTCCGCGCCCTGCTCCGCGCACGCGACGAGCGCGGGGAGCACGAGCTTCAGGGAAATGAACGACAGGTCGCCGACCACGGCCTCCACCGGTCCGCCGGTCTGTTCGGGGGTGAGGGTGCGGACGTTCGTGCGGTCCAGCACGACGACCCGCTCGTCGGTGCGCAGCCGCCAGTCGAGCAGGCCGCGGCCGACATCGGCGGCCACGACCTCGCGCGCACCCGCGCGCAACAGCACGTCGGTGAATCCGCCGGTCGACGCGCCGGCGTCGAGGCAGCGCTTGCCTTCGACGGTCAGGCCGCGCGGCCCGAACGCCTCCAGCGCGCCGAGCAGCTTGTGCGCGCCGCGCGACGCCCAGCCGGGATCGTCCCCGGTGCGCACCACGATCGCGGCCGCCGCGTCCACGCCGGTGGCCGGCTTGCTCGCGACCATCCCGCCCACGGTGACCTTGCCCTCGCTGATGAGCGTGCTCGCCTGCTCCCTCGACCGGGCGAGGCCCCGGCGCACCAGTTCGGCGTCGAGGCGAGCCCTTCGGGCCATGTCCTCAGACCTTGTCGATGCTGGACAGCGCGACGGTGAGCTCGGTGTGCACGGCGTCGAAGCGTTCCACGTGCTCGGCGAGGGGCACCTGCTCGAGATCGTCCAGCCCGGCGACGGCCTCGTCGATCCCGGCGCACGGGTCGGTCTGCTGGGCGGGGGCGTCCGCGCTGGGCGGCGGGCCCGGCAACGGACGCGGGAAGGGGTTCGGTTGCACCCCCCAACGCTAACCGATCCTGGCCGGGGGCCGTCCGAGGCTCAGCCTATTTCGAGGGCCGACAACGCGGCCTCCGCTTCGCCGCCCTCAGCCCGGACGGCAGTGACACCGGACTCCCATGCCACCGCGCACAGCGCGCGCAGCAGGTCCAGCTCGTCGGCGCCGCCGTCACCGCGGACGCGCAGCGCTTCACCGTCCACGCGGACGTCCCAGCCGTCGCGTCGCCCGATCGTGAGCTGCTCGACGGGTTCGGTGAGCGCGGACAGGTCCCGGCCGAGGTGGTCCGGCCGTTCCCCGTGGGCGGCTTCGAGCAGCAGGGCGGGGGTCGCGACACCGGTGAGCACGCACAGCGAGGTCATCTCCGCGGTCACCGCGCCCGCGATGTCGGTGTCGAGCCGGTCGCCGATCACCAGCGGGCGCCGGGCGCCGCAGGACTCCGCGGCCGCGTCGAGCAGTGGCGACGCGGGCTTGCCCGCGACCACCGGCTCCGCCCCGGTAGCGGCCCGCAACGCGCCGACGAGCGACCCGTTGCCGGGCAGCAGGCCCCGTTCGGTCGGCAGGGTCACGTCGACGTTGCAGGCGACCCACAGCGCGCCCGCCCTGATGGCCACGGACGCCTCGGCGAGGTTCCGCCAGCCGGTGTCGGGCGAATGCCCCTGCACGACGGCCACGACGTCGTCACCGGCCTCGCGGACCGGTGTCAGCCCGGCGGCCGTCACTTCGTCGGCCAGTGAGCCGGTCCCGACCACGAGCACCCGCGAACCGGGGGCCAGGCGTTCACCGAGCACCTTCGCCGCCGCCTGCGCGCTCGTACTCACCTCGGCGGGCTCGGCCGAGACGCCGATTCCGGCGAGATGCCGGGCGACGTCTTCGGCGGCTTTCGAGGCGTTGTTCGTCACGAAGCGCACCGGCGTGCCCGCGTCCCTGGCGGCGCGCACCGCCTCCGGTGCGCCGGGGATGACCCGCGTGCCGTGGTAGACGGTGCCGTCGAGGTCGAACAGCAGGCCGTCGTGCGCGCTGAGGAGCGTGTCAGCCATCAGCCAGCTCGGCGGCGCGTTCCGCGGCGTCCGTGGTGTCCTCGTCGTCGGCTTCGGCGGCGTTCATGAACCAGCGGACCGCCTCGTCCGTGCGCCCAGCCGCGGCGAGGTTGTCCGCGTAGGCGTAGAACAGGCGCGCGCTCCACACTTCGCGCTTGCGCGTGTCGAGGTCGTCGCCCTGCAGCGAGACCACGGCCGCGTCGAGCTGGCCCAGGTCGCGGCGCGCGCCGGCCGCGACGATCCGCAGCTCGATCTGGACCTCGCGGGGCAGCGCACCGACGTTGGCTTCCTTCGCCAGGTCGAGCGCGCGCTCGGGCCTGCCCAGCGCGCGCTCGGCGTCGGCGATGATCGCGATGTGCGTTTCGCTGCGCGTCATCCTGCGGACCGCGCGGAGCTCGGAAAGGGACTCCGCCCAGTTGCCCGTGTGATAGGCGACGAGTCCGAGCGCCTCACGCACGATCGGCACGCGCGACGCCTTGGCCTTCGCGTAGCGCGCGTGCTCGAGCGCGGTGTCGGGATCGTCGTCCATCAGGCTGCCCGCCGCGACGAGGTGCTTCCCGACGGTTTCGGCGAGCGCCTTGGGCAGCGTGCGGAGTTCCCGGCGGGCTTCCTCGTCGAGATCGGAGAATTCGACGCCCTCGGGCAGTTCCGGCGCTTCCAGCAGTTCCTTCGCCAAGGTCTCGTCGTCGAGCGGTGACGCGTTCACGTGCGGCGAGCGGGTGTCGCGGCGCGGCTTGAACTCGGGCTTGCCGTCGCGCGCTTCGCGAGGACGGCCCGCGCCGCGCCGGTCGTCTCCGCGGGACTGGGCATCGCGGGACGGTCCTTCGCGCCGGTCGCGGTTGCCGTAGGCGGGCTTGTCATCGCGGTCGCGGAACGAGGGCTTGTCGCCACGAGCACCGTGCGACGGTTTGCCCCGGTCACCGTACGACGGCTTCTCCGCGCGGTCGCGATTGCCGTAAGCGGGCTTGTCACCGCGATCTCGGTACGAGGGCTTGTCACCACGGTCGCCGTACGACGGCTTTTCGGCCCGGTCCCGGTTGCCGTAGGCAGGCTTGTCGCCGCGGTCGCGGAATGCGGGCTTGTCCGCCCGGTTCCCGTAGGCGGGCTTGTCACCACGGTCACGAAATGGCGGCTTGTCGTCGCGGCCACGGGTGCCGTAGGCAGGCTTGTCACCACGGTCACGAAATGGCGGCTTGTCGGGCCGGTCGCGATTCCCGTAGGCGGGCTTGTCACCCCGGTCACGGAACGGCGGCTTGTCGTCGCGGCCACGATTCCCGTAGGCGGGCTTGTCACCACGGTCACGGAACGGCGGCTTGTCGGGCCGGTCGCGATTCCCGTAGGCGGGCTTGTCGCCACGGTCACGAAATGGCGGCTTGTCGTCGCGGCCACGGGTGCCGTAGGCGGGCTTGTCGCCACGAGGGCCGCCCGTGCGCGGACCACGGTCTTCCCATCGGCCGCCCTGGCGGGGCTGGCCTTCGCGCCGGTCGTCGCGGCCGTACGGTGCCTTGCCGCTGGGCTTGTCACCGGGTTTCCCGCCGCGGTAACCACCGGACCGGCGGTCGTCCCCCTGGCCCTTGCGATCATCTCCGAAGCGTCGCCGGCCGGTCTCCGGCGCGTCGCCGCGGGAACGGTCACCGCCCCTGGCGTCGCGGCCGAAGGGCGGCTTGCCGCCACGTTCGCCGCGGTCACCCCGGTCGTCACGGCGGGGGCGCCCCTGGTGGCTGCTGTCGCGGCCGCCACGGTCCTGCCTCCCGCCCACGTTCCGGTTGCCGCCGTGCGGCGCACCGGATCGGCCACCGCGGGGCTTGTCGTCGCGACGAGCTGGACGGCCGGACGCACCTTCGTCCTCAGAGTCACGTCGACCGAACTCGGACACCTGGCCTCCTGCCACGGAAAAAGTACCTCAGACACACGTAAGGCCCGTTAGGCGAGCCGATTGGCTATCCTAACGGGCCCTACGGAAAGGGTGTTCGGCGGCGTCCTACTCTCCCACAGCCCTTCGGCTGCAGTACCATCGGCGCTACCAGGCTTAGCTTCCGGGTTCGGGATGGGACCGGGC